>JALSJJ010000130.1 GCA_026989375.1 Rhodothermus sp.
AGAGGCTATCGGCCATATGGGCTACCTGAAGGTCAGGCAATCCTCCGTAGTAAGCTTCCAATTGCATGTTGAATGAGACCATAATCATCATGCGCTCACGGCCGCTTACGCGGTCGGCCTTAACCAAGTCAATGTGGTCCAGCGCAAGATTACGAATACGGTATAGCTCCGGACTGTTTTCGATCTCCCAGACCAAACGGTAGAGATGATGGAAATAGCCGCGACCTTCAATGTGGAAGGTGTAGTAGTTGACGTTATCCGTTTGGCCGCTCCCCAAGAACTGTACGTTGAAGGTTTCAAAGCCGCGTCGTGAAAGGTCATTCAAGCGGGCGACTACCTCGGGTGTGCTCAGTGACGCCGGAATGTAGCGATAACGCGAGCGCCATCGGCTTTCGACCTCACGCGCTTTGGCTTCCGAAGCGCTGTATTCAGCCAGCAAGGCCCCCATCTCGGTCTCCCGCATGCGCGCCAATTGTTCCAGCTTTTCATAGTGGGCGATTTCTCTGGGCAGCTTATAGTAGGTCAAATAGACACCGATGCCGGTAAGCACCAGCCAGCCGACAAACAACAGCAGCGCGTTTCCGTACTTTTTCCACATGGCTGCTTATGGATTCGAGGGTTTCGATTGGGTGGGCTGCGCATTAGCCGCAAACTGCTCGCGCAGGTAGCGTGCAGGTTCGGGTAATTCGTCAGGCAGTGGGATTTCGATGACAAAAGCGTAGACGGGCCATCCGCGGATTTCCGAAAAAGTCAAGGCGCGAATGACGCCGTTGAGTCGCCGGGCCAGTGCAACGACGCGATCACGGGCAATGGCACTGCCCTTCAGTTCAACGCCACGAGCGCGAGGGCGCCAACTATCGACCCAGATGCCCCGGACGGCTGCCACCTCGCGTGAGAGTTGGGCCAATGCTCTGCTCCAGCGGTCGCTTCCCACCAGCAGCGAGTCGAGTATGTCAAGTGCTCGCAGGGCCTGCTGGGTACGTGCGTTCAAACTGTCAATCCGAGCCTGCAGCGCCCGGGCGTCCGTTGCAGCAATGGCAGGCGGAAGCTGGCGCAGCCGTTCTCGACGGACGTTCAATTCAGCCTCAAGCGTCAGATAACGCCATACAAAAAAGAGCGTCGTTACGAAAAGCAACGCATAAAGCGCCCATACCTGCCAGCCGAAGGGTAGCTCCCAGCGTCGCCGCAGACTTGAAGGAAACAGATTGACCGGCTCAAAGGCTTTTAAAAACGTTGGATCCCCCACCAGGCGCAGCGCAGCCAGTTGTGCGGCCAGCGAGCCCGGCCCGATTTCCTGGTCGTCCAAGGGCAGATAAACGCGCAGGTTTTCAATCTGGGCATTCGGGAAAAAGACGGACAGACTTCGCGGCAACTCCGTCTCTCCATGTTCGCTGACCAGGAAAACATGGGAAATTTCTCCGATACCATACTCATCCTGCAGCAGCAAAATGCGGCTGCAGATCGTGTCGGCTGTATCGTGGACGGTGAGTGAACGTAGACTTTCAGCATGTTGGAGTGTATCGCCCTGCAGAAAAAGCACCAGTGTATCATCGCTGCCCACACGCAACACCAGCGAGCAGGCCTCTGACGACTCCGATGCAAGCTGACGAATCGCTGTGCGCGCCAGCCCCAGATACAGCGATACTTCCGTCTCAAACAGCCGCGTGCGCGGCAGCCGTCGATTGGATTCAGCTTTGAGGGCCTGCAGAGTAGCTGTTACCGGCTCGCTGGGACGTGGATAAATAGCCAGGAATCGATGTGTTTCTGTATCAACCGGCGTCATGGGCAGAAAGGCTACCTGCTCTTCTTCCAGCGGGGTTCCTACCTGCTGTTCCAGCAACTCCAGCAGGGCTTTGCGATCGACCGGACCAGTATCCTGCTCGGTATGCTTTACTGAACGGGGCAATCGGAGCTCCACGTAAGCAAGATCCACCGAGGGGAGGCAGAAGGCCACTTCTGGATCGCCATAGCCAGCTTCCTTGCATTCGGCCAGGATATCGGAAAGCTCCATCACAAAAAGCGTAGCCGGAGGGAGCTGCTCATTGCCAGCGCCGTCGCCGCTCAGGTCAAACTCTGCTTTCAGAAACGGGGTAGCTGCTCCACTGCCGCCAAACTGAATGGAAAAGTCACCGCCCGCTTCCTGGCCTTTGACTTCTGGAACGCCCTGCTGCATGCTGGCAAACCGGGCCACGCGCTGCCGCGTAAACCGCCGCACCACCTCCACACCATCGGCTTCGCGCTTCAAAAGCACCGCATAAATCGTACGGCCAGCAACCGTAACTCCCAGCACGTAAGGAGCTCGGGTGCGCGTAAGCTTTTGCCGTTTTGTTTTCATGATCATTACAAAATCGTCTCAGACGTAACGTTTAGAAACGCAGGGCTTTCGGTGTTACTGAAGCAATTGCTGCAACCGGCGCTTGTTATTGGCAAAGTCGAAGGCAACCTCCGGTGTGATCAGTTGCTGCCGGACCAGACGGAACAAATCCTGTTCCATGGTAATCATGCCCATTGCGCCTCCCTCCCACATCATCTGGTAGATTTCGCTGGTATTCTTGTTTTTGATCGCAGCCCGTGCGGACGGCGTCATCCAGAGCACTTCTTTGGCCAGAATGCGTCCTCCTCCGATCTTGGGCACCAGTTTCTGTGAGATTACGCAGCGGAGCACGTCGGCCAGCCGGTTACGCACGCGCTCCTGTTCATCGGGCGGATACTCGGCCACGATACGGTCGATCGTCTCTACCGCTGAGCTTGTATGCAGCGTAGAGAAGACCTTGTGGCCGGAATCGGTAATCTCCAGCGCGGCCGAAATGGTCTCAGGATCGCGCATCTCGCCGATGACGATGATATCAGGGTCCTGGCGCAGCGCCTGCACGATGCCATCTTTGAAGGATCGAACGTCGCGTCCCACTTCGCGATGGCGGATCAGACATTTGCGTGAGCGATGCACGTACTCAATAGGTTTGGCGATGATCACCACATGCGCATAGACGTCGTCGTTGTTCGCGTCAATGATTGCATCCAGCGTTGTGCTCTTACCGGAACCTGTCACGCCGGTCACCAGCGTCAGTCCGTCGCGCACATGCCGGAACATGAGGCCGCGCTCGATCAGGGGATGGAAGCCCAGGCTTTTGAGGGGGCGGATCTCGTCAGTGATGGCGCGCATGTTCAGCGCCACATGATCCATGTCGAAGTAGACGGTAGCACGAAAGCGCCGCGGCATCCCGTTGCGCCCTTCAAGGGGCAGTGCATAGGAAAAGTCCAGGGCACACTCTTCAAAAAAGAGCTGGAGCTGCCGCTCGGTCAGCAGATTCAGGATGAGCAAGGCAGCCTCATCGCACGAGTAGGTGCCCATTTCCTTGTAGGGTCGCTTGTCGCCGTGCACCCGGTACCAGACGTAGCCATTTGAGGCTGGCCCGCCTATGTCCATATCGCTGGCATTGAGGTCCAGCATGCGTTTGACCAGCAACTGCATGTGCTCGCGCAGCAGTGTTCGGTCTTTGTCCAGCAGTGCGTTGACCTGCTCGGCCAGGTAGCGCGCACGGTCCTCCCCAACGAGAGCAGGTGGTACTGAATCAAGCACCGTTTTGCAAATCTTCGGCAGCGGCGGTACAGGCCGCACCCGAGGGCGCTGGGCTGCCGAGGCGTGCTGTGCCAGCACTTCCGCCAGCGCAGGGTTTCCGTTCGACATGACTGGCCTACAGGATTGGTTTGCCTTTACAGTATCGCACTACGCGCCTGTCGCTTAAGCAACCGGCAAAAAAAGACGGCGCTACAGCGGAAGCGCACGCTCTGCCTGCTGCAACGCCGTCCTGGATCAACCCAACAGGTAATCAAGAAGCCGGAACCGGGATGAATTCGATCTCAATGACCTGGTCGCTGAAGTCCGGCATGTGTCCGAAATCCCTTAGCGGATAGTATCCGTAATGATCCTGACCACTCCAACCCCAGCCTCCATAGCTGTACTTGCCATTACGCTCGCCCCATTGCGCGCCCCAACGCCGTCTCCACTGCCTATCCCCATATCCCCAGCGCTTCACATCGTCGAGCTTCTTTTTCGAAAAAATCAGATCCTCGAAGGCGATGCGCCACACATTGGGCCGCGTCGGGTGGGGCTGAATCATAGCATACCGGCCTTCCTGCATTTCGTTAAAATTCCCAACACTCTCCAACAGCGCTGGCCGTGTGTACTCATAGAAGGGATCGTTGATGTCAATGTTGGGATCTCCCCGGCGTTCACAGTAAAAATCAGCATCAACAGCCAAGATAAAGTTGACCCGTTCACCCGGATTCAACACCGTGGTATAGAGGGCCTCAGCTCCATCCCGGTTGTTGCCCGGCGCAAAGACCAGTTCGGGCTTAAGGGCAATGTATTTCCCATTGCCGTTGCCCCGCAGCTCAATATCCTGCTGGTTTTCACAGGAACTGCCAAGCGCCGGATTACTGGGGTCGCACCCTCCAAGGTTATTGCCCATGCCGTTATTATTCCTGGGAACAAAGCGCTGAATATAAATAGCCGAGCAATAGCCCGCCATCGATTCCAGAAACGTCACCTTTACCTGGCTGGGCTGCGTAACTTCCAGCGTATTCCGCATCAGTCGATGGGCACCCACGCGATGGGTGGCTCGCCCGTAATATCCGATAGCAACCGCCCCATACGAGGCGCCACCAACAGGATATAGCCAGGCTTTGTAGGTACCCCCTTTCAGGTGCCCGGTTAGGGGATTATCCTGGTCTCCTACAAGGCTGATCAGCTCATCCCGCGACAGATCAGGTTGCTCCACTTCAAGCTTGCGAGCCATCGAGACGATGCGGTTATAGGCTGAACGAGCAATCTCGCGCGCCAGTGCCTCTTCCTGACGCAGCACCTGTCGGTCATCGGCCTGCAACCGATCAATGTCGGATTGCAGTAGCAGTACGCTGCCACCTACAACTGTCGCTGTCACGAAGAGTAGAATAAACTTTCCCATGGCTCCCCCCGTATGATTGGCTCCACACTACCCTAAGCGAAAAGCATTCCCGTCGTCCCAATCAATACATTGTGCGGCCTGCAGCGGCCATGTGAGATTACGTTTGGTAATCTTTCGTTACGTACCGGCATCGACCGGAACGAACGTTACTTCGATCACCTGATCGCTGAAATCCGGCACCAATGCCTGGCCGCCAGGCTCCCGGTAATAGTCGCGCAACTGGTAATATCCATAAGCATCGACCTCATGCCACCCCTGCCCACCATAACTGTATTTGCCATTACGCTCGCCCCATTGTGCGCCCCAACGCCGTCTCCACCGCATATCACCATACCCATAGCGCTTTACATCCCACAGCTTATCAGCGGGGGAGATTTGCAGATCTTCAAAGGCCAGCCGCCAGGTATTTGGCTTGACCGGATGGGGCTGAATCATGACGTAATCTCCCTCCTGCATCTGGCGCAGATCACTGACGCTTTCCACCAGCGCAGAACGTAGATAGTCGAAATAGCGCCGATTGCCTACTTGCTCACGTGCCGGCACGTCGGTGCGTCCTCGGAGACTACAGTCTTTATCGACGGCCAGGATAAAGTTGGCCCGCTCGCCAGGGTTGAGCACGGTCTCGAAAAGACGCTCAGCAGGCGTTCCGTCGGCACCGTGGCGATTCTGCGGCGCAAAAATCAACTCGGGCTCCTGAGCGTCATAGGTTCCATCTTCGCGCGGCACATAACGCTGCAGATAGATGGCCGAGCAATAGCCCGCCATCGATTCCAAAAACGTCACCTTCACCCGGCTGGGCTGATCCGGTACTTCCAGCGTGCTTCGAAGCACCCGCCTGGAGCCGATTCGATGGGTAGCACGACCATATCGCCCTATAGCTACCGCTCCATAAGAGCCCCCGCCTGTTCCCCCGATCGCATATAGCCAGGCCTCATAGCTCCCTCCTTGCAACGAGCCAGTCAACCGCCCCGTCTCGCCGTTCACAGCAGCAACCAGTTCGCCAGCCGTCCAATCAGGATGCTGCGTCTCCAGCTCCCGGGCCAATGCCACAATACGCTCATGTGCTGAACGCGCAATCTCACGAGCAAGCGTCTCTTCCTGCCGCCTTACCTGACGATCGTCAGCCTGTAGCCGACTGACATTCGCCTGCAGCAACAAAACAGTTCCTACAAGGATCACCACACCCACCCAGAGCAAGGACATCTTACCCATGGCATCCTCACAGATTGGTCATCGATTCATTATCGCGATCGCGTGGGATAAGCAACGTCGAGCCGTAATAGACCCGCTGCAATACCTGTGAGCGAGAAGTTTCGTAAGGGGGCACCAGCGTTACCCGTACTCGCGTGTTCTGAACCAGCTCCGGATTTCCTGCCGGATCGGGTAACGGCTTTGCGTCTCTATCCAGCAGATCAATTCGGAAATAGCTGATAAGCGCCGGGCTTCTTCCACTTACCTCCCAGCTTCCACTCTCTCCTATTTTGACGCTACGAACAAGCTGATACACAGGAATACTATCACCTCGGATGACCCGGTATCCTTTAGGATTTAAATCGTATCGGATATATATGCGAATAACCTGTCCATCAGCATCAATAGAATCACGAAAGAAAGTAAAAGATTCGGTAATTCCTGTGGCAGTATTTTGAATCGGATTCGTAAAAGGAACTTCATTATTAAAATCGACATTTTCTCCAAGACGAAGCAAGTCTTCCTCCATCCATGAAACCAGATCGTTAGCCTGACGCTTGACCATATAATTCGTTATCTGCTCTAAATTAATCTCCATTATACGCTGCTGAACCGAAATCATAATAATCAACAGCGTACCCCCTAAAATTGCAGCTGATATATTATCAAATATAACCCACATAGCTAAAATTAGAATTTATACGAAAAAGTTCGCTCAAGCTTTATTGGGATAGGAATATACGGATATCTTCCACTTCTCCAATAATCTTGTATTGCAAGCTTTACACGTTTGTATTCTGTCTTTGTGCTGGATGGAACAGGTTCTCCTAAAGTATTATATTCGATATATTCTACCTGAATATTCACCTGGAAATAGATTGTATCTCTTCCAAGTACAAATGGGCGTATCGGTTGTTGATTGTGGAAATCATCAATATCATCACAGGGGGCCGTTCCCCCGAATGCCGCGCATGTTCCACTGACGCCAAAATCTGTCGAATCGGAAAATAACAGAATGTCGTCCGGTGTACCCGACACACTCCCATCCACAACGGCCTGATCGAAAGCACGTGTGCGGATGATTTCCATGGTTTCGACTCCTACTGCAGCGGCCATCTCCTGCAATTCTCGAAAAATGGTGGCGCGCTGCAGGGCGTGTTGCTTCTGGTACACGCCAAGCGTAAAGCTCATTGCCACAACCAGGGCCAGAGTAGCCAGAAGCGTCTGTGACATAGCATTTTACAGCAAGAACCGTTTGCTTTTTAACAGAGCAAAAGTCCTTCCATGCGCTTAGATGCTTGCCGCTTTGCTTTTCCTCTATTTCTTGCGATTACCTGAATACCTCTACCATTTCAAAACGAAACCTTACTCTTCAGTAGTCGTCACCCGGATCATTTCTTCAACGGTCGTTTCACCGGCCAGTACGACTTCGCGGGCGGCATCGCGCAGCGTCTGCATGCCTTCCTTGATGGCCTGCTCGCGCAATGCATCTTCGTCGATAGAGCCCTGGGCTTCGACGATCATGTGGCGGATCGTTCGCGAAAAGTACATGGCTTCAACGATCGCCCGCCGGCCTTTATAGCCAACCCCCTTGCAGACCTTACAGCGCCGATCACGTCCTGCTTTATAAAAAGTGGCGCGCGCAATCTCTTCGTCCGTAAAACCCAGTTTGCGCAGCATTACATAATCCGGATCTTTGTCCTCTACTTTGCAGGCTGGGCAGACCTTACGGATCAGGCGCTGGGCCACGACCAGGTTGATCGCATAGGCGATCAAAAACGGCTCAATCCCCATCTTGTAGAGCCGGCTCACCGCACTGGGCGCATCGTTTGTGTGCAACGTCGAAAAGGTCAGATGCCCCGTGTTGGCCAGCTTGATAGCCAGCTCGGCCGTCTGCCGATCGCGCATCTCGCCGACCATCACGATGTCGGGGTCGTGCCGAAGGATAGCCCGCAGGGCATCTTCCAGGCCCAGCTTGTGGCTGAGTTTGATCTGCCGCACGCCGGGAATGATGTATTCGACCGGGTCTTCCACTGTCAGCACATTCTTACGTGGACTGACGACCTGGTGGAGGGCGGCATAGAGCGTGGTGCTTTTGCCGGAGCCGGTGGGTCCGGTGACGATCACCATGCCATAGGGTTGGCGGATGGCCCACTCAAAACGCTCCAGCGCCCGCTCCGAAAGACCCAGCAACCGCAGGTCTTTGATGACCTTGCGGTCGTCAAGCACACGAATGACTATCGACTCGGCCCGCACGTCAAAGCTGGCCGTTGCAATGGGTAGCACGGAGACGCGGAAGCGGATCAGGTGATCGTCGATCCAGCGCTGGATAAAGCCATCCTGCGCTCTGTCGCGCTCGAAGCGATCGACGCCTCCCGCCTGATCCTTGACCACTGCCAGAAACGCCTCCGGATGCACTTTATCTTCCACATGCCAGCAGTTCAAGTCGCCATCAATGCGAAAATGGATTTCGACCTGGCGGTTATGGTTGGGGAAGATGTGGATGTCGGAGGCGCCCTGGTGGACGGCCTCGACGAGCGCGGCCTCGAACAGGTTGATCAGCTTTGAACGGTTGATCTCTGCCTCAAGCGACTCTTCATCGATCAGCTCGGTCTCCTCTTCATAATTCATGCCCAGATCAACCGCGCCATCCTCCTGTTGCACCCGCTCCAGGTATTCGTTCCGTCGAGGAAAGGCCTCCTGAAAGAACTTCTCGATAACCCTGGCCGGAACATACTGGAGCTCAAAGTGATCGATTCCGAGCTGAATGACGATCTGGCGGTGCAAACTGGGACGTGTGGGATCGTGCGTTCCCAGTAGCCAGCGTGTAAGGCCCCGCTTTTCATCGACTTCCTGGCCGATAGGTAACACCCATTTCCTCCGCATCCAGTCCCATTGCTCCTGCGTGAAACGATTTCGCTGATCACGCAGAAAACGTAATACCTGATCGCGGTTGATTCGGGCCGTCTTAAAGCCATATACCTCGGCGGCCGTTGCATAGACAACGGCCGGATCAATCCCGTCGACTTCGATCAGTAGTCGCCAGAGTGGTCGTCGCTGCTTCTCGTCGAGCTGACGCCACTTTTCCCAGGCCTTTCGTACCTGCTCTTCCCGAATCAGCTCCTGAAACAGGAGCATGATGACGACCGGATCGCTCAGATCGGTCAGCGAAAAGGTAGCATCGTCTGTGCTATCATCCAGAGGCTCAGTCAGAGACCGTGGTTCGATGTGCGGCCGCTTTTCAGGCATGGTGATGACATAACCCAAGCTTACAAGGGGCAACGCTGTCTTATAGATCGACCCTGTGTATCGCTTCTAAAGCCGCACCGTTTTATCGTGCTGCAGATCATCTCTCATGGTGCTGTCCACGATGAAGAAAAAAAGCTGGCTTTGAAGATAAGCCATCCCCTCCTGGAGAGAGCCGAGGGCCTCGTCGGATTTTGCATGCTTCCGCCCCGATAGGAGACAATTGGGGAGCTTGCCGAACGTCGGGGAAACCATTGGTGCATTGATTCTTTGTGCTACGGATAGCCGGGGCGCGTCACATTTTTTTGCATGATGTCAGCCTTGCTCCACTGGACCGAAACGCTGCGCGTACGCGCGCTGGATGTCGCACCGGACGGTTTGCTGGCCCTGCCTGCGCTGAGTGGTTATTTGCAGGAAGCGGCCAGTCGTCATGCGCAGGCGCTGGGCGTAGCGTTTCTGGAAATTGGTGGTCGGCCGGTTTACTGGGTGCTCCACGAGCTGCGGCTACAGCTTTACCGACGGCCAGCCTGGGCCGAAACGGTTCATGTCGAAACCTGGCCATGTGATTTCCAGGGCCTACGTGCGCTCCGGGCCTACGTCATACGCGATGCAGCTAACAATCCGCTGGCCGAAGGACTATCAGCCTGGCTCCTGGTCGATCCGGAGCAGCGCCGTCCTGTACGCCTTCCTTCTGAGGTGACTCGCCTGCGTCCCACCGAATCTCCACCCTTTCATCTGAATCGCTCTTTCCCGAAAGCCCCCGAAACATCGCCTTGCTGGACCGACACGGTACGCGTGCGCTTCAGCGATCTGGACCGCAATGGCCACGCCAACAATACCCGTTACCTGGCCTGGCTGGTTGATGCCCTGCCCGAAACGCTACGCACCGGCTCGCTCCAATCGCTGGCGATCACCTTTCGTCATGAAGCGCACCTGGGCGATGCGGTCATGATCGAAAGCTGGCCTCTGGAAGCGGGGCAGCTCCTCCACCGGTTTGTACGTGCTACGGACCGGCAGCTTCTGGCCGAAGCGCTGAGCTCCTGGGCTGGCTCAGATCAGTGAACGCGACTGCCCGCCATCTACATTCAGGCAAGCCCCGGTTACCCAGCGAGCCCGCTCCGATACCAGAAACGTCACCACATCCGCCACTTCCTGCACTGTCCCGAAGCGCCCCATCGGAATGTGCTGGGCAATGAATTGGCGCGTACCCTCTGGATCTTCCCGCATTCGTCGATCCCAGCTTCCCCCCGGGAAGCGGATCGAACCGGGCGCCACCGTGTTGACCCGGATGTTATACGGCGCCAGCTCCAACGCCAGGATTTTGGCGGCACTGATCAGGGCCGACTTGGTGCTGTTGTAGATCGAAAGGCCTGGACCGCCCGCCTCCCGCCCGAAGATCGATGCAATAAACACAATGGCCCCGCCACCTTGTGCCTTCATAACCGGAATTACGGCCCGTGCGCAACGCAGGTGCGCCCGCAGGTTCAGCTCGATAAGCGCCGACCAGTCGTCTTCGGACGTTGTCTCAAAATCGCCCCGCCGGTTTCCTCCCGCGTTCCCCACCAGGATATCTACCCGCCCGAAGCGTTCGCGGGCAGCCTGCACCAGTCGCGCACCGGCTTCCGGATGCGTCACATCCAGCGTGAGCGCCTCGACTTCGGCCCCCTGTTCCCGCAACATCTCGGCCGTAGCCTCCAACGCCTCGGCGCCGCGCGCGCAAATGACCAACCGACATCCTTCGGCTGCCAGACTCCGCGCAATTCCCTGTCCGATACCCCGGCTGGCCCCCGTAACAATCGCTACTTTTCCGTGCAGACCCAGATCCATGGCTTTCGTGGCTTGCTTTCTGGCCGAAGCTACTGCATATTTTTTCCGATTTGCAAGCCAGAAACCACACCACCCCAGCTTTCGAAAGCATGGACACAACACCCACGCCCCCTGACCAACCGCTTTCTTTTGAAGCGGCGCTGGCACGCCTGGAACAGATTGTACATCATCTGGAAGCCGACGAGCTGGACCTGGAAGCTTCTCTGATGGCTTACGAAGAAGGGCTCAAGTTGGCCCGCTACTGCATGGAGCAACTCCGAACCGCCGAGCTACGCATCCGCCAGCTTTCGCTGGATAGTGAGCCGAACGCAGACGATGAAGATGACAGATCTCCCTGAGCCGACTGACGTTAAAGGGACATATCTGCCGTACCTTAATTATGATCGCCATGCCTCTGTTTGCCGAACTACCCGATAGTGCCCGTCTATGGATCTTTGCGGCCGATCGGCCACTTACGGAAACGGAAAGCCATACCCTCCTGGAAGCACTCCGTCCCTTTCTGGCAACCTGGCAGGCGCACGGACGGCCGGTCTGTGGGCAGGCAACCGTACTGCATCAACGCTTCCTGCTGCTGGCCGGCTATGTGCCCGGTGGCGAAATCTCCGGTTGCAGCATCGATGCCGCTACACGGGCCGTCCATGCTGCCGGCCAATCGCTGGGCATCACCTGGATGTCGCCGCTGGTGGTGTTCTACCGCGATCCCGATGGTACCGTACGGCATGCCTCCCGCGGCCAGTTTCGTCGGCTGATTGCCGAGGGCAAGGTAACGGCGAAGACCCCGGTGTTCGATCTGTCGCTGACCACCGTCGGCGACCTGCGCCAAAGCGGTTTTGAAAAGCCTGCTGGTCAGAGCTGGCATGCCCGCGTCTTCACGCTGACTCCTGCAGTGTAGCATCCATGCCGACTCCAGCTCATCTTTTGGAGCGCCTGCTTCACTGGCTCGTCCATACCGAGGCAGAACAACGCGAGATTCTACTGGGCTCACTGCTCCTGCTGTTCATTCTGCTGGGTGGCACGATCGGCTACCGTATCATCGAAGGCTGGACGTGGATCGAAGCCTTCTACATGACCTTTATCACGCTCACTACCATCGGCTTTTCGGAAGTACGTCCGTTATCCGAAACCGGCCGACTTTTTACGGTACTGATCGCACTGGCCGGCATCGGAACCGTTGCCTTTATTGCTACCCGAATGGTTCAGTTTATCCTGAGCAACACGACCTTTCGAGACCGTTACCTCCGACGAAAGTTGCGTGCCATGCGTGACCATTTTATTGTTTGCGGCTATGGCCGCGTGGGCCGACGCATCGTGGAAGACCTGCTCCAGGCCGGACGTCCCGTTGTCGTGATCGAACGGGCCACCGAACCCCTGGAAGACCTGCGGGCCGCCCATCTGGTCTTTGTGGCCGGCGATGCCGAAGAAGAAGAAACGCTGCGTCAGGCCGGTATCGACCGGGCCCGTGCGCTCATTCTGGCCATGGCCGACGACAGCGCCAGCGTGTTCGTGACCTTGCTGGCCCGCGAGCTCAACCCCGATGTGTTCATTCTGGCACGCACCAACGATCACAAAAACGCACGCAAACTGCTGCGTGCCGGCGCCAACAAGGTGATCGCTCCCAGCGAGGTCGGCGCTGATCGCATGGCCCAGGTGGTACTACGCCCCTACGTTGATGCTTTTATGGAACGCGTGCTGGGCACCGGCGCTCTGGGCTTGCAGATGGAAGAGATTCAAATCGAACCCGGCGCGCCTCTGGCTGGCAAAACGCTGGCCGAAAGCAACTTTCGTCAACATTACAACGCGATCGTAGTAGCCATTGTTGATGCCCGAACCGGTGAGATCCGCTACAATCCGGGCGCCAATGCACGCCTTCAGCCCGGCGATATCCTGATCGTGCTGGGCATTCCCGAAGCCATTCAGAAATTGCAGACGGAGGGCTGCCGTGCGCCCTGAACGGGCGTGGCAGTCTGCGCATACCGAGGTCCCAAGCTTCATAGATAGGCCGTGTTGCATACCCGGTTGATTGTGCTGTGCGTTCCATGGATCGCTACAACACCGGTGGCCTGCCTGCCGCGTTGCATGCTCCGCACCAAAACAACGGAAATGAGCTGGCTATCCGCAGCCCTTATAGCCCAATAGATACGGACAAAGGCGCGGAACGGCCTCTCCCCGTCTTTGTTAGATCGTCGGAAAAACAGACCATCCCGTGAGTACTGGCATGGGTCGTTGCGCATTCGGATTGCTCCTGCTGCTGTTCCTGCAGTCACAGGCATTGCAGGCCCAAGATTACATCAACCAGACAGCGCTGGAGGACATTCTGGAGCACCAGTATGAAGAGCTCGATGCCATTCCCGAAGTGCAGTATCACTACTACATCCTGCACCACAGCTCTGGGAACAATGTACTGGCACGCAACACGCTTTACAAAGAGCTGGGCGATGGCGACCTGGAACTGGGTAAAAAACGCGCGCGTCTGGTAGAGTTGCTCAACCGGGTTCTGATTCGGAACCTTCAGATTGGCGATACCCTGGTTATTCCCAACCAGTTCGACCTGGACTTTCGCGCCTACTCCCCCTTCCCTCGCTACTATCCGGGTGGCCGCGACTTTGACAAGCTCTTCATCATGGACAAATCCATCCAGGCCTTTGGCGCCTACGAATATGGCAAGCTGGTACGCTGGGGGGTAATCAACACCGGATCGCCCGAAAATCCCACGCCGAACGGACGCTTCAACTTCAACTGGAAGGAAGAATACCGTATTTCTTCGCTCAGTCCGCCCGGCGAACCCTGGGAAATGTACTGGGTCTTCAATTTCCACGATGCCCGCGGCATTCACGTGCATCAGTATCCGATGCCGACCGGGGGGCCGGCCAGCCATGGCTGCGTGCGACTGATTGATGCCGATGCGAAGTGGGTCTTTCACTGGGCCGATCCCTGGCAGACGACCGCAGGTGGCACCGGTATCGAATCGCGAAAGGGTAAAATCATCAAGCAGGGAACCACGGTACTGGTGATCGGAGAGGATCCGGTCGGACGCCCGCGTCCCTTCCTCTACAAAAAGCAGTATCCGGTCCTGAAGCGTGTGGAATTGCCAGCGCATCCGTACGACGTGCCTCCGGGCACTCCCCAACAGGAGTTCTTCGATCGGCTACGCATCGCACGAACAGGCTCAGGGACTTCACGCTGAAGCCTGCCGTGGACGGTCGAAGTGGATCCGTCCCAGCATGGCCAACACCGCATTTCAGCACCACTAATACGACTACAGCTTATCCCTCCTTCATCGAGCTGGCACACAGTACTGGCCTGCTCAATCTAAGTCATGGAATCGATCAGGCCAGAACGCTTAGCCTCAGATAGAATTACTGGGGCCGCATCAGAAAGCGGCCCCCAACGTCTCCTCTCCTCACTTGCAAATAACCGATCTGTACCGCATCTTCCCCTCCGGACACTCATGGAAACATTCTGGCCACGAGATCATGCGTCTGAGACTACTTCTTCTACTACTTCTGGTAGTATTTCTTGCCTGCGAAACCCCGGAGACGATGCCCGAAACCAACTACATCACCGAACCTGACGCCTCGCCTGAGGCACAGGCCCTGCTGCGCAAATATGCCCCGTTCCGACTTGAAGCTGATCTGAGCGGGCTTTCAGATAATCAGCGTCAGATGCTGCGTCTGCTTATTGAGGCGGCCCGCGAAATGGACGCCATCTTCAAACTACAGGCCTACGGCAACCTGGATTCGCTGCTGGCCACCATCGAAGATCCCGGCCTGCGACGTTTTGCCGAAATCAACTACGGCCCCTGGGACCGACTTGACGGGAATCGCCCTTTCCTTGAAGGAGTGGGGCCCAAACCGCCGGGCGCCAACTTCTATCCGTCTGATATGACGCGCGAGGAGTTCGAGGCGGCTGCTACTCAGAATGAGGCGCTGCGCAGCCTTTATACCATGGTACGACGGGATGCGCGGGGCCAACTCGTTGCTATTCCCTATCACGAGTTTTTTGCACCGAACGTCCGGCGTGCGGCCGATCTGCTCCGTCAGGCGGCTGAGCTGGCCGAGGACGAAGGCCTCCGCCGCTACCTTACCCTCCGGGCCGAAGCGCTGCTGACTGACGACTACTATGAAAGTGATCGGGCCTGGCTCGACATGAAGACGAACACGATCGATATAATCATCGGCCCGATTGAAACCTATGAAGATCAGCTCTTTGGCTACAAGGCAGCAGCCGAAGCTTTTGTCCTGCTCAAGGACCGCGCCTGGAGCGAGCGTCTCAGCCGTTACGCCACGTTGCTTCCTGACCTACAGGCTGCTCTGCCCGTTCCGGACGCCTACAAACGTGAGCAACCGGGCACCGACTCGGATCTCGGCGCCTATGATGCGCTCTACTATGCCGGCGATGCCAATGCCGGGGCCAAGACCATTGCCATCAACCTGCCGAACGACGAGCGCGTCCAGCTCGAAAAAGGCACACGTCGCCTGCAGCTCCAGAACGTCATGCGGGCCAAGTTCGAGAAGATTCTACTCCCCATCGCCGAAGTGCTGATTGCCGAGGACCAGCGGTCGCATATCACCTTCGATGCGTTCTTCGGCAACACGATGTTTCACGAAGTAGCACACGGGCTGGGCATCAAGCACACGGTCACCGGCCGTGGGACGGTGCGTGAGGCATTGCGGGACCTGTACACCACCATGGAAGAGGGCAAAGCAGACGTGCTCGGCCTGTACATGGTTACCTGGCTGATCGAGCGCGGCGAATGGGAAGCTGATCCGATAGACCATTATGTAACCTTTCTGGCCGGCATCTTTCGCTCGATCCGTTTTGGTGCCGCCAGTGCACATGGTCGAGCTAACCTGATTCGTTTCAACTTCTTCAAGGAGCAGGGCGCTTTCACCCGCGACCCAGCTACTGGCACTTACCGCGTCGTGCCCGAGCGCATGCAGGCCGCCGTCGATGCGCTCTCGGAACAGATCCTCCGCCTGCAGGGCGATGGCGACTATGCGGCCACAGCCGCTTTTATTGAACGCTATGGTCAGATGGACGACACACTCCGCGCCGACCTGTCCCGTATCCAGCAGGCCGGCATTCCAGTGGATATCATCTTCGTCCAGGGCCCTGACGTGCTCGGCCTGCAGTGACCCGGTGTATCTTATCGCCCTGCTCCAGAAGGAATGGCTTAGGATAGGCGGCAAAAGTTTTCTCTCACATTAGGATCTGCATCGGACCGTCCGAGACGTACCACAACTTTCTGGGGCTTACGGACGCGGAAGCAGAGTGTGTGGCCGATGTGGTGGCCAAGGAAATTCGCCTTGAGCTTTAAGCGTACTCCTCGTCCTCTTCCGGTTCGCCAATTGTAGCGACGTCCATATCGCGCAGGTAACGCTGGCGGTCGATTTCGAGCATTGCTTCAAGTTGCTCGAACTCTTCAACGGTCAGATCTCTTCGCGCACAAGCTTCCGCAAGACGCCCCCAGAGAATCAACCGGGCCTCTGTCGTAAGATAATTGCCTTTTTTCGCCCTCTCGATCGTATCCTTGAAGGTATCGAAGTAGATTTTAGCCATCTCTCCGGTATTGAAAGACTATCTCACCGTTTGTATCTACTATGATCACATGCCGGATCCGTTTCTCCGAATCTCTCATGATCGTATCGATCACGCCACGAATGACAGAATCGATCTTTTCAGGAGTTGCCTCCCGTTCTATATGCACGACGATAACATTTTTTCTTGGCAACACGAACCTGCCTATAAGCAGCCGCTCGTAGGTTTGTCGCTTTTTCTGTAATCGTCTTGAACTTCCAGTATTCGCCGCCTGTCAGGGTTCGGCGGCTCGTTCCCTACCGCTCTGAGAAACGAGAATCACATCTTTCCTGAATTTATCGGCAATGATTTCGACAATTTTCCCTCGTACCGTTTAGGTTTGCCCCCGGGCGGTGTGGCACGCACGAAGCCCCTCTGTATAGCTCGCGCAGATCCTCAGAATCCACCTTCACACAATGATATAGGAAAATACAGTCATAAATTATATCAAACCTTTCAATACCAAAAGGTGCGATTAAAACTCATGAGGTGCCGGGC
>JALSJJ010000131.1 GCA_026989375.1 Rhodothermus sp.
CGGTAAAAGGCGAAGGAAACACCCGGACGTGTAGCCACTCCGTATAGTGCGGCATTTGCACCGTATCTTGCTGCACGACAAAAGGGTAGCCACGCGGCGTGAACACTACAAAACGATAGATCAGCACAGCAGCGGCCGGAGCGGTCACGTCGGCCAACGCGCCATTCTCCAGCGAAGCGGAGCGGAAGAGCGTGTCCACGCGGGTCGGCGTTTCGCGAACGATCGCCATACCCGCCGCATTGTAAATGGCTATAAAATTCCACTGCAACCGTACGACGCCCTCTTCATCTACGGTAACTGTGGCGACCAGATCGGCCGGCCGCTGCGTACCCCGTGCCAGTAGATCAGCCACCGCTTCCCGGATCGATGGAAGTAGTACCATGTTATTATCCCCTGGACAGGCGGTTGAGGCGGACGGCCACTCTCGATGTCCTAAGATGTGCGCCGGATCTATGCCGTAGGTATCAATCAAATAGGCCAGCAACAGCACCAGCGAGTCGCGAGCGGCCGGCGTTAATAGATCGACACAGTGCTGTCCTTCAGGAGGGTGGAAACAGCCCATAATGGCCACCCCGATATTGCCGGTGTTATGGCCCGCCACGTGGGCTCCGATTACAAGAGGGGGACCCGCTTCGAAAGGGATACTTTCGTCGGCAAAAGGACGTCCCTGATAGATGCGTCCCTCCAGGTCCAGCAAAAAATGATAGCCGATATCGCTCCACCCACGTACTTCTTGATGAAACCGCTGAATATTACGCACCTCCTGGACTCCTTCAGCATAGGTACGGGGCGCAAAGCCCGCCGTGTGATGAAACGTCTCGTAGTCATAGAAAGGTTGTGGTGAAGGAACCCCGACGAAAGGACGGGCGCCCCATTCACTGCGCCGAATCAGTCGTGGGGCCCGAATATGCCCGGTAGGCTGGCCAGGCAAAAGGCGCCATTTCAGCGCGCCTCGGAGCGTATCGTCGAGGTGATTGAAGGTGCCTGCTTCGATAATCTGTAACGTTGCAGCCCCTTCTCCTTCAAATCGAATCCGTATAAGAGGAGCGTGCAGGAGACTGTCGCTCCGGTAGCCTGCCCAGAAGAGGGCAGCGCGTGGTTGACGAATGATGGTCAGGGCCTGCCAGCCGGCCTGATCGCCCAGTTGGATCCATCCGCGCAGGACTGCGCCAGGCTGGGTCGTACCCCGCAAAATAACGCCTGTGAAAGGGACCGGGAGCGAATCACTCTGCGCTTCCCAGACCGTCTGGCCTGCCACCGTTTTAAGCACAGGAGCAGTCAGGGTGATTGGATATTCAATGGGATCGGAACGTTCCTGCCCCCGGGTCTCCTGCAACCAGGCGGTTCCTACCAACAACAGCCCCAATAGAAGCGCTCGCATAGGCATGGGATCTTTCAGAAAGCAATCTCTACGCTGACCCACCGCGTTGATCCTAACCGTCCGAAGCTGGCATGAGCAAAATCAAACCGGGCACGCAAGCTGGCCATGACCAGCGCCAGTCCCCCTCCCAGCGTCAGTCCCTGCTCGCTGTCCCGCTCAAATGCGTTCTTATAGCCTACGCGCAAGGCAATCAAATCTCGCAAGCTCAGCTCAGCGCCAAAATTCATGTATCCGGTGTTGTCATTGGGATGAGCAGCATCCGTTAACAGTTGCAATCGCAAGCTTTCGTTTTCTATGGCTTTTAGCGCCATACCAAATCGAAACAGCAACGGTAAATCATAGGCATCCAGGAGATAGGCCGCGTTGACCACTTCCACATTCCCCTGACGTTGTGGATCTGGATCGACGCTGAAGTAGATATCCCGCCCATCCATACGCATCTTGGGCCCGAAGTTCGAAATACTGGCTCCGATCACCAGTCGTTCAAAAGGAGTAATGAAACGAAGGCCAATATCCACCGCAACAGCCGTTGCCGTGCTATGCCAGATCGTTTCGCGGATGTACTTCAGGGAGCCTCCCAGCGCAAAGCGGTCGGTCAGATTACGGGCATAGGACACTTGTAAGGCCAGGTTCTGTACTGAAAAGCGCTCGCCTGTACCTTCAGGCTCCTCGACGGTGCGCACCAGCATTTCGCCTGAGTTGAGGTAGTACAGGGCACCGCCAATGGTCCCGATTGAGCCCAGCGAGACCGCCACCAGGGCTACATCGTACGAGATACCGGC
This sequence comes from Rhodothermus sp., assembly GCA_026989375.1. GTDB lineage: Bacteria > Bacteroidota > Rhodothermia > Rhodothermales > Rhodothermaceae > Rhodothermus. Next base: position 2,164 of record JALSJJ010000131.1, read on the forward strand.
CAGATAGGTGGTATGTGTAAACTGAGCAGCGCCTCCGCGGAACCATGCCAGTCCAGCCACATTCCAGTAAAGCGCAGGCAGATCTGTTCCGGCCGCTACGTAGGCACCGCCCAACGCCAGCGGGCGCGCTCCCACGCCCAGCTTTAGAAACTGGGCCCCGGTGGTACCCACTTTGGTAATGGTTGCCCGTGCGGGTCCTTCATTTACCAGCTGCGTCCAGCCGTTCTGCGTGATGCCCGGCAGGCCCGCGACCGTGATCAGCAACAGCTTACTTAATAACCGCAAACTTCCCGACATAGGTACCCTCTTCCGACTCAACATGGAAGATGTAGAGTCCGTAGGCGATCTCCATATTATCCCGCGTGCGCAAATCCCAGTAGGCAATCCCGTCGTCGATCGGACTATCGTGTTCAATCACATCGACCAGTTCACCCGCCAAGGTATAAAT
>JALSJJ010000132.1 GCA_026989375.1 Rhodothermus sp.
GTTCAGAATGCCTTTGATGCAGAGCCGGCCCCGGTTGTGCGCGTACTCGTCACCCTTCACATCCACCACCCGGCCATCGCGCACCCCGATCATGATGCCGCAACCAGTCCCACAGAACCGGCAAACGCCTTTATGCCAGCTATCAACTGGAATAGCCGGCTCGCGCTGCCAGAAGCCTTCACAGCCAGAAATGGGACCGGTCAGGATCAACCCTCCAGCCAACGCACTGAGCCGTTGCAGCAACTCGCGACGGGTCAGTTTTTCACCTTCCATAAAAAGAATCGGTTCTGTTGAAAGATTTGTGTTTAAGGTACGCAGTATTCTGGAGGATGTGCAAATTGAAAACAAAATAGTATTTAATATTTACCGAACATTGTTGCATTCGTATACAAAAACTTCTGGAGGCAACTCCTGACGTAGCAGGCGAGCGGTCAATCGCAACAGGCGTTGCTGCTCGGGCCACGGCAGCCGGGCAGCGGCCTCTTCTTCCTCAAGCCAGGCGAACGCGTCGTGCTCATCGTCGAGCACAGGATCGGTGGTTAATTCAGCCGCAAATGCCGGTATCAGATTGACGCGATCATGCTGCCATTCGTAAAACGCATTCAATGAAGGTACTACCCAGAGCCGGCGGGGTTGCTGTCCGGTTTCCTCTTCGATTTCGCGCAGCGCCGTTTGCCAGGCGGCCTCCCCACGCCGAATCTTTCCGCCGATCATTCGCCACTGACCGGCGTAGCTGACGCCAGGCGCCCGCCGCAGCAGTAAAAACTGTGGTCGGCCTTCTTCCAGCCGATAAGCATACACATCAACCACGCGGATTACTGTTTCGGCCATACGTTCCTCAGGTTTGCTCCCGAAATTCGCCCCAGAATCGAGACAGCTCACACACCATAGCCCCCCTATCCCGAGCATCCCGTCTCCCTCGAAAAGGTAAGCCATGCACAAGCTTCGCCCCTTCATACCCAGCCTGCGGGTGGCAGCATCTGCCCCTGGGCTTCGATTGTAAGTGGTTGTAGCGCTCCTGCGCAATAGCGTCCTTCAGGATACCCTCCATTGCTATGTTACGTACGATGACCGGGAACGCTTCTTCTGGTACGCAGTCCCTGAGCGGCAATGCCGACTCAACGACGTACAGCGCGCAGGGTTCTGGCAGAAGCTTGATGCGCTTGGCCACTTTGCGGTCTGGGTCTTCAGCGGACAGGATTTTCTGCTGCGCTGTGGCCCTCCTCAAACGCTTCCGGAAATACAACGAAGCCACAGACTGGCCCAATGGTCGCAAAGCGATCCGGCCAGGGGTAGGCAAGATACCAAGTTCCGTGGCCGCCCATCGACAGGCCCATCAGATCCACCCGTTCGGGATTGACGGAAGAAGGTGGCCAGCACTTCGTCCCGTACCGCCATAGCTACCTCGGCCTGTTCACCGAACCCGGCACTTCCTAAGGACATCTGTGGAAAGGCTACGGCCGCAGGAAAGCACTTGACTGCAGCGTGTAGGCGCAGAAGCCGTCCGTGCCACGTTCTCCGGCACCGTACAGGAATCGAATGACCGGCCCGGTGCGCGTCGGGGTGTAGCCAGGTGGCACAACCCCGGGCAGTGGAGTATCTGGCTGTTGTACTTCAGCGTGCGCAATAGCAAGCCGGTCGGCGTGTTGCCGTTCTAATTGTTTGCGTTGCGGACATGGGCAGGGCGATCAGAAGCAACAAGCCCGCCCCCATAGCGTTGTGAAGGTGTTATGTGGGGTGTTGCAGCCTTTGGTTGAAACACCCTGAAACAATCCTGCACAGCATCAGCCCCTGTACGTAGATAGCCTCAGCCTCGAACGTTTCCCATGGACTATTACACGCTGGTTATTCTTGGCGCTCTGATTGGCTTTCTGGTGTTGGCCGCCTTATTACTGGTACCGGTATACCGCTTTCTGGAGCGTGAAGACGAAGCGGCGCGCCGTTTCACGGCCGAGTATTTTCGACGTCAGCAGACCGCCCATGCAAACGGCGCCGACGAGGAAGAACCCCCTGCGTCGCCACCTACTCAATCCTGATCAGCGGTGCCAGTTGCTGGAGCGTCTTGGGGCCAATACCCGGCACAGCCTCCAGGTCTTCCAGGCGTCGGAAGGGGCCGTGGGTTTCGCGGTATTCGACGATGCGGCGGGCCAGCACCGGACCGATACGTGGCAGGCGTTCCAGTTCTTCGGCCGTGGCCGTGTTCACGTTCAGCGGCTCCGGCTCGAGTACCTTTTGCATGCGCGCCGCTCCTTCCCGAAAGCGCGCAGCCTCCTCGGCCGTCGGTGGCGGTACCGGCTGCTGACGTTGCCACCAGCGATAGGCGAGTCCCGCCAGCAGCAGTGCCAGCAGTCCCAGTAGTAGGCCTGCCTCGGTGCGCGTAAGCGACAGACGGGATAGCCAGCGGGTCAATAGCTTCATAGCCGAATTTTAAATGGTTACCATTTAGCTAAAGATAAATGCAAAAGCTGGCAGGTACCTGTTGTTTTCTCGACACTTTCCGTGCAGGCATGCGTTTCTGGATAAAGCCAGAAGGAAGTCCCTGATGCTTGTTCGCACCGAAGCCATTGTCCTGCGCACCTTGCCCTATGGAGAGACCAGCCTG
>JALSJJ010000133.1 GCA_026989375.1 Rhodothermus sp.
GTGCCCTCATCATGCCAGCATAAGGCGAAGCGCTGGTTAGAGAAAAAACTCCACAAAAAAAGCCACACCTCCCCCTCGATAGGGAAAGTGCGGCTTTCAGGTTGTGGAGACAAGGGGATTCGAACCCCTGACCTCTGCGGTGCGATCGCAGCGCTCTACCAACTGAGCTATGTCCCCACAGAATCCTTTTACCAGGCGTTCCAATCAACGAGCAGGCAACATTACAGTTCCAATGAGATAACACCGCAGAAAGAGATTCTCAACGTGAACGGGCTCGTTTACGTGTTTTTCACGGCATTGCCGGGTGAGTGAACGACTTTCTGGAAAACAAAACATTGGACTTCACCGTACACAACTTCTCTCCTTATAGGTGGATGGCGTGCAGGTAGCGAGGGGCTCGGTAGCAACCACAGGATAACGGACCAATCCATAAGGATCACATGAGCCAGGCTTCGGAAAAACCACGGGATCTACTGGGCACGCGCGACACGTTCCATACCGGACACGGCACCGCGTACCTCTATCGACTCGATCGGCTGGAAAAACTGGGCTTTTCAGGACTGAACCGCCTGCCTTTTTCCATCAAGGTGCTGTTGGAAGGGCTGCTCCGCACCTGTGATGGCTATCTGGTAACGCAGGAGGATGTGGAGCGACTGGCCCGCTATAATCCGAAGGCGCCGGCCCCTGAAGAGATTCCGTTTATGCCGGCGCGGGTGTTGTTGCAGGACTTTACGGGCGTGCCGGCCGTGGTGGATCTGGCGGCGATGCGCTCGGCCATGGCCCGCCTGGGTGGCGATCCAGAAGTGATCAATCCGCGTGTGCCGGTCCACCTGATCATTGACCACTCTGTGCAGGTCGATTATTTCGGCACGCCCGAAGCGCTGCGGCTCAATGCCGAAATAGAATTCAAGCGTAACCGAGAACGCTACGAGTTTCTGCGCTGGGGGCAGCAGGCCTTTGAAAACTTCTCGGTGATTCCTCCGGCCAGTGGCATCTGCCACCAGGTGAACCTGGAGTACATTGCGCGTGTGGTCTGGACGCAGCCTTCGGACGAAGGCGTGCCCGTGGCCTATCCGGACACGCTGGTAGGAACCGACAGCCACACGACCATGATCAATGGGCTGGGCGTGCTGGGCTGGGGCGTAGGCGGCATTGAGGCCGAAGCGGTCATGCTGGGCCAGCCTATCTACATGCTCATGCCCGAAGTCATTGGCTTCCGGCTGACCGGTGAGCTGCCCGAAGGCGCCACCGCCACCGACCTGGTGCTGACCGTTACACAGATCCTAAGACAGTACGGGGTGGTTGGACGCTTCGTGGAATTCTTCGGACCCGGCCTGAGTAAACTTTCGGTTCCCGACCGCGCCACCATTGCGAATATGGCGCCTGAGTATGGAGCCACGATGGGCTTCTTCCCGGTCGATCAGGAAACGCTCGATTATCTGCGGCGCACCGGCCGCCCGCAGGAGCTGATCGACCTGGTCGAACGCTATACCAAAGAACAGGGACTGTTCCGGACCGATGAAACGCCCGATCCAGAATTCCTGGATGTGATCGAACTGGATCTGGGTGAGGTGGTGCCCAGTGTGGCCGGCCCCAAACGACCACAGGACCGCATCGAAGTACCTGCACTCAAGCAAGCTTTTCAGACAGCCTTTTCGGCGCCCGCCGGTCCCAGAGGATTCGGCCGCAAGCCAGAAGAGTTCGCGCAGACGGCCACGTATCAGGATGAACAGGGCAATGAATTGCCGCTCCGGCATGGCGACGTGGTCATCGCAGCCATTACAAGCTGCACGAATACCAGCAACCCCTCGGTGATGTTGGGTGCCGGCCTGCTGGCGAAGAAGGCGGTCGAGCGAGGGCTCAAAGTGCCACCATATGTAAAAACAAGCCTGGCGCCAGGCTCTAAAGTCGTGACGGACTATCTGATTGCGTCCGGCCTGATGCCCTATCTGGAAAAGCTGGGCTTCAGTCTGGTTGGTTATGGGTGCACGACCTGCATCGGTAACTCGGGGCCGTTGCCTGAGCCGGTCGCCCGTGCCATCAAAGAGGGTAACCTGGTAGTGGCCGGAGTGCTTTCCGGTAACCGAAACTTTGAAGGCCGCATTCATCCGCTCGTACAGGCGAACTTCCTGGCTTCGCCGCCGCTGGTGATCGCCTACGCGCTGGCCGGCACCGTCAACATTGATCTGATGCACGAGCCGCTGGGCAAGGATGCCGAAGGGAACGACGTGTACCTGAAGGATATCTGGCCCAGCAGCCAGGAGATTCTGGATCTGATTAACGAGGTGATCAAGCCCGAGATGTTCCGGAAGGAATACGAGGGCATTGAGACCTCGAACGAAATGTGGAACCAGATCCGGGTCTCCGGTGGTGCGCTTTACGAATGGGATCCGAATTCGACCTACATCCAGGAGCCGCCGTTCTTCGAAAACCTGACCCCCGAGGTGCCAGAAATTCAGCCAATCCAGGGGGCGCGGGTGCTTGTGCGGGCAGGCGACTCGACCACGACCGACCACATCTCACCGGCCGGGGCTATTCCGCCGGACAGTCCGGCCGGGCGGTACCTGATCGAGCGGGGCGTCAAGCCCATCGATTTCAACTCGTACGGCTCGCGACGTGGCAACCACGAAGTGATGATGCGCGGCACGTTCGCGAATATTCGCTTCAAGAACCTGCTCGTGCCGGGCACCGAAGGCGGGATCACCCGCTACTTCCCGACCGGCGAAATCATGCCGATTTACGACGCTGCCATGCGCTACAAGGAGCAGGGGATTCCGCTGATTGTGATTGGCGGCAAAGATTACGGAATGGGGTCCAGTCGCGACTGGGCTGCCAAAGGAACCGCCCTGTTGGGCGTGCGGGCGGTGCTGGCCGAAAGCTTCGAGCGCATCCATCGCTCGAACCTGATCGGCATGGGGGTGCTACCACTTCAGTTCAAGGAAGGTGAAAACGCCCAGTCGCTGGGGCTGGACGGTTCGGAGGTTTACGACATTCCGGTGACCAATGACGTGCGACCTCGTCAGACGTTGACCGTCACCGCCACAAAAGCCGATGGTTCACAGGTGCGCTTCGAAGTGCTGGTGCGGCTCGATACGCCTGTTGAAGTCGCCTACTACCGAAACGGAGGTATTCTGCACTACGTGCTGCGCGACTTCCTGCGTAGCCAGCCCGAGCGGGTAGAAGTCTAAAGCACTGTGCGGTCGTTTTGTAATGGCCCTTCCAGGTAGTGTCTGGAAGGGCCGTTGCTTTTGAAACCTGCCAGAAGGCTGCAGGGTTAGCATCTGGTATAAACTTGGGTAAACCATCTGAGATAGGATACGCTATGCGGTGGGTCTGGCGCCGAACTCTCTGGCTGGGACTTCTGGTAAGCGTTGGTATTGGAATGAGCGGCTGTGATTTTTTGGGATTGGCGTCCAAGACGATTGAAGTAGAAGGACGGGTGTTGGAATTGCGTTCGGGTGATCCGATAGCTGATATTGCGGTCGGCATTTATGGCCGTAATGGATGCGTGAGGCTGGGAGATCCCACATGCAGCACGCGCCTGGAACTAACTTTTACGGATGAAGAGGGCAACTTTCAACTCAAGCATGAACCCACCGGCGACTTTGCCTTTATCTTCATTTTTGTCAATCCTGACGATATGCGCAATTTCGAATATGGGCAGGAAGTAGAACTGTTACAGGAAGGGAAAAAGCTGCGGCGTACCTACTTACTTGCTAAACGTGATACGACCGGAGGTACCGGTCAGGAATAAGTTCAGGAAATCAGATTGAAGCTCAGTTCACGTTGCACTTGTTGCCCACTTTGTTGGTCGGTAACGGTTACGTGGACGCGGATGCGGCCACGCTCCTGGATCTGTTGCAGGTCGATTTCAATGTATTCTCGGCTCGTACGACTGTCGCCCGTGTAACTTGTACGGGCTGAGACCACCGTTTCTTCTCGGTTTCCTTTTTGGCGAATGACCGCATATTCTATTGTATAATGGGTCCGATCATCCGGGCCAAATTGCAAATGGTACACTTCAAATTGCAGGCCCAGTTTCGTTTCCGGGGTAATGGCCAGGAATGGATAGCGGACGAGGCTGTCTGGATTCTGTGAGAACACGCCTCGAAGTACGGGGACCAGGTCGCTCATTTCTAAGCGTCCCGGGTCTGTGGTCAGGGCCTGTAAAGTGTCCAGGCGGAAGGTTCCCATCTTAAACCGCGGGCCCAGGCGGTACTGTCCTGCTTCGACGGGTTCAATTACATATACATCCCACTGAAGGGCTACGTGGAAGATAGGTGATTGATTGTGCAAGCTAACGGTTTGAATGGCCAGCGTAGGATCGGTTGCAGAAAGTACATAACGCTGACGTTGGAAGTCGCTTAGCTGGTAGTCGGCGGTGCGGGTCATAGCGTAGAGATCAATCAGATAGTGGCCACTGTCCACGTAGCCTGCTTCTTTCAGGATTTGCCGTCCCTGCTTACCCGGTGTGAGGGCTACGGGATTGTGCCCCCAGAATATCTCTACCCGTGTTTTGCCCGTGCTTTCGTCCAGAAAGCGGGCGACGCGTGCTTCGACCGGCATGTTTTCTACGTTATCGAAAGCCGCCAAGGAGAAAACCGTCGGGGCAATGCGGTCGCGCTGAGCTGCCGAGATCTGTTCTTGCCGTTTGAAGTGCATGCGGCGCATCATGACAAAGTTGTCCGGGTTGGCGCGGCCGGTAATCCCGGTGATCATGTTGTCCACCTCAATGCTCTGCTTGACAAAATCTGGATGCAGCAGGGCCAGTTGGCCGTAGATGATCTGCCAGGTTTCCAGCAGGGCTGCCCAGCGGTACTGGAAGTAGGACGAATGCAACAAGCTCTGGGGGACAAGGTCGGAAGGTAGAGCAATCTGATAGTACCCGTCCTTTTCAACAAACAGGTAATAGAGGAGCGGGTCAATATGGCGGTACGACCAGAACTCATTGGGATTGAGATCCAGGCCGCTTCGATAGGGCGACATGGTGGTTTTGTTGATACCTCGATCCTGCATATGAATCTTGGAGGTGAATTTGGGCGGGCCGAGGCGCACGTAAACGATGCCCCGATCATCCAGGCGTGAGCGCCGGCGGTTGGTGCCGTAGTGCTTTTCGGCATAGACAACCCGTCGGAGATGCTCGATCAGGCGTTCATTCTGGGGCGTCGAAATGACGGGATCCTGCGCCTGCCACCAGACCACCAGTTTCTCTCCCATGCCCGGTACAGCCGGTTTACGGCGGTCCGGGCGAACCTGCTTGCGCAGCGAAGCTGGCAGCAGAAATTCCATCTGAGCAACATGGCGATCAACCACTTTGCGGGCTTCTGCATTGAGCGAGGAGGCGTCGAGGCTGCGCAGCAATTCCAGGTAGGCCCATGAAGCTCGTAAATACTGGGTTTCGTAGGATTCCTCAAAAACGGTATGGATATAGGCATCGGCTGTCAGGGGGTCGAAGCGGTTGCTACGATGCAGCGCGCTCAGTCCCTGACTCCAGACAGAAAGGGCCTCATCCTCCCGGTCAGCTTTTTTCAGAGCCATACCCAACCAGTAGGCGACTGCGTAGCCCCGCTCATCCACATAATCCGGAAGCTGTCGGAAGACGCGATAGAGTAGCGGAATGGCCTGTTCATAGCGACCCTTTTGCGCCAGTGAGGTGCCCTGAAGATAAAGGGCTTGCAGTGAGTCCGTCTGGGTACGGGCAGGAGCGGGCCATAGCAGCAGCCCGATCAATACCAGCGGCCAGCCCATCGCTCTATCCATCTGCTTTTTTTCAGGATTTACAGAAGTTGAACCGAGGGATGGAAAGTTTGGGTCCCGCACTTCCACCATAAAAGGATGGATGCCGAGATCAGGCTATTGGGTAGGGCGGGATGCTCAATCGGGTAAAGCCAGAGACAATAAGGAAAGGGGGACCCATGGTCCCCCTTTCCCCTTTTGTGGTGTATGGCTGTACTTATTGCGTGTCAACCATCGAGAGGAACTCACGCACCGAAACCGGACGACCGAACGTGTTCAGGTGCTCACGCAGGGCCTGCACCCATTCGGTCAGCAGCTCGCGGTCGTTGTTCCAGTCGGGCGTCTTCTTCATCTCACCGGCTGCACCGCCGAAGGTGTAGATCGGCTTCTGCAGCACTTCCAGCTCAGCACCTGGAACCGGGAAGTGGCGCAACGTACCAGGCTTGTGCTGGAAGATACCCGGCTTGGAAGGATCGTTGTCGTAGTGGGCCGGGCCCGGATAGTCGAAGCGGCGCCGGTCGCAGAAGCCGATGCCTGCGGCCGTCCAGCCGATTTCGATGCGGCGTTCATACATGAGGGCTTCCAGCAGCTCCTGATCCGATTCGTCGCCCGTCAGGGCAGGGAGTCCGCCATTGTTCACCCGCGTTTTGTTGATCAGTTGCGCGGCTCGGGCTTTGTCGCCACCTGTACGGATCAGGGCTTCGGCGATCATCAGGTCGTTCTCTGTCTCGGTGGCGTAGCGCATGGGCCCGAGGAAGTCCAGGTGCCCTTCTCGAATGTGGCGCCAGCGACTGAAGTGGTAGGTACCCCGGTTGGCCCGGAAGGGGGAACCGGACTCATAGACGAAGTATGCAGTAACCTCGCCAATGCCCGGAATGCGGGCGTCAGCAGGCGAGGTGTCGGCCAGTCGATTTTCAAAGGGCGTGGGCGTACGATCCTGCAGAGGGGTAGCCAGCCATTCCTCGAGGGCAGGCAGCAGGTTGGGATCCATACCCATTAGTTCCAGGTCAGCCTGCGACCAGCCCGGACGCTGCATGTACGCCTTGATCAGGTCCCACCACTGATCCTGATCGCCCTGTGGCGCGAAGTCCCAGCCCGAGATGCCCTGCTCCGCATGCGCCAGCACCGCATTCCAGTCGGTCTGGGCATTTTCCTCAGGCGTGCGGGCCGACAGCATCATCGTCCGCGCCACCATCGTATGGGCTAACTGGGCCACCTTCTCCCCGTCCAGGTCATCCAGGCCGTTGAAGTAGTTGTCGGGGAAGGGGATGGCCATATTCTGAGCCAGTTGGGCCGCCTCAAGGAGGGCTGAAATCGCTGCTGCCGCGACCTCTTTATAATTGGAGTTAGTAGGAAACTCCAGAGCGGCTACGTCTGTGTTTTCATCCACAATGAAGGCCCGGTCATAGAACAGCGCCAGTGAGCTCAGGCAGAGACCCTGTAGCAGTTTGGCCGCCGTCCGCACCATCTGCGTTTCCGTCTCGTTGTTGATCACCAGCCCTTCATCCAAACGCCGCAGCACGTCGTTGGCGATGGACAGGGCCGAATACAGCCGCTGCCAGGGCCGCAGGTGCGTGGAGGCATACCGATAGGTGGAGTTGTTGTTCAGGGCCACCCGAGGTTCAGACGACAGGTCCTTCATGGAGAAGTTCCCCCACGAGGAAGTCGTCTGGTCGGCCATCGTGATCAGGGCCGGTCCCATGCCCGGATAGCCCTGGTTGGCCTGCCACCAGGTCAGAAAGCCGCCGGCCAGGATGTTCTTGACGTCGTCCGGGGTGGCCAGCACGCGTTCCGCGTCTGGCTCGTTCAGGTTCTGCACGCTCAGATCCGCACAGCCCCAGAGGAAGGCGGTAAGCACCGGTACCGCCAGGACCCAACGCAATCGCTGCATCATCATATCGCTTCAATGGTTTTGATTCGCAAGATTCTTTGCTTGGCTTATGAAGAAGGAGAGGTGCCGGCTTATGCCGGCACCTCCCTTGTTTGCCTTAGAATACCAGTTGGACGGTGAAGGTAAAGGAGCGGAACAGCGGATACCCGTAGCTGTCGCCGCCAAAGGTGGTGGGGTCACTACCTACATTACGGGCCGATTCCGGATCGTACCCCTTGTAACCTGTGAAGGTCAGCAGGTTACGTCCGGTGACGCCCACCCTGAGCTGTTGCAGGGACGGCATAAGGGCCGCCAGCGCCCGCCGGCCCAGCGTGTAGGTGAGCGATACCTCCCGCAGCTTCACGAATCCGCCGTCCTCGACGAAGTAGTTATTCGTGGCATTGACGTTGTACAGCGTGGCGTAATAGCCCCACGGCTTCTTGACCGACTTGCCCCGCTGGTCTACATCGCCGCCACGGAGTTCGCGCAGTATCCACTGGCGCGTGTTGTTATAGACGTCACCTCCCTTCTGCCACTGGACCAGCGCGTAGAGGTTGAAGTTCTTGTAGCGCAGGTTCGTGGCAAAGCCCATGTTGAAGTCCGGATTCGAGTCCCCGATCTTGCGCAGGACCGGGTTCCCCGAGGCCGGATCCAGCACTTTGATGGGCTTTTCATTGGGGGTGCCATAATCATCCCTCAACACCACAAAGCCATCCTCATTGACCATGAAGTCGTCCAGCGACATGCCCGCGTATGGCGTGGCCGCATTCGGGTCAAGCATGGGGGCAATGTCGTCTAGGCTGCGGGCGAAGTACTCGCCGTAGATGATGCCGAAGGTTTCGTTCGGCGCGATGTAGTAGAAGCCTGTGCGGTAAGGCGGTACAAACAGTTCGGTGATCTTCTGGCGTGTGCGGTCGAAGGTGATGTCCAGCGTCCAGCTAAAGTCGTCCCGCTGCGCCAGGATCGTGTTGAGCTGCATCTCGAAGGTATTGCCTTCGAGCGTGCCAGCGTTCCGCCACTGACTGCGATACCCGGTAGCAGCCGGTAGCGGCACCAGCAGAATCTGGTCCTCCGTCTTGTTCAGCGCATAGCTGGCCTGGAAGGAGTACCGATCCAGGAAGTCGATGTTGACGCCATACTCGATGGCGGTCGACTTAGCCGGCCGAAGGAGCCGGTTCCCCAGCGTGTTTTTCACCGGGTTGCCTGCGACGATCGAGAACGTTTCGTACTGGGCCGAGAAGCCTGGACGCAACCCGGCAGTACCGATCGAAGCCCGCAGGCGGAATTCATTGATACCCGGCACGTTGAAGAACGGCTCTTCGCTCAGGCGCCAGGCTGCCGAAGCGCGGTAGTAGGTAGCCCAGCGCGCGTCCGGCCCGAAGAGCGAGGAGCCGTCGCGCCGGATCATCACGTCGCCAATGTAGCGATCCTTAAAGTCGAAGGTCAGGATCGCGAAGTAGTTTTCCGAGCGAATATCGGCGATATAGGAATCGATCGTCTTGTCGCCGACCGTTGCGCCCAGGTCCTCTACACCACTGACCGCGAACTCACGGCCTATAACGCTGAACTGCTCCGTGCGCTCGTCTTCGTAGAGGTAGCTCAGTTTGAGCTTGGTGTTCAGATCCCCGAAGCTGTAGGACAGCAGCGCGGTAAAGCTGGTGTTAATGGCACGGTTGTCCTGATTGAAGCGGTACAACCGCCCCTTGAAGTCAGCCGGGTTGTCGCTCAGATAGCCCCGCGGGAAGAGGTCTTTCCAGTAGGTCTGCTGCCGGTCCAACCCGATGAGGCCTTCCAGCATAAGCCAGCGGAACGGCCGCCAGTTCGTCTTGAAGCTGGCAAGCTGGCGCACGACGCGACGCTTCCGATCCCGGTTGGCCAGCTCGTAGAGCGGGTTCAGCTCCAGCGACAGTCCATAGACCCAGGCTGCATCCCAGTTATACTTCGACCCGTCCTCCTCATTAGGAGCTTCCAGGTTCACGTTCGGTGGCATAAACAGCAGTCCATAGAACGGCGAGCCGGGCCCTTCCACGACGTCGTCCCGTTCCGACTGGCCATACATCATACTCGCCGAGAAGTCCAGGTTGTTCAGGATGCGATGGTCCAAGTTGATCCGGAAGTTCTGGCGGGTGTAGCCCGTTACTTCCCGCAGGATGCCTCCTTCGCGCGTGTTGCTGAAGGAGGCCATGAAGTTAGTTTTCTGCGTATTCTGAGCGATCGAGATATAGTTGTTGAAGGTTGGATTCGAAGTAAAGAAGTCCCGCTGCGGGTCACTCAGGTTGCAGTAAAGCTCTGTTGAGATCGTGCCATCTGGCTGCTTGACGGGCTGTTCGATGCAGGGCCAGGGATTGTCCGCGATGCCATCCGGGTCCAGCACCGGGTTGTCGTTTGGCCCCAGCGGGTTACCGTCTTCGTCAACAAAGCGCAGCTTGCCATCAACCTCTGCCACCAGGTAGGGGTGGCTTTCGGCCATGTCGATGAAACGATAGGGCGACGAGATCCCGAAATCGTTCCGGATGGTTACCTGGGTGCGGCCCGCGGCCACATTCGTTCCGCGCTTCGTGAAGATGCGGATGACGCCGTTAGCGGCACGGGAGCCCCAGATGGAGGCCGCCGCCGCATCCTTGATCACCTCGATCGACTCAATGTCGTCGGCGTTCAGGTCGGCCAGCGAGCCCTCCATGATCACGCCATCCACAATGATCAGGGGCGCCTGGCTGCCCGTGATGGATGTAGCACTCCGCAGACGAATCGATGGATCTTGGCCCGGTTCTCCGGTGGGACGCACAATCACAGCGGCGGCAACCTTGGCCTGCAGGGCCGTACCCGGATCTGGCGCAATCACCTGCTGCAACTTCTCCGTATCGACCCGGTCAACCGTGAAGGAAAGCTTTTTACGGGGCGTCTCGGCTGCCACACCCGTAACCACAACCTCTTCCAGACGCAAGAGGTCAGGTTCCAGCACAAAGTCGAACGTATGCCGGCCCGGGGTTAGCTCGAACTGTTGCTCTGCCGGCTTGTACCCCACGAAGCGAGCTACCAGCGTGACCGTCTGCCCGTTGACTAAATTCTCGGGTACCGTAAACGAATAGTTTCCATCGATATCGGTAGCGCTTCCGATCGTCAACTCAGCAACAACGACGTTCGCGCCTGGGAGAGGCTCTCCATTTTCATCGGTGACCTTACCCTGAATAATAGCTTCCTGCGCCCACACAAGGCCAGGCAACAGCGCTCCTATCAGGGCAAGCGAAAGTATGGATTGCAACCACCTTCTCATAGGTCTCCGCAGTTTGTATGAAGGTTATTCACACGATAAAAAATTTTAGGCAATTGCAACAATCCTGTCAAGGCTTCGTAATGCAATAGCTTCTGCAAACTGGTGGAACCTGCGAAAAAGGGGGCTAAACGGTTAAAGCGCCGGGTTGGTTGGTCATATAAGGGGGGTGAACTGCTGGGACTTTGATGTATTCGCCAAACACTTCCAGCAGGCGATCTGCTTCGGTGGGGGTATAGGCAGGAGAACGGGCGATGTAGAGCAGGTCGAAGGGGCCTTCGAGGTTTTGGTAAGCCGGGCCGGGCATTTCGCGATAGAAGACCGGTGGCTCCCAGGCCAGCGGTTCGTCTGGCCAGTGCCGTTGCAAGGCTTCCGGCGAGCGCGGTCCATACCAGGGAAGCTGAATGAGGCCTTCGCCACAGGCGTCCAGCTTCACGATGCGTTCGGGCAGGTCAGGGTACCGTCCTGGATGATAGATGTAGGTCAGGCGACAGATCCATCGGCAGGCAATGGCAAACAGTAAATAATTGCCGGGCCCCAGGCCCTCACGACCGCCCACGCGCGGAAAGGCGCGTTCGCCTGGTGGAAGGCTCAGCAACTCGGTTACCACATAGGGGACGCTCGCATCCCCAAAGCCCAGATCGGCATGGGCATCAATGTGCACCACCTCGAAGGGCGGTTGGAGGAGGCCTTTCTGAATGCGCCGCCGCCAGTCGAAAAAGATCTCGTGATGCTCGTCTACGATCAGGCCCGGAAGGGGCCGATCGCGTCGCAGGCCGCACCGATTTTCCAGAAAGTCGCGCACTTCCTCAGGCGACCAGGGACGCAGGTCGGGATCTACCGGCCGTCCGAAGCCAGGCCAGAATCGCACCTTATTGAGAAAGAAGTCCAGGTCGATGTCCAGTATGCGCATCGCTATGGGGATGCTTCCGGTGCATCTGACCTGCTATTTGCTTAATTTTACAAAAGATGTCATCTGGTTGCCAGTCTGGTGGAATCTCTGGCGTTAGATGAAGCGTTTTGTTACAGCGATGTCGAAAAAAGTGAGCCTGAGGATAGAGCCATGCGTTACGATCTGATCGGCAAACGGGTGCGGGTGCATCTGTACACCCGGGAGGGCTGGTTGCTGGGCAGCATCGAAGGTCGCGTGGCCGATGTGGCGGCTGATGTGCCTGTGGGTAAGGATGCAAACGGCAACGAGATCAAAAAGGACCTGGCCTACGTAGTGGACATCACCACGGGCGATCCGAACGTGCCTTATCGGAACAGTGCCGGGGAAGAAAACGAGGGCTGGTTTGCCATTCAGGATCTGGAAGTTATTGAAGAGGACAAGCCCAAGCTGTTTGTGAACTGAAGGGCTAGTATTTCATAAGGGGAGTACGGACGCTGCAGAGGCGTCCGTTTTTTTGTTTCAGGCAGGCGCCAGAAGAAACCCGCTTTGTTGCAGGCCACGCCACACCTCCTCCCGCGAGGCGGGGATTTTATGACAGGCCTCCAGCACATCTTCGGCACGTGCCGGGTAGAATCCGTCCCGATCGGCACAGAGGCCAGCTACGTCGAACGGTTCCAGAGCAGCCCGTACGGCATCCGGCGAGGGCAGGAGACCCTGCTCGACACGCTGCAGCAGGCGCTCCTGAAGTCGGCAAAAAGTGGGATGATCGGTAAGCAAAAAGCCGGGGATACCGGATTCCCGGCCGAGGCGGATGCGCGTTTCCCGGAAGCTGGCCGCTGCGAAGTACAGTTTGGAGATTAACGTGAAAGGGGCCGGCTGATGGAGCACACGCCAGAGGGCGCCCAGCAGGCGGGCGGTATGCTTGAGTTCGTGCAGCGTTTGTTGCTGATAGTGCTGTAGTGCTTCGGCCGGTGGTTCTGCGCGATGCCGGACAAGCAATGCGGCCAGGCGCCACACGCCCAGGAGCGTGAGTGGATTGCCGGTGGAAAGCAGGGGGTCGAGCACGCCGGCGCCACTCGGCAGCAGGGCCCATCCGGGGGCGGCCAGCTTGCGGAAAAGGGTTGGACGCTCGGGGATCATGCGCAGGGGATAGAGCGGAGCGGACCGGGCAAAGAGCGCCTGAAGCGACGGATAACGAGCCAGTATCAGGTGCCAGCAGGCTGCAGGATCTCGGGCAGGCAGGCGGTCGGCCCACAGGGAAAGCCCGGCACTGGTGATGCCGTGGTCGAAGTGAAGCACCCAGGCCCAGCCTTCTTCGAGCAGGTGGTGGACGGCCGCCTCATCAGGTAGATAGGGCCAGCGGTCCCGTCGGGCATTGAGCCAGGCATCGGCGCGGGCGACGTTGCGAAAGTGGGCGAATACGGCGACGCGCTCCGGCAGGTACGGGTGTGGCTCGGGCCGATAGCCCAGATGACGGACCAGCCAGGCGGTCGGTCCCGTGGCATCCACCACAAAGCGAGCGGTAAGGGTGCGCGTACCGTCGGGTGTTGCGATCCCAAGCTGTACGCCCCCCGCATCGACGTCGGCCGTTACGGGACGGGCCGGCTCCAGGTAGCGCACGCCAGCGCGGAGCGCCAGCGCTGTCAGGTAGCTATCAAAAGCCGGACGGTACCAGTGCGTGTCGGCAATGGCATCGTGCGGAGAAGCGGCCACCAGCAGGTAGGCAGGATGGCCGTCCAGATCAGGAGACCAGCGGTGGCCTGGCCGGTGCCAGAAGAACGTAAAGCCTCGCTTTTTGCCTACCGGCAGCTCAGGATGGGTGGTTTTCCAGCGGCCGTATTTGGTTAGCGGAAGCAGCTCGGGTAACTCGAACGTTCGGGCGATCTGCTCCAGGTAGAGATTCGCCAGCGGTGTTGAGGACTCGCCGATGGCAAAACGGGGACGGCCTTTTTCAATGAGTGTAATTGACAGCCCCTGGCGCTGGAGCATCAGCGCCAGCAGGGCCCCTCCGAAGCCAGCCCCCAGGATGGCTACGTCGCAGCGATCTTTCATAGCTGGCTACAGGAAGGACAATGGACAGGCGCTTCCCAGGTTTGCGTCTGGTTCATACGCGCAAAGCGGGCTTGCTGGCGTCGGGCACAGTCCGGGCAGGTGTAAAACCGGGTGAGGTCCCAGGTGTCCAGCAGTCGCACGGAAGCCGGTTGGGCAAACAGAAAGGCGGCGGCCGCTTCGATTTCGGCAGGGGTAGGAGACGTAAACCGTCCGACCTGCTCAAGACGCTCCATGATGCCGTTGCCGGTTCGGGTAGGAATGAGCACGATGGTTTGTATCTCGTGCGTCACGGCCCAGCGCACGGTGTGGCAGGTCCATGCAAGCGCTTCGGCTGCGGGCAAAAAGGGTGGTTTGAGCAGAATGAACGCCCGAATCAGCAGGTGGTGCGCATGTAGCCAGGCGACGGCCTGTTCCAGATCGGCTACGGTCAGGCGTTTGTTGAGCGCGTTGAGCACGCCCGGGTGGATGCATTCAACACCGAGGGCTACCTCGAGTTGCCCCTCCAGCAGCTCCTGAAATTGCAGCGTGCGCGGGCCTATCAGGGCCGGGTGTGATTCGACAATGATGCGACGATAGCCCCGTAGCCGTTCCGCAATGCCCCGGTAGGCATCCGGAGGGATGGCCAGCCGATCGAAGAAGCTGCCGCTGTTGTAGAGCTTGATGGCCTCGGCCTCAGGCAGGTGTTCCAGGGCATAGTCGAGCTGACGCAGGAGCTGATCGGCGGTAACCGGCGTCGTGGTCGTGTGGCGCCACAGGTCGCACATGGTGCACGTCCACGGGCATTCCCGATTGGTCAGGAAGACCACGTTGACGTGTTCCAGGCGACCGTCGGGGGCCCGTTCCTGCTCGTGATGAAAGGCGTACGGGCGTTCCGGATCGACCGTGGCCCGGGGAGGCCGTAGCTTCCGGATCAGCCGCGTGCGGGCCCGTGGCGTGAGCGTTTCCCAGCGCGTCAGCTCAATCATGCCACAAACAGATCCTCCACCATGCGCCGAAGCTGGCGTTCGGGCGGGATCAATTCGCGCAGGCGCGCTTCGGGCAGTGCGCCATGCTGAAACCGACGCTTTTCAAACACGGGCATGTCGAAGCCGGTGATGGCTTTGACCCCGTGATAGACCACTTCGCCCTTGAGTCGGTACAGCTTTGTTTTGTCGTAGCCGGTCAGCTCGGCAAAGGGAATCTTTTCTGCCACTTCGATCACGTTCGGCCGCGTGTAGGGGCTGAAGCCCTCGAAGCCGAAATGCCGATTGATGGCAAAGGTGCGCGTGTAGGAGCGGCTGAGCCCGCCAGTGTAGGTGAGCGAATGCTTGAACTTGTCCACGCCCCAGCCTTCGTGATAGAGCAACGGGTTGTTAATGATGCTATAGACGGTCAGCTCCGGGTTATGCTCAATGGGATAGTCGCGCAGGTTTTCATCGCCGCCTTCGCCGTCGAGCAGGTATTTCCAGTTCGGGTAGCGCTGGCGTAAGGATCGGGCCAGCGCATAGTGCATCGCGGCCGATTCGATATCAAGGGGTTTGTAATCTTCGACAATGCGCACCACTTCCCGAATGTCAATCAGCTCCGGCCCGGCTTCTATGGGTTCCCAGAATAGCTCCAGCCCCAGCTTTTGTAGAAAGGTGAAGGCCTGGTTGCGATCCGGACCTTCGCCCAGGTCCAGGGTAAACGCTTTGAGGCGGCCAGGATGCATACCCAGCTCCAGCAGCGTATGGTAGGTAACCAGAAAGACTGAGCCGCTGTCGATGCCGCCCGAAAACGTTACGCCGATGGGTTCATCTTCAGGAATACTCAGGATCCAGCGCCGAATTTCTTCCTGAAGGGCGCCGATGTAGTAGCGGCCGATGGTAGGAATATCGGGCGGCAGCGTTTCGGTGGGGAGCTCGAAGAAGCGGGTGTAGGCCGGCGCCGGATCCGGGCAGCCGATCAGCTCCAGCGTGACCACGTAATGGGCGGGGACCATGCGCGTGTAGCTTGGATGGAACTGATCGGCGAGGCCGACGGCTTGGAGCCACCGGTGGATTTCTTCGATGCGATGCGCCACGACCAGCGCCGGGCCGTCGTCGCGTTTGGCCAGGAAATAGCGCATGGGTCGGTCCATGGAGCGGGCCAGGCGCACCGTCTGGCCGTCGCGCGCCACCAGTGCAAACGAGCCTTCGATGGCGCGTACGGCGGCGGGATCTCCCGAGCGTACGCGCGCGCGGGCTTCTTCGAGGCTCATGTTCAGAATATGGTTCAGGGCCGGGTCGGTCAGGTCGATCACGTCTTCGATGTACTGGGGTCGGATCATGGCCGTACGGGGCTATTTGTGGGCAAACGTGGCACCGGCTGCCAAAATGGTACAACCGCTCTGCCCAAAACGCAAGCGCTGATCGGGACCTGACGAGGCCGCCCACGTAGCCGTGTCTTTCGCCATGAAGGGAGGCATGCTGGGCTCGTGAGGTGGCCGAATGCTTCGCAATGAAAATCAGACGTTGCCTTCGTACGGCTCGGTTGCGTGCCCTGTCCGGGTACGAACAACCGGTCGCCGTACGCGCCACGCCGGTGCTTCCGTACGCGATTCCCGCTTGCGGATGGAAGCGGTGCAGGCGTGAGTGGAGGCTACGCGGCGAGCGACTCAGTAGGCGGCGCGTAGGGCCAGCACCTGCTGCATCTCCAGCGTCTGCGGCTGGCAGATGTCGGTGAAGCACCCCAGGCTGGTTTTGCAGAAGCTCACGCAGGGCATGGCGTCGCCCAGGTAGCGGAAAAACACGTAATGGCAGAGCCCGTACTTGGCCGCGCCCCGGCATAGCAGCACAGGTAGTTGGGGCAGATCCTGCCGGGGGTCGTTTGGATTGCCCGGTCCCAGCTCCCGATTGATGACGTGCGCCAGGGACGCGGCGGCTATTTTCGTCAGAAATTTGGCAGCCACGGCTAATGCCTGGCCGTACAGTTGTTTTCCAGAAGCAACCAGCGTATCG
>JALSJJ010000134.1 GCA_026989375.1 Rhodothermus sp.
TGGCCACCGTCTCTCCCGGCGGTAGCTTCAGATCAATCGAGCGAATGTACGCCGCGATCTTCTTGCCCTCGTCCTCCGAAAGCCCATGAAACTTCGCCCGCTCAATAATCGCATGATTCGAGAAGTTGAAATACTTCAAATCGCGGCCGCTCGTGGCGTGGCAATCGGCGCAGGCCGCCACAATCGGCCTGGGATTGAGTGGACTTTCCACCAGAAGACGGCGCTCCAGCCACAGACGTTTGCCTTCGGCGATGGCTTCGGGCGTGTTGTACCCTTCGGGCGGTCCCCACTGCGCCGGATCCTCCCACACGAATCGGGTGCCCTGCAGCACGCTCTGTCCGTTGCGCCCGCCGCGCCGCAGGTCCAGCTCCAGCACACGGTAGCCTGAAGTTACCCCTTCTGTGCCGTTGAATCGGAATTCAATCACGTTCTTTCCAGGCTTTAGCCGGCCCGTCTCCCGAATCGAAATCATCCCGCGCAATGTCCGATAAGGTCCGCCGATCGGCCCGGTAAGCGGCTCCCGGTACATGCGCGCTTCTGGATAGAATGCCTTGAAGTGCGCATTGTCGATAGGAATCCACGGTCCGCCATTGATGCGAAAAGACGCCTTTTTGTCGTATCCTCCGGTGTCTTCAAGCGCCGGGGTATAATTGTACCCCAGATTGTGGGCTTTCAGGTAGAGGGAGTCAACGCCTGTTGGATCGGACACAAAGACCTCGACGGCTACCGTATAGCCGTCCGGTCCAATGACTTCGATCGGCAGCGTGACAACCACCTCCTCATTGGCCACCAGGAAGGGCGTTAACACCGACACGAGCAGCAGGCCACCCAACAGCATTCCCAGAAAATAACGCATCGTCCCCGGCATCTTTTAGCATCAGGATGATTGAAGGCGGTGAGCTCCGGTCCCGAACAGGTACCGGCCGGAGATGCCGAGGCCAAGGATATGCCGATCGGCTTGATCGTTTTAGAACAGGGAAATCTGGCCGATTTATTCAGGCTTAACCTGATACAAATCGTAATCCGCTTAGAATAACGTAATCCTGATTCAAGGGATGACTTCTGTAAGGGCGTGCCATACCCTTCGGCGCGTCGCCTCTATGGAAAATCGCATACAGGCGTCCTGGTAGGCAGCTTCGGCCAGTTGACGGGCCTGTTCCGGGTGGTCCAGCAGGCGCCGAATGGCAGCAGCGAGCGCCTGCACATCGCCAGGCGGTACCAGCAGGCCCGTTTCCCCATCGCGTACAATCTCAACGGCCCCTCCGCCTCGCGTAGCGACGACGGGACGACGGGCCAGCATGCCCTCGACGATCACCCGGCCGAATGGTTCGGGTGCAATGGAAGTATGCACCACCACATCGACCAGTTGCAAGAGCAACGGTACATCTTCCCGAAATCCTAAAAAATGCACCCGACCACGCAGGTCATCCTGCGCGGCCCGTTCACGCAACTGCTGCGCATAGCGCTGCTCATCCTGAAACAGGGCTTCCCCAACCAGCAGTGCCTGCACGCCGGGAAGCTGGGCCAGGGCTTCCAGCAACACATGCTGTCCTTTCCAGGGCGCCAGCCGACTGAAGAGCCCAACCACAGGCCCTGGAGGTAGTCCGAGTGCCTGACGTAATGCCACAATCTGTTCTGGGGGTTTCGGGGCAAAACGCTGCACGTCGAAACCATTATGCACCACAACAACCGGGGGGCGTCCGCCAGCCTGCCGAAACGCTTCGCGCGAAGCCTCCGAGTTAGCAATCACCAGCCGTACAGACTGATTGGCCAGCGTCACGGCCAGCCGGATATTCAGCCGACTGAAGTGTGCGGCGCTCAGCACATCGTGCAGGTTCCACACGAGCGGGCGCCGGGCCATCCGGGCAGCCAGACTCCCCACTATCAGTGCCTTCTGGGAATTCGCGTAGATCAGATCAAATGCCCGGGCCTTACGTGCCACTCGCCAGGCCAGTCCCAATAGACCGGGTGCAGCCCGCAATGCGCTCCCGGGGCCCGCCTCCCGCGCCACCCGACGCACCGTCTCAGGTGCAATGATCACCTCCACCGGAATGCCTGCTGCCTGGAGCTTTTCGTAGAAGGGCCCTTCCTCCAACAGCAACACCTTGCCCGGCGGCGCAAAAGCCGGTGCCAAGTCCAGCAGATACAGCTCGGCGCCTCCCAGCGCCGCACTGTGATCCAGAAAAAGGACACGTACCCCGGATCCCGAACTCGACGCCGAAGCTATGTCGTTATGCATCGTTTCGCTTGTAACCATACTTCAGCCGTCAGTACATCTGACGCTTCCCGGCCAAGTCATTCCATCGTGCTTCCCGATCGGATAATGCGCTCTCCGAATATAAAACCAGAAAACTTCGCCTGGGCTTTGCCAACACCCCGCTTAGCCGCTTTTTGAAACCAGGGCGTTTAGGGAAAAACGCATGGCAAGACAGGCATAAGTCATTGCTGAAATCCCAGGCCCTGGTGCTTTTGTCCAGCGAATTACCCCCTCCAGGCCAGCTCCCCCTACCACGGGAAGCAAAGCTTTTGGT
>JALSJJ010000135.1 GCA_026989375.1 Rhodothermus sp.
CGCACGACCGAAGCCGCGGCCATCGACGCACTGGCCCGCTACGTGGTCAAACCTTATCTCTGCCTGCCCAAAGAAGTCCCGGTTGAAGCATCGGTCCCCTCGCCCTGATCCGGCGACTCATGCGACCCTTCGGTACGCAACCGCACCCAGAGCTGATGGCCCGGCCGCCGCGGCACGGGCACAGGCCGATGCAACCGACGGGCGCGCTCCATGACCCAGGCGTACAACGGACGCCCCTGAGCATACGCCTCAAGCGTTTCGGGGTCGGCCAGATGCTTGTCGGCATGGGCTTTCAGTTCTTCCACCGAAAACGGCCCCTGCGTCTCTCGCAACTCGGCCGTGCCGATCAGTTTACCGCCGGTGATGATGCCAATGCGTCCGCGCACGCGCGTCGGATGCTTGCGGATCTCCCAGCGCTTTTTGCCCTCCACGACAAGACTGGCATAGGGCTCCCGAATAAAAAGCCCCAGCTCGGGCAATTCGTCGGCCCGGTACAACGTACCGTAGCCCACCAGATAGATGGCATCGGGCTCAAGCACCCGAAGCAGTTCCGGACGATGCGT
The DNA here is from genome assembly GCA_026989375.1 of Rhodothermus sp. Taxonomy (GTDB): domain Bacteria; phylum Bacteroidota; class Rhodothermia; order Rhodothermales; family Rhodothermaceae; genus Rhodothermus. The sequence goes on from JALSJJ010000135.1 coordinate 564, forward strand.
GACCAGCACCAGCGTGATGCCGTACCGGCGGGCTAGTTCGGCCAGTTTGCGTCCGACGCGCACGGCCGTACGCGGATCAAGGTGGGCCGCAAACTCGTCAATGAGCAGCAGATTGGGCCGGTGGGCCAGTGCCCAGGCCAGTTGCACGCGGGCTTTCTGTCCCGTGGATAGCGCGGCATAAGGCGCCCGGAAAAGCACCGCATCGGCCAGACCGGCCGCATTCAGCACCTCGATGGCCAGCGCCACATCGCCCGTCACCTGATAAAGGGCCTCCAGTACGGGTTGCGTACCCAGCGACGGTTCGGCTTCGCCGGGAATCAGCGCCTGCAGCCGCACGTTGCCAGGCATCTGCAGTTTTCCTTCATCAACCCGGTACAGCGGATCTTCCCGGCCGGTAGCGGCCCCGATCAGCAGCCGAAGCAGCGTGGTTTTGCCACTGCCGGAGGCACCTACCACGGCATTGACTGTGCCTGGCTCCACTCGAAAGTCAGCATGCCGAAAGACGTAGGTCTCAATGTCCCGCTCCTCAACGCCAAACGCCTCCAGTGCTGCCCGCACGGGCTCCGAGAGTCCTTCAAGGTTCAATCGATTGCGATAGGTTTTGGTGACGCGCTCCAATACCACCGGTCCATTCAGCGGCGCCACCGGCGTAAAGCGTGGCCGGTAAAGCCGTCCCCCATGCGTGCGGGCCAGCGCATCTTCCTGCAGAAAACGATCGATGGCTTCCCGGGCCGTCGCATCGAGCGGCAGGTACAGAACAGGGCGACCGCTGCCGGTTTCAAACAGAAAGACAAACCCGGCCTTTTCCATAAACGGATGGAAACGCGCCATCTGGGCGACGGTCTCAATGGCCCGTTTGGCCCGGCGCATATCCGGAATCCAGCGCGCACGCACCCAGTCGGTCATGCAGCGAAGGGCCTGCACTCCCAGTCCGTCCGCCCGGTAATCGGGATGCACGACAACCCGTGCCAGCCGGGCTACGGGCGAACGTGTACGGGCCAGTGCTTTTCCCTGCGCTTCCCACCAGGCATCAGGTGGTACATGCTGGTCGGGATGAAAAGGACGGTCGAACCATGTTGGAGGAAAGATGCAGCGGCGGATATCACGGTCCAGCGTGCCATCGGGCCGGCGGCGATTCAGCAGGGGCAGGGGCGGATCGATCCGCACATACCCCACCACTTCGGGCTCGTAGGGCTGGCGATCGAGCAATTCCAGCACCAGAAAGCGCGAGGCGCGGGTGGCATCTTTCAGATCATGAAAGCGCATGGGGCCATGACCGGCCGGACAGTCGGGACGGGCGTTAGCGGAGCGATAGGTGCCGCACTGCTCGCAATACCAGCGCGCCAGTACACGTTCACGCGAAGCGTAGTGATACTGCTCCAGCGCAACAATGGCCGCATAGTCGTGCTCGTAGCGGGCTTCCCGGGCCCGGAGCTGGTATCGATAGAGGACGCGGTCCGAAAAGAGCGAACGACGCTCCAGCGTATAAACGCGCTCAAAAAGGGGCCAGACGACGATGCGGGCGGTGCGTAGCTGATAATCGTCGAACCCGGGCTGTGCCTTTTCCGTGGACAGGTGCACGCGTTGTCCGACGCGCAGCCACTGGGCTACGGTGCCGGTCATAGGAAGACGCCAGTACGTTCCCTCCTCGGTTTCTACCTCCACGTAAGCCAGGTAACGGTACGATGGCCGTGCCAGCTCAACGCCTGCAACCCGACCGCGCATCACGCATTGTTCATCCAGGTTATGGTTGCAAAGCTTGCTTTCGTAGCGTTTTTTATGCACGGCGTTCCTGGTCTGACCGTAAGATTGCGTGCTTGTAACAGCGTATGACCACAGCCTTTGCCTGGAATCCATCCCACGGATCGCACTCTGAGGTCGGACACGTCGAGCGGCCGGAACGGCTGGAAGCGATCCGGCAACAGCTTTTGTCGTCGCCGATCTGGAACCGCTT
>JALSJJ010000136.1 GCA_026989375.1 Rhodothermus sp.
TATGCCGCTCAATTGGTTCTATCTCGGCCATAGGAAGCGGGCCGAAGAGTTTACGTCCGAAGAGATGCGCAACATCATCGAGGCCCTGCTGCGGGTATGGATCGACGAAGCCGAGCGCTACGACGAGCGGCATGCAGACTACATCCGGAGTCTTTCGGACAATGTCAAACATAAGATCCTGCTGCCGCCTGACACAACCTATGACGTGCGTCGCGAACGCTGTAATCGCGCGGTGCCCCTCGATCCGAACTGGTGGAAGGATGAGGCCATGCTGCAGTTTCTCTACCAGGCTCAGTGTTACGGAGTCGATCCGAGCGTGCTTGACCGCGTGGCCCGCTTTATGGAGCGCATGAGCCCGGGCGGTAACTGGGAGCGGTTTTTCCTGAACACGGACACGACCCGTCAGACTCTGGCGCTGCAGGCAGGCTGGAATCTGGTGTCGCTGCATGTGCAGCCTGTTGACGATCGCATGGAAGCGTTGATGGCGTCGATCCGTGAGCGGCTGGTGCTGGTCAAGGACGAAGACGGGCGGGTCTACAGTCCCGAACTGGGCATCGACCAGATCGGCCGCTGGGACTGGCGCCGGGCCTACATGATCTTTGTAACCGAGCCGACAACCTGGACGGTAGAAGGGCGGACCATTCCGGCCTCGGCAACCGTCGAACTGGAGGCTGGCTGGAACTGGATTCCTTACTGGCCGACGGCACCCATGCCGGTTGCTGAGGCCCTGGCTTCGCTGGGCGCTGCGCTTGTGCTGGTAAAGGACCTGGAAGGTCGGTTGTTCTTCCCGGCCTATGAGATCTACACGTTGCAGACGCTGACGCCGGGGCAGGGATATAAGGTCTATGTAGAACAGAGCACATCGCTACGGTATCCGGCGGCAGGCAGCAGTAAGCGGGGTGCCGGGGAGGACGGAAAGGAAGGAAGTGGAACGTCATTGAGCAGTGTGCTCATCCTGAAAGATCTGCCGGAGGGTGGTCACATCCAGGCGCGTACGCTCCAGGGGGAAGTGGTAGGTGAGGGCACAGTGCAGGCAGGGAAGGCGGTCATCGTTGTCCGGGGAGACGAGCCACTGACCGAGGTGCGGGAAGGGGCCGGAATGGGCGAAGCGCTGGAGCTCTGGTGGCTCGGACAGGACCGCGACCGCCGCCTTGAGGTGGTGACGATCGTGGATGCGCTTCAACAGCAACCCCTTTCGACTACGCTGCACTTCGCTCCTGATCAGGTGTGGGCGGTGGAGGTGGATGGTGTTCCGATACGTTTTGCGGTGCAGCCACCTTATCCCCATCCGGTCATCGACCAGGCTGTGATCACGTATCAGCTTCCGGAAGCCACCGAAGTGCGGCTGGAGGTCTTCGATCTACTGGGCCGACGGGTGGCGACGCTGGTCGATGCGCGTCAGGAAGCCGGCGTGCATCGGGCGATCTTTGACGCCCGTCATCTGGCCGGCGGCACCTATTTCTACCGGTTGCAGGCCGGAACGCACCGCGCTTCGGGGCAGGTGGTGGTGATCCGGTAGCTTAGATCCCTACACGGGCCTGTCCGATCGGTCGTTTCCCGACCATCCACGAGATACACGGTACCTGCGTGTTCCTGCTTGCTTGTTTCACACAACCAGCGAGGCAGGTTCATGCAGTACCGCCGTCGTTCGCTGTTAGGACTATGCTGGGGCCTGTTGATCCTGAGCGGAAGTGGGATGTTGATAGCGCCCTTCTGGAAGCTGCAGGCCAGCGAGGAAGTCGTGGTGACGCTACCCATCGAAGTCATCGGTCCGGATGGCTTTGTGGTAGCCGTCGAGGTCTTTGTATCCGACACCACCGGCGTCGATTCCCTCTACCTGAAAGCCCACAATCTGGGGTATAAGTACACGCCGGAACTGGATGGTACCGGAGATTATGACAAAAAGGCCAGTTTTCGCATTAACGGGGGCGCCTGGATTCCTATCGACAATGCACACTTCAAGGCCTTCTATCCGGAGTCGAAGATGTATGCCCCGCCGCTTACCGGACCGATCGGCGGCCCCTATCAGACACTGCGCGGGATGATCTCGATTCGAGAAACGGGCCGGCTAAAGCCTGGAAAGAACGTGATTGAATTCCGATTCAACGGCACCGAGGGCATCAGTTCAGGCTATCGCGTGCTGGAGCTGGACCTGCGGCGCGGCGGGCGCAACGGACAGAGCGTGTTGCAGGGCACCCGGTTTGTATGGGAGGATCCGGCGCAGTGGGGACCGCCCGAAGGGTACAACACGCCCGAAGCCATCGCCGAAGGCCAGCGCCTGTGGAAAAGCCGGCACCTGCTCCGCGACGTTTCGGGAAAGCCGCTGGTGGCTGCCTGCGCGGACTGTCATGCCGAAAGTGGCTTCGACCTGAAGTACTTTAACTTCTCGAATCATGCGATTATTGAGCGGGCGAAGTTTCATGGGCTTTCGGAGGACGAGGGCAAGAAGATCGCGGCGTACATTCGCTCGATTGATCTGAAGCTACCGCCGGGAGAGACGGTGGCCA
>JALSJJ010000137.1 GCA_026989375.1 Rhodothermus sp.
CCCCTATGTCGCGTCTGGAGCGTCTGCAGAAGATGCTGGAAAAGGCCATCGAAGAAGAAGATTACGAACGGGCCGCTCAGTTGCGAGACGAGATTGCCCGCCTGAAAAAAGAGCAGGGCCAGAACTGATACGCACGCCCGTGTTTTGGCAACATAGAAGCGAAGCTTTACGGCGACTCTGACCGGAAAGCTTCGCTTTTTGTGTTTCATGCAAGCCGCGCCGTTTCTCATGGAAACCAATCTGCAGGTACGGTTGCACGAGCGTGTGCCGCTAACCGTGCTGCCCGGTCTATCGTCGCTGTTTGTGCACTATGCCACGGTGTATGAACCACTGGCGGCCTTCTATGCGGGCGACTACCGAAAGCCCTCAGTGCGTCGTGAGCTGGCTCGACGTACCGCGGCACATCCCCGCGATCGGGAGACGTTGGTGCAGGTGCTGCTGGTTCAGCAGGAACGGTGGGGGTTGGATGACCCAACACGGAAGCATATCGAAGCCCTGCGCGATCCGGAAAGCGTGGTCGTTGTCGCGGGACAGCAGGTAGGCCTGTTCGGGGGACCGCTCTTTACCCTTTACAAAGCCCTGACGCTGGTCAAGTTGGCCCAGGCACTGGCGGATGAGCTGAGTCGCCCGGTGGTGCCCGTCTTCTGGCTGGCCGGTGAAGATCATGACTACGAAGAGGTCGCATCGGTGACGGTGCTCAAAGGGGCCGAGCCCGTTACGCTGCGGCTGGAGCATCCCGACAGCACCTATGCCGGTCCGGTGGGACGGCTGACCCTTCCCGAAACGATTCAAGCATTGCTGGAAGTCCTGGCGGACCAGCTTCCTCCCACGGACTTCCGCGATCCGCTGCTGGCATTGCTGCGCGAAACCTATCGGCCTGGCGTTTCCTTTCAGGATGCCTTTGCTCGTCTGTTAAAGCGATGGATGCCCGAGGACGTGGGCCTGGTGCTGATAGACCCGGACGATGCACGGCTGAAGGCCCTGGCCCGGCCGCTATTTGAGCGTGAGTTGACCGACTGGGAGACGGCGCACCGTCGGCTTGAAGCAGTCAGCCAGACGCTGGCGACCCACTATCACGTGCAGGTACAAACCCGTCCCTTGAAGCTGTTCTTGCTGACAGATCGCCGGCGTATTCCGCTGGAGGTCGAGCCAGCAGGGTTCCGCTTGCGGAACGAGGATCGGGTATTGTCTCGTACTGAAATATTACAACTGCTTCAGGAGAGCCCCGAGCGTTTCAGTCCAGGCGTCCTGCTGCGTCCCGTTTACCAGGACTGGTTGCTGCCCACGCTGGCGTATGTGGCAGGACCCGCAGAGGTGGCGTACTGGGCTCAGCTTAAACCGCTGTATGAGTGGGCCGGAATCCCTATGCCCCTGGTCTATCCCCGGGCACTGGTGATGCTGGTGGAACCCCGAATTGCCCGGTGGCTCCAGCGCTATCATGTACGCCCCGAAGCGTTGCAGGAGGACCCTGATCGACTTTTTCATCGGCTGGTGCAAGCGCAGCTCGACGGGGAGCTGGAAGCTGCCTTCGAAGAAGCGCGACAGCAACTTCGCACGCTGGGTACACGGTTGCGGCCCCTGGTGGAGCGCGTGGATTCTTCGCTGGGGCCGGCCACCGAAGCCTGGGTTACTGGCCTGGAGCATGAGCTGGATCAATTCCGGAGGCGTGTGCTCAAGGCAGGCAAGCGCCGTGAAGCAACACTCCGCGATCAGATCGTGCGCGCACGGAACAGCCTGTTTCCCACAGGCGTGTTGCAGGAGCGCGTGCTCTCACCCGTGTATTTTTTGAACAAGTATGGGCTGGGGTTGCCGCAACGGTTGCTGCATGCCCTTTCGCTGGATACGTCGGCGCTGCAGGTAATGTATCTATGAACATGGCGGGTGTAGATGAGCAAACCGGACGGGCCCTGTTCAGTCCCCTGGTAGAACAGGCCATTGAGTTGGCAGCTCGATGGCACGATGGTACCTATCGCAAAAGTCAATGGCGACCGCCCCTGATGCCGGCGCCCGACGCTGACGACCTCGTGCCTGTGCCCGTGATGGCCCACCTGGCCACGGTAGCGCTCCTGGTAGATCGGGCCGGATGGGATGACGTAACCGTGGCCGCTGCCTTTTTGCATGATGTGCTGGAAGATACGAACCGCCATGGTCAGCAGCTTCGCTATGAGGTATTGTGCAGGCGTATGGGCGAGGCCGTGGCCCGTCTGGTGCATGCCGTGAGCGAGCAGAAATTCGACGAACAAGGACGACGGCGGAGCTGGGAAGAACGCAAAGCTGATTATCTGGCACGCCTGCGAACCGCTCCACCAGCCGCTATCGCCATCAGTCTGGCTGATAAGCTGCATAACCTGTGGACGATCAACCAGAGCCTGCAGGCCGGCGTTGATGTGTTTGCAGAGGGACCTGGCCGGCGTGCGCTCAGCGCTGGCCCCCGAGCCCAGCTGCGCTTTCATCGCGCCCTGCTGACGCTGGCCACGCAACATCTGGAGCCCCGTCT
>JALSJJ010000138.1 GCA_026989375.1 Rhodothermus sp.
CTGCGCCCGGCTCAACGCTTACCGCACGCAACTACCCGACGTCGAATGGATCGGGGTAGATAACTGGCTATGCGAACTGACGGCTGTCAAGGACGAGACTGCCCTGCAGGCCATCCGCCGTGCCCAGGCCCTTACAGAACGCGTCTTTGAGGAGATACTACCATTAATTCGACCGGGGGTCACCGAACGAGAACTGGCTGCCGAGATCATCTACCGTCACCTCCGGATGGGTGCTGAACGCATGGCCTTCGAACCAATTGTAGCATCGGGCCCCAATAGCGCGCTACCTCATGCCCGCCCAACTCACCGGGCCTTCAAAAGGGGCGACGTCATTCTGCTGGACTTTGGTTGCTATATCGACGGCTATGCTTCCGATATGACCCGGGTAGTTACACTCGGTCCTCCAGATCCGGAAATCAAGACTGTATTCGAAACAGTTCGTGCTGCCCAGGAAGCAGCCCTGACAATCGCCCACGCAGGTATTACTGCAGCCGAACTGGACCAAGCCGCGCGATCCGTCATTGAAGCTGCCGGCTGGGGCGACTACTTTACACATAGTCTGGGACACGGCGTCGGGTTGCAGGTACACGAATGGCCACGCATAGCCGCCAACAACCCACAGCCCCTTCCGGCCGGCGTAGTAATCACTATCGAACCAGGCATCTACCTGCCCGGACGATTTGGCATTCGCCTCGAAGACCTAATCGTCCTGCAAGAAGACGGCCACGAAAACCTGACCCGTACGACGCGAACCCTTCTACAGCTTTAACACAATGCACCGGGTGCTGCTCATTGCATACTACTTTCCACCCATGGGGCTCAGCGGTGTGCAGCGCGTGGCCAAGTTTGTCCGCTACCTTCCGGACTACGGATGGCACCCGGTTGTGCTGACCGTCAGACCCGGCGGCTACTTTGCCTACGACGAAACGCTACTGACAGAGGTAGAAGCAGCCGGAGCTTCCATTCACCGCACCTTCTCGCTGGATCCCACCCGACTTTTCCGAAACCGTCAACCCGTCCCACTACCCACCGAGCACACTCGCAGACGCTGGCACCTTCTGAATAGCTGGCTCTTCATCCCGGATAATAAGATCGGATGGCTTCCATCGGCTGTTCGAACCGGTCTGCGTCTGATCCGCGAGCAACAAATCGACGTTCTTTTTGCCTCAGCGCCACCCGTTACTTCATTGCTGATCGGGGCCTTACTTCATCGGCACAGCGGATGTCCCCTGGTACTTGATTTTCGGGACGACTGGCTGGAAAATCCTCGACAACTCTTCCCGACGCGCTGGCATCGGATCCTCCATGCGCGTCTGGAGCAATGGACCTTTCGTCAAGCAGCCTGCATCACCACAATCAACACGTATCTTCAGCAGCGTCTCAGACACCGCCTGCCCGCCAACGGTCCACCGGTACATGTCATCCCCCATGGGTTTGATCCGGCAGACTTCAAGACAATTCCGCCAGAGCCCCGATCCGATCGCAAACTGCGCCTGCTCTATAGCGGTGTCTTTTACGATGTGCAACAACCAGATGCCTTTCTGCAGGCGCTGGCGCAATGGCTGACGCAACACACAGAAGCCCGTACCCACGTCGAGGCTGTTTTCATCGGTCTGGTTCCCCCACACACCCCATCGCTCATCGACCAACTGGGACTCCACGATGTAGTCACCCTGCGCGGATACCTGCCACATCGAGACGTAATTGCCGCGTTGAAGGCAGCCGACGTGCTCTGGTTGACCGTAGGTGAACAGCCAGGCGCTGCCGGGGTAACCACCAGCAAACTATTCGAATATATCGGGACCGGCAAACCAATCCTGGCCCTGATGCCAGACGGCGAAGGACGGAAAATCCTACAGGCGTACGGCGCGGCTTACCTGGCACCTCCACACGATGTGGAAGCCATTGTACAGACCCTGACGCACCTATATGCCGACTGGAAACGTGCAGCGCTCCCGACCGGTAATGCATCCGTCATCCGCCAGTTCGACCGGAAAAAGCTGACCGGCGAGCTGGCTACCTTGCTGGAAGTGATACGACAGAAGTCATGCATAAACACTTGAAAATCGCCAGCCGCCTTGATGAGCTGGAACAGGCCCTGCTCCAGATCGAAGAGCTGGCCCATACCTTCCAACTGACCCCCGAGCTTATCGATCGGCTGATCATCATCGCCAGTGAAGCCATCACCAACGCAATCTGCCATGGTAATCGTCAGGACCCGTCCAAACAGGTGCAAATCGCACTGGAAGTGCAGGATAATATCGTTGAACTCTGCGTGGAAGACGAAGGTCAGGGATTTGACCGTAAGCGCATCCCGCGCTACAATCCAGACAACCCGGACATGCTCCTTCGTCCGCACGGACGCGGTCTTTTCCTGATTGAAGAACTGGCTGACGAGGTCGCCTATGAAAACGGCGGACGGCGTATCCGCATGCGGCTGCACCGCAACCCTAATCCAGACGATACCAGTCAAAATCGAAGCGCCGGAACCACGTGAGCTGGCGTTTGGCATAGCGACGCGTATTGCGCTGAATCAGGCGCCGCATGGTCTCCTGATCATAAGCTCCCTGCAGATGCGCGATCACCTCCTGATATCCAATCGTGCGGAGTACATCCAGATCTGGACTGTAACCGGCCTCCAGAATCGAGCGCACCTCGTCCACAAGCCCGGCTGCCAGCATCTGATCCACCCGACGGTTAATGCGCTCATAGAGCTCCGGGCGTTCGCGGTAAAGCACAATGGTTCGGAACGTATATGGGGCCGCCCGATGATGCCGGTAGTAGCACGTAATAGGCTGGCCCGTACCATGATAAACCTCCAGCGCCCGGATGACCCGCTGCGTCTTGGTAGGATCTAAACGGGCAGCAGCCTGTGGATCGACGCGCTGCAACTCGGCATAGAGCGCTTCAGGCCCTTCCGTCTGAAGACGCTCGTTAAGCCACCGACGAACCGATGGATCAACATCCGGGATCTCTGCAAGCCCAAACTGCAGGGCATACAGGTACAGGGTTGAGCCACCTACCACCAGCGGCACCCGACCACGGGCCAGCACCTCAGCCATGCGTTCCCATGCAGCAAAGGCAAAATGTCCGGCTGAGAACGGTTCGTCCAGATCCAGCTCATCGATAAAATGATGGGGCACACGTCGGAGCGCTTCAGGAGGCGGTTTGGCTGTTCCGATGGTCATCTGGCGATAGATCTGACGACTGTCGGCCGAGATGATTTCGGCCCGAAGCTGCTCGGCCAGTTCCAGACTCAGATCGGTCTTGCCTACAGCCGTCGGACCGGCCAGAATAAGAAAGGGGCCCTTTTCAGACAGATGTGCTCGCTGCCAGGTTACCAGCTCGGTAATGATTTCCTGTATCGTTGCCATTTTTTCTGAATGAAACGAAAGACTTTTTGTGTTCAGGGCTTGCGTTCGCCGGCACAATTTTTATAATTGATTAAAGAACAAGGGGCAGCGATTTTCTCCAGGACGACTGAGTGGTCATGGACTGGATCTATCAGGTCATCGGCGTGTTGCTGGCGTTGGCGCCTATGATTGTGGGGACGGTGCTCTGGCACCTTATCTGGAAAAACAATGACTCCGGTTCTTCACAGGATCCCCCGCCTCCAGGCGATCCCTGGCGGCGGCCGGTACCGCCTCCACCACGGCTCCATGGCGACCGCGGGCCGCGTTCTACGGACCGACCGCGGGTAACCAGGCCGCGTAAGCCCGTCCGCCTTTTACGCTAAAACGCGGGTTCAGGCGCCGCAACAGGCACAGCCGTCAGAGGTGCACGTAATCAGCGGCGTTGTCGTCGAGAAAATCCTGCTGGTGCACGTACACCATCGTTGTCTGAATATCTGCATGCCGTGCCTGGCTGCGCACTTTATGGAGTGGAGCGCCTCCCTGTACGGCGAGTGTGATTCCTGTATGCCGGAGAGTGTGGGCACCAATGCGTCGATCCAGACCGATCTCCCGAGCCAGCCGTGCCACAATGTTATAGATGCTCTGTGCTGAGAGTCGACGTCCCCGGGAATTGTTGGAAAAACTGCGCCAGACGGGCCCGCGGGCTTCACCATAAAACGCTGCCAACCGCTGCAGCGCAGTCATACAATGGGGAGGAATCTTAACGATCTCCTCCGTCCCCTTCTTCGTCTGTGGCAGGCGAAGCACGTAGTGCGCTCCAATCTTGCGAATGTGTTCGAAGTTCATCGCGGCCGCCTCGCTGCGCCGCAGCCAGCAGTAAAGGAGCACACGCACCAGCGCCTCATCTCGAATGCCGGTACGTGGGTGCGCCCGGGCGGCTTCCAGTAACCGACGCGCTTCCTCCCGCGAAAGGGTCACGATATGGCGCTCTTTAGAAACACGAGGAAGCTGCACCAGCAGCCGTACTACAGGCGATCGTGCGACCAGTTCGACAGCTTCCGCCCATCGGAAGAACGAACTGATCGACGAAATCTTACGTCGCAGTGTGTTTTCCGCGCAGCCTGTACGCTTAAGGTGCTCAATGTACAGGTTAACGTGGGCAAATGTCACACGCCGGACGTTCTCCGTCGAAAGCCGTCCATCTTCAAAGAAGAGCGCAAAGAATTCCTCCAGGTCATTTCGATAGGCACGGCGCGTATTTTCCGAGCGACAACGGGAAAGAAACAACGGAAGTACGTCGTCGGCAAAGGTAGCCGTCGCAGGCAGCGGTACTTTCTCCAGCAACATATGCCCTGATGCGTTCGGTTTGTGTGGCAACTTAACAAAAAAGCACAGTCTGTGCCAGGCTTTTGGGGTGCAGCACAATCTCCCTGCTATGCGAGACTGGGAGCATGTGGTCTCGGACGACAAGTTCCTTAGAGGGGGCAGGAGAGGGAGGCCCGCAGCTGCTACAGGCGCTGGAATTCAAGTTGCTGGCGATCTTGGCCAGACACCTCTCCTCCGGGAAGGAGGAAAGTAGGAAGGGTATCTTGACATAAAGACTGAGGCTTCTTTCCTTCAATAATAAGAAGGCACTTTCTGTTGCTAACCCATGCCGGCTGTGCGTCGTAAGGGGCCTGTCTTAATGGCCACGCTGGGCGAGCAACCCCAGGTGGTTACGCTTACGTTAGACCTGCTCATGGCGCGACAGGTAGCGTTCGAAGAAGTTATTCTTTTTCATACAGCTCCTCACTATCCTGCCCTCTCACGTTCACTGGGGCGACTACAGGCCGAACTGGCCCAGTGGCCTGCCTATAGCGGATTGCAAATTCGTCAGGTGATTTTTAGCGACGAGCACGGAAAAGCGCTTACGGATATTCGTACGGAGCAGGAAGCCCGTCAGGTGTTTCGCATTTTGTTTCGGGAAGTACTGGCTATCAAACGGCAACGGCGTACAATCCACCTGTTAATTGCAGGCGGCCGTAAAGTAATGGCAGCCTATGGGACAGCCGTTGCGCAATTGCTGTTTGAGGCAGAAGACCGCCTCTGGCATCTCATCTCAGAGGAGCCGCTTTTAAAAGCGGGCCGTATGCATCCTGAACCTGGCGATCCTGTGCATCTCGTACCTGTTCCCTTTGTCCGCTGGAGCGCTCTGCCCCCTGCAGCAATGCACCTGGCCGTTACGGAGGACCCGTTTGAAGCCATGCACTGGCATGAGGCCTGGCTTGAAGAAGAAAGCCTCAGGCAACGCGCCTGGTTTCTGATGCATGAGCTCACACCCAGCGAACGCACACTGCTGATGACACTGGCTCGTACCGGTGCGTCCAACCGCGAGCTGGCTCAGAAACTGGGACGACGGCCTAAAACCGTAGCCAACCAGCTGGCCGTCATTGTCGATAAATATCGGACCTTTTCAGGCCTGGATGGCAGGACACCGATATCGCGCGCAGAACTCGTCGCCCACTTTGCTCCGGTTGTAGAACGAATTGAACGGAAAGATCAGGGAGGAATATCCCATAAAACAGTAGGATAAAGCCCCTTGCTTTAACGAGCAGGGGCTATGCATTTTGCAACAATCATCTTAAGCTGACTTGCGAAAATCTTCAGACTATGGAACCGGGAAACACAGCCTATCTGGCGACGCTTCTGTATGCAGGGGGCCTGCTCAAGTATTATTCAAGCGATGAGCAAAGGCCCGCCGATACCGCTGAGCTACCTTTGCTGACGGCTGTTCTGGAGAAGTGCCCCGCCTTTGCCCCTCATGCCGATTCTCTGCAAGAGGCCGGAAGACAGGTAGCAGTATCGCTACCGTTCCGGAGGCCAGATACCTGGCTGGAACCTCTGCTGCAATTTGTACAGCTCCCGGGCAAAGGAACGGCAGATGCACAGTGGCTATATCGTCCCTGCTCACTGGCCGATGGTGTCGTCTATCCAACCCGTTCGCAAGAGATAGTTGATGGCGCCACTGCTTGCAGGCAACTCTGGCAAGACCTGACGAACGAGGCGGCGCGTACACTTCGGCACCTGAACAACTACGATGCCGCGCTGGAGACGCTCTATACGCTGTTAGAAAAATACACCTCCTACGTACCGGCTCCGTTTAAAGGAGCCCGTGCCATTTCGCTGTTTGACTTTGCCCGTATAGCCGCAGCGCTTCGACTGTGCCAGAGACGCGCCGAAAAGGAGCCGTCAATCCGCCTGATCAAAGGAGACCTTTCAGGTATTCAGGCTTTTATCTATCGCGAACTGCGTGGCGACGAGACCGAAAACCCGGCGCAATTGCTCCGGGGACGTTCCTTTTTCGTCACGCTACTGGGACGCACGATCGTTCGCTATCTGCAACGTCGGCTTCAGCTCCCCGATGGCTGTGTGCTGTTCTGCAGCGGTGGGCACTTTCTAATGCTGGCGCCTGGTACACCTCAGGTAACGCAACAACTTGAAGAGGCAGACCGACGACTCAACGAGGCCCTCTTCCAGGAGCTGAGCGGAGCCATTCAGTTAGTCCTGGCTTCCATAGAAGCCAACCTCTCTGAGATCGAACATCAATCTACTTCCGTCCTGCAACGACTTGAAGAACAACTGCAACAGGCCAAGCTGCGCAAAGGCTGGAGCATACTCGACCGGCTTCTTGAGGGCCCGGCTCCATCAGATCCTTCTATTCAGAAACTGAATCGCATTGGACGGGCGCTCCCCTTTACTCAGTACCTGATTGAAGTGCCTGACGTGGGGCAGCAGGAGGCTCCTTCCGATGTGCGTGAAGCGCTGCTACTTCCCGGTTTTGAGGTAAGCTGGTGGCTCGTCGAAGAAAACCGGTTAGATCGTGTACTGACGCACCTGAACGACCGACGGGCTACCCTCTTCAACCTGCAAACCACCCGCATACCCGGGGCCACTTCCGCTGTGGGCTGTCGTTTTATGCCGGCCGGCACCTTTATTCCCATGACCGAAGTCGGGACCGACCGGCGCCCCTGCACCTTCGAAGAGCTGGCCCGGATGGATAGCGAAAATTATCCAATGCTGGGCTTCCTGCGCATGGACGTAGACAACCTGGGAGCCCTCTTTGTGCTGGGACTTCAGCAGACGCTATCGGCATTACCGTTTTCCCTGCATCGAATGGCTGCCCTCTCGCGGGAGCTGGATCGCTTCTTCGGCGGACATATCAATCAACTGGCCCGTGGACACGACATCTACCTGGTCTATGCCGGGGGCGACGATCTGTTTGCAGTGGGCTCCTGGGTGCGTGTGCTGCGCTTCGCTCGAAGCGTACAGGAAAAGCTACACGCCTACAGCGGCAACAATCCGTCCGTAACCGTTTCGGCCGGCCTGTCCATCCATAAAGAACACTTTCCCATCACCGTAGCTGCCGAAACAGCCGGTGAAGAAGAAGATCGCGCCAAGGAAGCAGGCAAAAACCGCATAGCGATATTTGCGACACCGGTTACCTGGGATCAGCTACAATCGCTGATCGACAACCTTGCAGAGCCGCTACTGAAGGCAATCCAGCAGTCCGATCAGCTTCCTGAAGACCAGCGCATTCCACGTACTTTTTTGCATACGCTGTTGCGCTATAGCCAGGAAGTACTTGACCGCAAAGATCAGGGTGCATTCGGCCAGGTCAGAGAGATCAACCTCAGCGCTCTGGCCCGACTGAACCATCTGCTGCATTATACCTTTGCGCGACGAGGCGTGTCTGAGGCGCTGCTGCATCAAACCACTGACCATCCGCTGGTGCAGTTAGCCCGTGGCTTTCTCCTGGAGCGACCGGACCGAAGCGAATGGTTCCGCACCTTCATCATTCCGGCTGCATACGTGCTTCTGAAAACCCGAAAACAACGCGACTGAGATTATCCAACAACCGTGTAAACGCCATGAGCACCCTGACCATCCCTAAAGATCTGGCGCAATGCACGCCAGAAGAGATCGATGAACTGGCGAATCAGATGGGGCGAGATTTTAAAGAAATTAAAACCGCCCAGCTTCGCAACGTTTTTGCCCACATCAATCGCATGCGAACGCGCTGGCGCCGCAATCAAGACCGTGAGCAGCTCCGGCGCGATCTGGTTATGCTCAAACCGCGCCTGGCCTATGCCGGTGGCCGCCAGCAAGCGGTGCGCCCCATGAGTGACAAATTTCGAAAAGCTATTGATGCCGTACTGAAGTCGAAAGATTTTGACACAGCACTGCGCAACTTTTTTGATCTGATCGAAGGCGTCGTTGCCTATCACAAATACTACGGAGGCACAGACTAAACCTGAGAAATAGCCATGAACAGCTTTCTTGGAAACATAATCCTGAAGGGCAAGATGAAATGCCTGACGGGGCTGCACATTGGTGGCTCCAAGGAAAAGTTTGAAATCGGAGGGATCGACCAGCCCGTCATTCGCGACCCGGTCACGAACGAACCCTACATACCCGGTTCCTCCCTCAAAGGCAAGATGCGGGCGTTGCTGGCCTTTGCCCTGGGCAAAGCCGATGAAGATCCGAACTTTAAGACGTTTGACCCGAACTGTCCGCTTCAGCGGGTCTTTGGCACGTCGGCCGAAGCACGCAACATCGGCCCTTCGCGCCTGATCGTACGCGATGCCTTTGCGGACGAGGAAACCCGGAGGATGTGGGATGAACTGGATACCGAGCTGCTCTATACCGAGCTCAAAGCAGAAAACAGCGTGGATCGTCTTACTTCGGCGGCCAACCCACGCTTTCCGGAGCGCGTCGTGCGGGGCTCCCGGTTCAATGTGGAGTTTGTTTTTGGAGTCTATGAGCTGGAGGACGTCAGGTATTTCCGCTATGTCATAGAGGGCCTGCGGCTACTGGAGCACTCCTGGCTCGGGCGCAGTGGTACGCGAGGGTACGGGCAGGTGGCCTTCCAACTGGCTGAGCCGGTTGTGGTAACCCTTGAAGATTATCGAACCGGCAGCGAGGCCTACCGAAAGGCCAGCCAGCCTCATGAAGCGCTGTCGTTCTCGCTTCGTCCCTCCGACATTGACGAGCGACGCATCGAACAACTACAGGAAGCATTCACCCCAAAGACGGGATGACGTTCAAGGTTATCTATTTATATCCCCGGTCCTCATACCGGACACCCCTGCGCTCCGACACGCTCTGGGGACTGTTGATGGTCGCGCTACGTGTGGTAGCGGGCGACCAGGCAGCCGATGCTTTCATCGAAGCCTGCGAGGCCGGACGGCCCCCGGTGCGCATCTCATCGGCGTTTCCGTTTCTTGTAGCGCCGACCGATACAGGCACAACCGTGCGGCATCACTTTTTCCCCAGGCCCGCGCTTCCGCCGCCTCCGCTGTCTCGCCCAGACACTATGGATCCGGACAGGCTCTTTGAGCAGATGCGCCTGGGAAAGCAAACCCGATCGATTCAATGGCTGCCACAATCCCTCTTCGAGGCGGTGCTACAGGGCAAGCTGGACGAGGCCGGCCTGCAACGCGCCCTTCAGGAGTACCGCGGCCCCTGGCCGCAACTCTACCTCCAGGACAACCTGCATACCTCGATCGATCGCCTGACTGGAACCACCCGTATGGAAAACGGGGCCGGTCAGCTCTTCTACAGCAGAGAGTTCTACCTGGGACGCAGGCAGGGCCTGTTCTTTCTGTGCACGGGAGAGGTCGAACGCCTCCTGCCGGCCATTCGCTATCTGCATCATACCGGCTGGGGAGGGGATAGCTCGGTAGGCAAGGGGCACTTCGACTGGGAGCGCGGTACGCTCACGCTCAATGTGCCGGATCAACCAACGCACCGCGTCCTGCTATCCCTCTACAGTCCAACGGCCGAGGAGCTGGCTCACCTGCGGCACCATCCAGAAAAGACCTGGTACCGCCTGGAGCGACGTCAGGGCTACGCCGGAGCCCATCGGCTCACCGGCGGTGCCTATCGCAAACCCCCGCTTTACATGCTGGCCGAGGGTGCGGTCGTGCCCGACCCGGGTCGCCCGCTGTGTGGCTCGGTGCACAGGGTTCTGCGCTCCGGCCCGGTGTGGATTCGCCACAGCGGGCTGGCACTGGATGTGCCCGCCCGAATCCAGGGAACATAGCAACCCCGAGCAAGCAATGCCTGTTACCCTGAAGCTTACGACACGCTCGCCGGTTCACATCGGCAGTGGCCGGGAGCTGGAAGCTTTCGAATACCTGATACACGACAGTTACTTCTGGCGTCTGCATCCCGATCGGCTGGCCACGTTTCTGCTCGAAGTAGCCGGCGAGCAGGCTGTCGATCAGCTCTCTGACTGGATCAACCAGCAGGTCGAACGACTCAGCGCGGCCAGCAACAACCGGGAGCAATCGAACCTCCGCCAGTCGATTACATTCCGAAACTTTCTCCAGCGTATCACTGGCCCGTCCGATCTGGAACAGCGTTTTCTGACCAGCCTGCCCGAGCTGGCTTCCTACTACATGCCCACCACCCAGGCTCATTTCAGACAGCTTATTCGAGAACAGCTCAAAACGCCGGACGGACAGCTCTATGTGCCTGGCTCTTCCCTGAAAGGCGCACTTCGAACCTGCCTCCTCTACCAGGTACTGACAGAAGCCGACAGGGAAACGGTAAATCAGTGGCGCCAACGTTTTGATGAAGAGCTGGAGCGGCTGAAAGAGAAAGAGCGAAAGGCTCGGTTTGTGGCAAAGTGGCTTGAACAGGAGGTTTTCTTCTGCGGCGTGCAGCGCAAGGAGACTATAAGCTGGGGTGATGCACAGTATGACCTGTTAAAATTCCTGATGGTCAGCGACTCGACTGCCGTTGCGCCTGAAGAAAATGGTGTGGTCCTGAATGTTAATCTTTACCTGCCCGGAACGCGCCCTCAGCCACAGGCACCGCCCGTGGAGGCGCTGGGCGTGGGCATTGCCCTGGAAACGCGCATCGGATTCGACGTGCAGTTCTTCCAGGCTGCCTGGAAGCTTCTCCAGCAGAAAGCGCAGGGGATGGGTGACCAGATCTGGATAGCGTTGCCGGAGCGCTTTGAACGCCTCTATGGGTTTTCGCTAAAGGATGCGCAGATGCTTTCCGCAGAAGAACTGGAGCGCCGGCTGCTGAAACGCGTGCGCACCGCGGTTCGGAATTTCAGCAGGGCGCTGCGCACGTTTGAAATCCAGTGGTGCCAGAGAGCCGAGCGAGGAGCTACCAGCCTACTGGCCCGGCAGTTGCAACGGTTTTATGATAACCTGCCAGACGACGCTATACGCCTTGGCTGGGGAAGTGGCTTTGCCGCGGTCACCGTGTTTCTGGCCCTTCGGGATGAACTGGACTGGGATGAGCCGCTTGAAAAACTGCTTGCCGCCTGCTTCCCTTCCCGGAAAATTTCCACGGACACCTTCCCGCGATCTCGCCGCATGGCACCACAACAAGAGACGGTACCCCCGGCTTTACCCCTGGGATGGATAGTGCTGGAATGGCCAGCATCGGTTCAGACATCTGCCCGGAAAGCAGCCACAACCGGTATATCAGAAGCGCCACGCCTGCAGGAGCGGATCGGGCCACGGAGTCGAGACATCCTGGCAGAAGTTGTCGATAATACAAAGACGCCTTTCCTGATTCGGGTATTCGTGCGAGGGCTGGAAACCGAGACGTTTCGCTGCGGAGGCGCCCGGGCGCAGAACCTGCAAATCGGGCAGCGACTCCTGGTAGAAGTGGCTGAGTGGGACAAAAAGAACGGCCGTCCCCGGATGTTTCGGGTGCAGAGTCTCAGGGTCAAGTAGCAAAAAACGATTCAGGACAGGGGAACAATCGTGAGCGCCGACCAGCCAGGACGGTTCTTTTTAAGATCCAGGGTGCGTTCAGCAAGGCCCTGAACCCTGGCGTTCCGGGACAGCTTGAGCTGAGACGCAATCCTTGGAGGTACGAAAATCCGTTCACCTGTATCTGTCCTGACAAATGCAAAAGGCTGCTTTCTGACCGGTTGGTAGCGTCCCTGAAACGGCCGGACCAG
Source organism: Rhodothermus sp. (assembly GCA_026989375.1). Classification (GTDB taxonomy): domain Bacteria; phylum Bacteroidota; class Rhodothermia; order Rhodothermales; family Rhodothermaceae; genus Rhodothermus. The sequence goes on from JALSJJ010000138.1 coordinate 12,322, forward strand.
CTCTGGCAACGTTGCCTCAGGCCGGGGCTCCAGTTCGAGCACTTTGTTTTCTAAAATCTTAAGCCGCACAACGGTGCCCGGCTCCAGGGAGGTGATCTCAGGAAAATCCTGATGGCCGGCCCTGCATACACGGGTAGGAGACAGCCGAATTATCGTATGTGCCTTTTCAGATCGATGCCAGACAACCACCCCCATCTGCTCTTGTGCCGGCAGGAAGCAATCCTGTCCGATCTGCAACGTCGGTTCTGAGGGAAGATCGGAGCGGTGCGCCCGTTCCTGAAACCAGCGCTGCCGGCAGAGCTGATGATAAAGGCCTCCCGGGCGGGATACTTCCGGCACCAGCTTTTGCGCAGCCTGTAGCTGCGCCGCCGCTTCATCGTAACGTTGCTGCTGTGCCAGCAGGTGCGCCAGTGCTACATGAATTCGAAAGCGTACGGTGGGATGCTCGTTGTGGGCACAGCGAAGCGCCTGCACCCAGGCAGTCAGGGCATGAGAAGGATGGTCGGGCAGGTGAGCCTGCGCCACTTTTTCCCAGATCCAGCTTTTCTTCGGATGCTGCGCGAGCACCGGCAATAGCAGCGGACGGGCTTCGGCTGTTCTACGCTGGCGCAGCAGCACACAGGCCAGATAGTAACGAACCCACAGCGCATCTTCCGGCAGCCGGGGCAGGGCTGCCTGAACCTGATGCAGCGCCCACCGAGATACCTGTGGAGCCAGAGCGTGAGGCGGAAGCTTGGCCAGCGCTTTAGCCACAAACTGTACCAGCCGCTGCTCAAGCGAGGGAAACGACCGCCCCTCCTGCACATACGGCTCCCGGTCTTCCGGACGTAACGTGTCGAACGCCCGCACCCGATAGCAGAACACCAGCGCCCGCGCCCATGGAACAGACAGCCGGCACACCTGCACCAGCATAAGGCTATGCAGCAGATCTTGCCGATGCAGTAGCCTGAGCGCTTCGTATTCGCGTAGCAGCTCCTCAATCTTACGAGCCAGACCGCTCGGGATCCGGTGCTGCTGTACAGACCGGCGGGTCCTGACCTTCTCCACGTATTGCTTCAGCCGGTAGTACAGCTTCCAGCCCCACTCACGAGCCAGCAGATCATCTTGCTGAACCAGCGCGCGATGCTGCTCGACAAAAGAACGGGCCTGCTCGTATTGATCGTGCGAAAGCTCCAGAAACTCTTTAGTACCTGGAGGAAAATCCCCGATCAGGATTATGACTCGATTCTTTTCAATGAAAGTATACTTTTCTTCCATGGGCCCATATATGGTCAAGCATCAGACTGGAGCAGAGTCTGGATGCGCTCGAATAGCGCTCCGGAAAAGGCGCGGCCCACCGGACGCGCCGTTGTCCACTCCTGGCGGCGGTTATAGTAGAAATCGACCGTGAGCTTTTCAGCGCCATGCCGGAAGTGAAGCCGCAGGGCATAGGGCCAGGCCTCCCAGTGAAGTACCTGGATATCGGTATCCTTCAGGCGTTGCCGCACCCGCTCGATGAAGGCCCGGAGGAAAGGATCTGAAGGCAGCGCTGCAGAGACCGCCGGTGTGTCGAGCAGCACCTGCTGAAATAGCGCCAGCGCCTGCTGGCTGAGCGCTGGATCGTCGGCACCGCCCAGCGCAATTACCTGGCTCACCTTCCCGTTGGCGCGATAATAATACTGAATGCGGGCCGTCCGATCGTCCTGAAACAGATAATACCGTACGCTATAGGGCAATTGCTCAACCTGTCGGATCTGAATACCCTGTTGTGTCAGGCGCTGCCGGAGGCGGTGATGGTACTTCTGCAGAAACGCGGTGGAGAAAATGGGCTCAGCGGAGTCGGTCGGTGATGTTAGCGGATCGGCGGCCGTAGTCCCCATAGAAGGCTGCCACCGAAGGCGGGAGTAGGCATCGAATTGCGGTGCTCCTACAACCCACAGCTCGTCCTGCGCCCGTGTAATCGCCGTATACACCCATCGGAAAAATTCGGCGTGCCGATAGTCTCTCCAATCGTCGAAGACGATCACGGCTCGCTGCCATTCACCGCCCTGCGCCTTATGGACGGTGAGGACATAGCCGTAACGTACATGCAGTGCATTGAAATATGGATCCTCGCGCAGCGCCAGTCCGAAGTCCGACGCGTCAGGATCCAGCTCGGGATTGCGCATGCGAAAATCAATCATCAGCGCCTGGTAAAGATCAGGAGAAAGCTGGCCGTCCGGGCTATCAAGCAGGTTTTCAAGAATTTTGCAGGAAATGCGAGGCCGAGTGTTGGAATGTAGGTGCGTCAGGACAACGTCTCGGAAATAAAGGTCAACCGGGGGGCGGCCGCGACGTCCTACGCGGCGATGCTCAGGTTGGGGGGCTACCTCTTCCACGCGCATCAGGTCGCCGTTAAAGAGACCATATTCAGGCGCATTGCGGTTGATCAGGACCAGATCGCCCGGCTGAAGAGGAAGGTCGCTTCGTCCCCACAGGCGTTCCCGAATGGCCCTATTCAGGTTACGGGCCAGCGCATTGGTACGGCATAGCATGACCACTGATTCCTGTTGGCGGTAGGACCGGGCGACGTCGTCGAGCGCCTCGATTATGGAAGCCGCCCGAATGCCTGGCGGCTGTGGGGTAAGCTGAAACGTGTTAAAGCGCCGAGCAGCCAGCGCCTCACGGAGCCGGGTCGCTACCTCAAGAATGGGATGATCGGCCCGCTGTCGGTAAACCGTGTGCAGGTGGGCTTTCCATACCTTCATACCAAAATGACGATGCAGATAGCGAGGCGCAAGGGCCGGCGAAAGCGACTGGCCGACCGGAGGAAGCTGTGCCGGATCGCCTATGAAAAGAATGCGCGTGGCAGGCCGTGCATTACGCGGGGGTAACAGGCGCGTGTAGCGCAGCAGGTCGGTCAGCAACCGCCCCGATCCAAAACGGTACAGCTCTGTTTCACTCTCGACATCGCCGATCATGGATGCTTCATCAATCAGAATCAGTCTGGCGTCCGGATCTTCACTCCGCAGTTGGAAATGCAGGCGAATCCCTATCAGATCAGAGGAATCGGGATGTTCTGATGCTTTGAGTATGCGAACCTGATCGGGCACGTAGATAAGGCTGTGCAGGGTGCGTGCGTCCTTTCCGACGCGTGAGGCGAGAATGCGTGCGGCCCTACCCGTCGGCGCAGCCAGTCGAAAACTGATAGATTCTCTGGTAAGCCACTGTACCAGATGGCGTATCAATGTCGTTTTGCCGGTGCCGGCACTGCCGGTTACGATAAAGACCGGAGGCGCATCGGGCGTCTTCATCCATCGCTGGATGCTCCGTATCACCTGGTGCTGCTCACGGGACAACGATTCCATAACCGATTGAAGTCTCTCTGACCTGTATTTTACGGAGCTCGCAGGGGATCTTTTCCAAAATGGAAATTCCGGAAGATCAACATGTTTTTCTGAAAATAACCGATTCCCCTCTAAGGAACGCCATGTAATTCTGGCGCATCTGCTGGATAGCCTTTCGGGCAGGACATAGGGATTACAGACCTACAGGTGCATACAAGCTTGACTGATTGTGTGCCCGTCGGTATGAACGGATCCCGGGCAGCAAGAACAATGCGATCTGGAAAGAAATCAGAGCCAGTGCTGAAAGGGGAAGTTCAAGCTCAGCACCCGTCGAAAAAATTTAGTTGCAGGGTCAATCCCTATCAGGAAACTTGATTGTTCCGGGAGGTTATTGTATTTTTAGCATATCAGGAGAGGCGGAGAGTGACACTAAATTGTCACAGGTCAGTGTTACCTGCACTTTTATTGTTTTTTGACAATTATGCACAATTAAAATCGCTGTTTTTAATAGGAAAAAGGCCGGTTTTGCCAGAGGATGTTACAATAGGGTAGCAAGACTTGACCCCACGAAAAGGGGATTACGGGCGTCTGTGCGTGAAGCTTTTCTCTTTGATGAGAATGCTCAGCACATACGTAGCAAGACTTGACCCCACGAAAAGGGGATTACGGGACCCCATGTTTCCAGCC
>JALSJJ010000139.1 GCA_026989375.1 Rhodothermus sp.
CGACACCCGCTTCGACAATACCTGCGTAATGGCCGCCGTCAACGTCGTCTTCCCATGATCCACATGACCAATCGTACCTATGTTCACGTGCGGCTTCGTCCGCTGAAATACCTCCTTCGCCATGGCTGTTTGCCTTATTTAGTTTGCGTATTTAAGGAAAAAGCCCCCCATACGGGGGCATGCTCTGATGCCTACAGGCATCGCCCTTTGAGCCGCCTGTCGGATTTGAACCGACGACCCCTTCCTTACCATGGAAGTGCTCTACCACTGAGCTAAGGCGGCTCTTATCGTGAGCGGGAGACGGGACTCGAACCCGCGACCCTCAGCTTGGAAGGCTGATGCTCTACCACTGAGCTACTCCCGCTCAAACCCTGTGGGCAGGGGAGGATTCGAACCTCCGAAGGCATTGCGCCAGCAGATTTACAGTCTGCCCCGTTTGACCGCTTCGGTACCTGCCCGTTCCCTACGCAGCCTATTTAAATGTGGGCATAACAACTCGGGTGCCCACTTCCCCGCGAATTTCCAGTTAAGGAGCTGGCGGAGGGACTCGAACCCCCAACCTGCTCATTACAAGTGAGCTGCTCTACCAATTGAGCTACGCCAGCTTCCTCAGGCCGTTTCGAGAATGCAAATTTAGCCCATGAGTTCCACTACTGTCAATAAGATCCCTCCGCGAAGCTTCTATAAAGCATGCCGCTTGCGAACGCGACGGCGCCACCAGACCCAACCGGCTGCTCCCAGCGCAATGAATCCCAACACGCCCAGGACGATCCAGCCGTACACCTGCAAGTAGTACCGTACTACGGGCCAGTTTTCGCCGATAGCATAGCCCAGGTAGCTAATCAACGAAGTCCATACAAAGGCGCTCAACGTGGCCAGCAGGGCCGTCTTGCCTGGATGCATGTGGGCCATGCCCACCGTCAGGGAGATGACCGAGCGGGCACCGCTCAGAAAACGATTCGCGGCCACGATCCCGTATCCCCACCGTTGCATCCAGCGCTGCACCTGATGAATACGGCGTTTGGGGAGCCAACGCAGTCGATGGGGGTCCAGTACTGCTACCCCAATCCGATAGCCTACCGCATACATGGTCATAAAACCCGCTGCTCCTCCCAGCGTGGCCAGCAAAATCACCATCCATAGCTCCAGCGTGCCCCGTCCGGCCAGATACCCGCAGAACACCACAAACAGATCGCCCGGAATGGGCGGTACCACATTCTCGCCGTAAGCAATCGCCAGCAAGCCCACATAGACCCAGAACGGTGGCACCTGCAGCGCCCATTGCGTTAGGTCGGCCAACCACTCCATACGCGCTTACCGTTCGGATGCCACCGGACGCAGCAGGCAAACCGCAAAGGCTACCACTCCCTCCTCAGCTCCGACAAAGCCCAGGCCTTCGTTTGTCGTTGCTTTCACAGAGACAGCACCGGTCGAGAGCCCCAGCGCCTGTGCAATGTTCTGCCGCATAGTTTCGACATAGGGTTGAAGCCGTGGTTGTTCAAGTACCACCGTGCTATCGACATTGACGACCGCATAACCGGCCTGAACAACCAGTTGGTGTACCCGGCGCAGCAATGCCAGACTACTGGCGTCCTTCCAGCGGGGATCGGTGTCGGGAAAGTGGCGCCCGAGATCGCCCAGCGCAGCCGCTCCCAGGAGCGCGTCTGCGATGGCATGCAGGAGCACGTCGGCATCCGAATGGCCGACCAGCCCGCGCTCCGAAGGGATGTGCACCCCTCCCAGCATGAGCCGACGGCCCGGAACCAGACGATGCACGTCGTATCCAAACCCGATGCGAAATGCGGTCATCTGCGCAGCGATCCTTCCGATTGACGACGCAAACGTGCTTCCCAGTACGGCCAGATCAACAGCGCCAGCTCCCAGTCTTCGGCCGTTGTGATTTTGAAATTGAAGCTGCTTCCGGGTACGCATACAACCGGATACCCCAGGCGTTGCACCAGCTCCACATCATCTGTAGCAGCTTCATGGCCATATTGTCGATGGGCAGCCTCCAGCCAGTCGCGGCGGAAGCCCTGCGGTGTCTGCATTCGGTAGAGGCCCGCCCGGGGCACCGTCTCGCCCAGCAGGCTGTCGTGCACGCGCCGCACCGTATCGGTTTCCGGAATGGCCAGTGCGGCTGCGCCTACACGCCGGGTCGCCTCAAGCACAGCCGAGATCTGTTCGGGCAGAATGAACGGCCGCACAGCATCATGCACAAGCACGATATCGACTTCGGCTGCAAGGGCCTCCAGCGCTGCCCGTACCGACTCCTGCCGCGTACGCCCTCCGGCTACGACCTGCCAGGCCCCGGGAAGCCGGGCTTCCTGCAGCGCCACCGCAACCTGCTCCACACGATCGGTCGGCACGGCCACAATCAGCTCATCTACTTCCGGATGAGCGGCTAACGTCCGAAGCGTCTGCTCCAGCAACGGTCGTCCACCCAGGCGTCGAAACTGCTTGCGCGTTCCCCCCAGTCGTGCCCCCCGACCAGCCGCCGGCACCAGCACGGCTACCCGGTCTGTACCCTCTCGCTGTGCCGTTTCGGTCATACACCTACCCCCTCCTCAAAGAATCAGCATGGCATCGCCAAAGGAGAACAGCCGATATTTTTCCTGAATAGCAATACGGTAGGCCTCCATCACAAACTCATGGCCGGCAAAGGCCACAACCAGCGCCAGCAACGTGCTCCGTGGCATGTGAAAGTTGGTGATCAACCGCTCGACGATTTTAAAATCGTAAGGTGGATAAATGAATTTGTCGGTCCAACCGGAGCCGGGCTTCACCGTACCGGTCGCCGAAATGCTCGACTCCAACGCACGCACGACGGTCGTGCCCACCGCCGTAACGGTATGCTCCGGAGAAAGCAGCGCCCGATTGATGCGCTCGGCTGCCTCCTCGGTAATGGTAAAGTACTCTGAGTCCATACGATGCTTGGTGAGGTCTTCGACCTCAATAGGCCGGAAGGTGCCCAGTCCCACATGCAAGGTAATCGGTACGATATCCACGCCCTTTTGCTTCAACCGATCAACCAGCTCCGGCGTAAAATGCAGTCCAGCCGTCGGAGCCGCTACCGAACCGGTCTCCTGAGCAAAAATGGTCTGATAACGCTCCCGATCCTCAGGTTCATCTTCTCGCTTGATGTAGGGCGGCAGCGGCATATGCCCGACCTCCTCGATTTTCCGATAGAGCTCTTCGTCGCTACCGTCAAACAGAAACCGAATGGTGCGCCCGCGCGAAGTCGTGTTGTCAATGACCTCGGCCATCAACCCGCCCTCAAAGTAGATCTTGTTGCCCACACGAATCTTTCGGGCCGGATCGACGAGCGCATCCCAGAGCCGACTTTCAGCGTTCAGCTCACGTAGCAGCAGGACTTCGATCCGCGCACCGGTTTTCTCTTTGCGGCCGTAGAGCCGCGCCGGGAAAACTTTCGTATTATTGACAACCAGAACATCGCCTTCTTTGAAGTAGGCAACAATGTCGCGAAAGATGCGATGCTCGATGGTTTTATGCTTTCGGTCAAGTACCATCAGCCGGGCGCTATCACGCGGCTCGGCCGGATATTTGGCAACCAGACTTTTGGGATAATCGTAGTGCAAATCAGATAGCCTCATCGATGCTCCACACGCTTATATCCACAGGAACCGCTTACAACTCTACCGAGCCACTTCGGCACGCTGGGGGCCTGGCCGACTCGGACAGCAGGATAGCGGACGAAAATATACATTCACTCTGTGCCTGCGCCAAACGGGCGGCGCCGCCTGCAACCCACCGTGCACCCCTTCCGTCCCAAATTCACAGACAACCCATGCAACGGGCCTTAAGTCGGTTATTTTTCGTCACCGCGCTGGTGCTACTGACTGGTTGCGATGGCGGGCTGGCACCACCACCTCCTTCTCCCCTGGCAACCATTGAAGGTACCATCTATTATAAGGGTCCCTGGCCACCTCCTGACTCCGTACAGGAATTGCGCTTTGTGGCCATGCGCTTTGTGCCCCAGAGTGCCCTGGATTTGCTGTTGCGCTTCAATGAGCTGGTGATCAGCGACACATTGCGGCGCTTTGTCGACTCGGACACGTTTCGGCTCGTAATCGACCTGGAAGGGGTGGCGGCCGACACGTTTCTATACAGCGGCATTGCATGGAAATTCGGACCAGGCCTGCTGGACTGGCGCCCCCTGGTCGTCTACGACCGCCCGCTTGTCCTTCGACCTGGCGAACGACGCCCGATCGTGCTGGAGGCCGATTTTCAGAATCCTGCCCGTTTTCCGGGATCGCCATGAGACAGGGATGCCTGCTTCTGCTGTTGATCGCCCTACCGCTACGCGCCCAGCCCCAACGGGCCGGACTTGAGGGTACTGTACGCGACATTTACGGCACGCCGCTCACCGGCGTCAATGTGGTGCTGGTGGGCACGCTCTATGGTGATGCTACCGATGCTGCCGGCCGTTACGTGATCTCCGGCATCCCGGCCGGCACCTACACGGTGCGTGCGTCGGCTGTTGGCTATGTGCCGGCCGAGCAGACCGTCACGCTGACCCCGGGCGAACGTCGGCGTCTGGATTTTGCCCTGGTCCCTACGGTCATCGAAGCCCCCGAAGTGGTCGTGACTGCCGCACGGCGTGCCCAGCCCCTGGAACAGGTGCCCGTCAGCCTGTCGGTGCTGTCGCTCGGCGATGTTACAGCCCGTGGCCTGTTCACGCTCGACGATGCCCTGCGCTACATTCCCGGCGTGCAGATGACCGGCAATCAGGTCAACATTCGGGGCTCCTCGGGATTCACTTACAACGCAGGCAGCCGCGTGCTGCTGCTGATCGATGGTTTTCCCATGCTGTCGCCTGATGCCGATGGCGTGCCCTTTGAACTACTACCTATCGCTCAGATCGACCGGATCGAAGTGCTCAAAGGCCCGGGCTCGGCGCTCTACGGTAGCGGCGCCCTGGGCGGCGTCATTCAGGTGATCACGCGCGACTTTCCCGAGCAGCCCGCAACCGAGATCCGGCTCTCCGGAGGCGCCTACGAACCGGTACGCTATGCGACGTGGAAGGCGTCCTGGAAAGGAGCCCGCTACTGGCGCCCCTTCGGTACAGCCATCTTCACTCATGCCCGGCGGCTGAGCGATCGGCTCGGCGGCTGGATCCATCTGACCTACCTGCGCAATACCGGTCATCTAAACGCCAATGAGCGTACGCTGCTGCAGGGCTACGCCAAGCTGCGCTGGCAGCCGGCAGCCAATGCACATGTGGTGGTGCTTTCGGGGCTGACCTGGCGACGCAGCGACGCGTTTCTCTACTGGAACGGCCTGCGCGACCCGCTCAACCCCGGCCGCATTCCCACCACAGGCGCAAAAGATGCCGTAGGCGCCAACGATACCGAATCGCTCCAGTGGACGCTGCTGCCCGCCTTTACCCATGCACCCGGCCACAATCTTGCTTACACAATCGGCGGGCGGCTTTACGTGCTGGCCCTGCGTCCGCTGGACGAACGAGGCCGCCCTAAACCGCTCTCAAAAGGCACCCTGGGCTTTCGCTACGGAGGACAGTTTCAGCTCGACTGGCAACCCCTCGAAGGCCGCTACCTGACCTTCGGTGCCTCGGCCGATGCGGTCGCTACCCGTTCCTCGTTCTTCCCCGCCAGCGACGGACGTCCCTTTCGGAGCCAGCCCGAAGTGGCCATCTTCGGCCAGTGGGAAGAAGCACTCACAGCACGCTGGCGGATGAGCGTAGGTCTGCGCTTCGACGCCTACCAGATCCGCGCCGACCGCTGGATCACCCGGCTCAGTCCCCGCGCCAACGCGCTCTTTCAGGCTCATCCCAGCCTGACGCTGCATGCCGCCTTCGGACTGGGCTTCCGCGTACCGGGCGTGGCGGAACGCTATATCGAAAACCAGGAATTTTTCCCGATCGTGGCCAACCCGGACCTGCGCCCGGAAACCAGTACCGGATACGAAGTCGGCCTGCGTTACCGCTACCGCGCCGGCAGACTGGCCGAGCTGAACGGCACGCTGGCGTTGTTCTGGACCGACTATCAGGATCTGGTCGAACCGCGCTTTCAGGCCGACCGCCTGGCCTTCCAGTTCGTTAACCTGACCCGAGCCCGCATTCGCGGCCTGGAAACCACCCTGGACGTTCGGCTGCTGGACTCCTGGCTGGAAGCGCAACTCGGCTATACCCTGCTGGATGCCGACGATCTGACCGGTCCGGAACCCCTGCCTCTATCGTTCCGAAGCCGCCATCTGCTTAAGACCAGTCTGACCATAGCGTTGCCGGCGCATCTGCGGCTGGGCGCTGACCTGCGGATGGCCAGCCGACCGGAACGCATCGACACGGAGTTTGCCCGCTTCGTACCCGACGCTGACGTCACCGTACCCATCCGCGTACTTGACCTGCGGCTGAGCTGGCAGCGCCCGGGCCTGACACTCACGCTGCTGGTCAAAAACGCCCTCGACTACTACTACGTCGAGCGCCCGGCCCTGCTGGCACCCCCCCGCCACCTGCAGCTCCAGCTCCAGTGGCGCCGCTAACCGCCACAACCTCCCCTCCTTGATCCTGCTGTGAACCCGCAGCAACAACCCCTGTAAACCAGAAGTGCCCGGCGCTTTCACCGCTATTTCACGCTACAACCTTTGCCTCAGAACCGCCCATCTAATAACTTAGATCAAGTCTAAATTTTGATCTTATTCCTATGTTTTCGCTCCTGCTGCTGGTACTGCTGCCCCAGGTGGTCATCGACACAAGTCGGGCTGTACCACTGCCCCCTGTTGTTGTCACGGCCACCCGTTCAACGCGGGCATTGAGTGAAGTGCCGGTGCCGGTGCAGCTTGTGCCGGCCGAAGCTATTCGTCAGAGTGGTACTGCCCGCCTGTCGGACCTGCTGGCCGAACAACCCGGTCTGCTGCTCTTCGAAGACCATGGTACTGGCCTTATGATTCAGGGCTTTGAGCCCGATTATACGCTGCTGTTGCTCGATGGCGAACCCATTATCGGCCGCACCGCAGGTACGCTGGATCTGGACCGATTCACTGTGCAGGGATTGGATCGCATCGAAGTTGTGCGGGGCCCCACTTCGTCGCTCTATGGCAGCGAGGCGTTGGCCGGCGTCGTCAACCTGATCCGGCGCCAACCTGCCGCACCGCTGGCTACTCAACTGCACGCCCGTATGGAAACGCACGGCACCTACCAGCTCGGGACTACCACCGAGCTGCGACGCGGCCGCCTGGGGGCCTCGCTTCTGTTCGATCATTATCGCACCGAAGGGTATGACCTGGCCCCGGACGTCTTTGGCCCCACAGCTCCCTCCCTGCGCGATTACACGGCCGACGTTTACCTGACCTGGGACCTCCCCCGCCGATCGCTCCTGACCCTGGCCATTCGACACCATCAGCAGCGGCGGCAAAGCGCCTTTGCGCTGAACGGCACCCCGCACGACGAAGCTTATCGCCAGACAGACTGGAGCTTGCATCCACGCTTGCAGCAGCAGCTCACCCCTCGCCTGCGTCTGGATGCGGAGCTGTATCTGACGGGTTACGAGACGCGCACCCGGATGACCCGGCAGGAGGATGGCCTCCTGTACTATGCCGATCGCTTTGCCCAGGCCTATCGCAAGCTTGAGCTGCGTTTGCAACAATTACTGACAGACCACCAACTGCTGACGTTCGGTGGCGGTGCTGTGCAGGAAGCGCTGGAAGGCGATCGCTATGCCGGTCGTGTTACAGCGCGAAGTGGATTTCTGCTGCTCCAGCACGAATGGGCGCCCCGGTCATGGCTCGAAGTGGTCTCCGGCTTTCGCTTTGATATGCACAGTGACTATGCCAGTCGCTTCAGCCCACGCCTGGCCGTGCTGGTCCGTCCGGCTACGTCTTATCGGTTACGCGCATCGATCGGGAGCGGCTTCAAAGCCCCGGACTTTCGCCAGCGCTATCTGGTCTTCACAAACGCGGTAGCCGGCTATAGCGTGCTCGGCGTTACCCGCTTTCGAGAAGAGCTGGCACGGCTCCAGGCCGAAGGCCAAATTGCCCAGCTGCTGATCGATCCGGACCGCGTCGCCACGCTGCGTCCGGAAAGCTCGGTCGCGCTCAATGTCGGCGGCGAAGCCGCCTGGCTTGACGGAGCACTGACGCTTTCTCTTAACCTGTTTCACAACGAAGTCCGTGATCTGATCGACACGCAACCGGTCGCGCAGAAGACCAACCAGGCGTTTGTCTATTCCTATTTCAACCTGGAGCGCATCTACACCCGTGGTCTGGAAGTCGCCCTGACGGCCCGCCCTCAAGCGGCCCTAACGCTCAGTCTGAGCTACCAGTACCTGGAAACGGCCGATCGGGATGTGCTCGACGCTATCCGGGCAGGCCGCCTGTTCGGGCGTACGGCTTCGGGCCGTGACTACCGGCTGCGGCGCAGTGACTACGGGGGTCTTTTCGGGCGGTCGCGCCATAGCGGCACGATCCATCTGCGCTGGCAAGCGGCCCCACCGGGATTGACCGTGGCGCTACGCGGCGTCTGGCGCAGCCGGTACGGCTACCGGGACGTGGACGGCAACGGAGTGGTCAATCGCGCCGACGAGTACGTGCCCGGCTACACCCTCTGGCACCTGACCCTCGGGCGCAAACTGGGCCGCTACCTGGAACTCCAGGGCGGCGCTTTCAACCTGCTGGACCTGCGGCGTCCAGCGCTGATGCCTTTCCAGCCCGGACGTCGCTGGTTTCTGACGCTCACGTTCCACATACAACCCCGAAACCCAAAGTAAAGCCATGCCCATGCGTATCCTTGCTCTGCTGCCGAGCCTGACCTTCCTGCTCGCCGCCTGTGACAGCGGGGAACTGGTGAACGACACCCCACCGGTCGAGGCGGTCGTGATCAAAGACCTGCCGGCCGATCCCCTCATCACCCGTGATCCGCAGACGGGGCGGCCGATTGGCACCGGACGCTATACGTTCTTCAGCCTGCGCACCGGCGAGATCGTCCTGCGCTATGACGATCCAGACCGTAGCGACTCGGCTTCGACGGCCTGGGATCTGGCCTTTCAGGGTACCAACATTCTGATTAACGGCGGCACAAGTGGCCCGGGCCAGGGCGGCGCGGTCGTGCTGGAAGTGCCTTTTGACGAAGTAACGGAAGCCCCTGCCGACGATCAGTTTCGGGTAGATGGTGAGGACGCATGCCCCAACGGGGTCCAGCGTGCCATCTGTCCGGGCTCTGGAAACGGCTGGTACAACTACGACCCCGCCACCCACATCGTCACGCCGATCCCCGGCCGCACGATCGTTGTGCGCACTGCCGACGGCCGCTATGCTAAAATGCGCATCCTGAGCTACTACAAAGGAGCTCCTGATCCCGGCGCTATCGATCGCGAGGCCAATCCCGCACGCTACTACACCTTTGAGTATGTCTTTCAACCCGACGGCTCCCGTCGTCTTCAATAACCTGACCGAAGGAGTATTACCATGTGGACGCTGCTTTTTGTCTGGGCAAGCTTGCTCATTCCCACCGACAGCACCCGACCGGGATTGCTTGTAATGGCACATGGAGGCTCGCCTTCATGGAATCGCGCCGTGCTTGAGGCGGTGGCGCCCCTGCGGGCCGAACGCCCGACGGCCGTCGCTTTTGGGATGGCCAATCCGCACACGCTCCAGCAGGCAATCGATTCACTTCAGGCGCAGGGCGCGCGCCGCGTGGTCGTCGTTCGTCTGTTCATAGACGGGGCTTCTTTTCTGCACCAGACCGAATACCTGTTGGGGTTGCGACCGGACCCCCCTGCTCGGTTCCTGCATCACGGGCCGCAGGCCGGGCATGGCCCTCCTCCCCCGCTGCGCCACAACCTGTCGTTTGTACTGAGCAAAACGGGGCTGATGGACGCTCCTGAACTGGGCCCTATCCTGGCCGATCGGGCCCTGGCGCTCAGCCAAACTCCAGCCCGAGAATCCGTGCTCCTGCTGGCACATGGCACGGAGGACGATGTGCGCAATGCCCACTGGATCGTGGCCATGGAGCGGCATGCGCAGCTTATCCGGGCACTGGGGTTTCATGTGGTGCGGGTTGAGACGCTGCGGGAAGACTGGCCAGCGCTCCGGGCCCAGGCCACGCGGCGCATCCGGGCGTTCGTTGAAGCGGAAACCCAGGCTGGCCGCACCGTCCTGGTGATTCCGTTTCGGGTTCATGGCTTCGGGCCTTACCAGAAGGTACTGGACGGGCTGTCTTACCGGGCCGACGGTACGGGCCTGCTGCCCCATCCAGCCATCACCGCCTGGATTGAACGCCAGTGGCAACGGCTGAGCCAGGAGGCCGGTTGGCTACCCGAGACCCCTTCCGTATCGTCTACCATCTACTGAAGCCACCAGAGGCCATGCCTTCCGCTTCGACCAATCGTCCGTATCTGTTCCAGACTGCGCATGGCTATGTGCTACGCTGCGCCTGCTGCGGTCGCTTCGAGGTGGCCTTCGGGCGGTTGCTGCTGCAGCTTGCGCCCGAGCACTTTCAGGCGCTCTGCGAGCGCGTGCAGTCAGTGCCTCTGGATGCCTGGGAGCCGGATCGTCTGTGTGTACTGTCGCTGACGGGTCGGATGGCGACGGTCGATGTGCGCTATGCCTGCAACCGTACCGAACTCATCGCACTGCGCAAGCTGCTAAATGGCGCCCAGGCCAAGCTGAAGTTGGAGCGCCTGCTCCAACAGGCGTCCGTTACCCGCAATTAGATCAGCACAGCTTCCAGCGGTTGCAATTCCCAGGCCTGCACGTTGAGCTGCTCAGCCAGCAGGCGCTCCGGATGCAGACAGCAGGCCACCAGCTCAATGGAACGATACAGACGTGGACCTGGGCGGTTGAAGTAGGCGTGGCCGTCCAGCACGTACACCCGGCCTTCCTGCACGGCACGCAGCGCCTGCCATTCCGGGCGTTGCATCAGCGCCGGCAGCTCGCGGGCCGTCTGCGTCACAGTAAAACCGCAGGGCATCAGCAGCAGCACATCGGGATCGGCCGCCTGGAGCTCGGTCCAGGAAATTGTACGCGAGGGTTGGCCCGCTTCGAGCAGTACGGCCTGCCCGCCGGCCATCTCCACCACATCGGGCATCCAGTGTCCGGCCACGATCAGCGGATCGAGCCACTCAAGGCAAACGACGCGCGGAAAGCCCGCCGTATCACTACGCCGGTGCAGCCCAAGCGCATCGCGCAACTGGCGCAGCCGCTGCTCGGCCTGCGCCAGATAACGCATGGCCTCATGCAGGCGACCAATGGTATGGCCAATCTCCAGGGCTGCATCCAGCACCTGCTTCAGTGTCTGGGGCGCCATGGCGAGCACGCGCGGCCGCGGCCCGGGCCATTCAGCCAACCCTGCCTTCAGCTCCGAGACCGACACCGCACAGACCGGGCACTGCGCCTGCGTCAGAATCAGATCCGGTTGCAGCGCCTGCAGTTGTTCCCAGTCGATTTCATATAGGCTCAGCCCTTGCTCCCATACCGCGCGGACCTGCCGATCGATTTCGGCCGAGGTGCCCTGGGCAGCAACGCGCGGTCGGGTCAGTACAGGCCGGTTCAGTATTTCCGGGGGAAAGTCACATTCGTGGGAGCGTCCAACCAGCGCTTCCTGCGCGCCGAAGGCGCAGACCCATTCAGTGGCCGCGGGCAACAATGAGACAATCCGCATCGAGATTTCTGTTTAACGGAATGTTTTTCACACTTTTCCTTACCAGAAGCGCTTGCCTGAGCGTTGGCTTTGTTGTACGTTCTAACTACGCAAGGCTACTCATAGTTTGGAAGGAGGGAAGCCCTATGCCAACGGAATCCATAAAGTCCACGCTGACTTCCTCGGTTCGGAAGCGCTTTCGGCAGGAAGGAACGCTGGATCCCCATCTGCCTCTGTTGTTGATCAATCCCGAGGGGGATATTCAACATATAACCCCGGTCGCCCGATCACTCCTTGAATATTCGGAACAGCAGCCCATCGACTCGTGCTTTTTCACGTACGTCCACAGCCGGAATCTGCAACAGATCTGGCACGACCTGGCTGCCATGGCCCGCGCTCGGAAACAGCAGGCTTCCTGGCTGCTCCGGCTTCGCACCGGACGCGGCCACTGGCGCTGGTTTCAGGTGCGTGCCCGCAATCTGATCCGCGACCGGGGCGGTATTCTATTGCTGCTGCAACCGCTGCAACTGGCCTGACTCTCTGCGACGACGCCTCGGCAGGGGACCCTGCGTCAAGGACCGCCTATCCATGGTGGTCCGGGGAGTGTTATTGCGCACACTCAGCAGTGCATTGTCCGGGCTTCCCTGACGCCGTCTCCTGAAAACCACGGCTTATCGAATGGGCGGGCGGCGCCGGTGAAAATCGGTGGCCTGCTGGTAAGCATGGGCCAGCATGAGCACTTCGGCATCCCGGTAGAGTCCGCCGATAAACGTAATGCTGCCGGGCTGTCGGCGCGGCGACAGCGGCTTATCCTTGAGCGGATGAAACGCGTTCGGCACGCACACGCAGGGATGTCCCGTCAGGTTCGTGATGCGAAGCGTGCCCCCGCCGAAGGAGGGCGAAACGAACACGTCCACCTCCCGAAAGACTTCGGCCATCCGCTGCATGAGCAAGGTGCGGATACGATTAGCCTGCAGAAACTCAACGGCTGGCACAAAACGCGCCACGCGAAACACATGCGGCCAGGTGTTGCGGCCCTGCCGGACCATCTGGTCCACGCCACCGGTGCGGGTCAGCTCGTCAAAGGCGGCCGCTGCCTCTACCTCCAGCGTGAGCAACAGGGCCGAAACGGGCAGATCGTCCGGCAAACGAATGGGCTTCAATTCGATGCCCAGCTCGCGCAACACCTGGAGCGTCTGCTGGTCGGCTTCCCGATTTTCGTAGTCTTCTTCGAAAGCGTCGGCCAGGTAGCCTACGCGGAGTTGACGCACATCGAAGTTGGGATCAAAGGGGAAGGGCATCTCGCGCGTGCTCGGATCACGGGGGTCACGCCCTCGGATCGCGTCGAACACGAGCGCGCAATCTTCGGCTGATCGTGCCATCGGCCCCAGCTTATCCATGGTCCAGGCCAGGGCCATGGCCCCATAGCGGCTCACCGCGCCGAACGTCGGCCGGTGCCCCGTCACGCCATTGCGCGTCGAAGGCGAGACAATGGAGCCCAATGTCTCCGAACCAATTGCGAAGGGGACCAGACCGGCTGATACGGCAGCTCCTGATCCTGCCGACGAGCCGCTCGATCCCTGATCGATGTTCCAGGGGTTTTTCGTCTGTCCCCCGAACCATACGTCCCCCCAGGCCAGTGCCCCCAGCGTCAGCTTCGCCACGAGTACCGCTCCGGCGGCTTCCAGCTTTTCGATCACGGCAGCCTTTACGTCCAGCACCTGATTTTCGTAGGGCTTGGCGCCCCAGGTCGTGCGGTAGCCGGGCACGGCCAGCAGGTCTTTGGCGCCATAGGGCACGCCGTGCAGCGGTCCTCGCCAGTGGCCTGCATCCAGCTCTTCATCGGCCTTTCGGGCCTGCTCGAAGGCCAGCTCCTCGGTATAGGTGACCACCGCCTTCAGCACGGGATCGTAGCGCTTCAGACGCTCCAGGTACAGTTCGGTCAGCTCCACCGAACGCACCTGACGGGTTTTAAGCAGGTAGGACAGCTCCGCCACCGTCATGAAGGCCAGATCTTCGTCGCTACGCGGCCGCTCCACCGGTCGGGGCTCCCAGCGCATCCCCTCCGTTCCTTCCGGCAGCGGTTCGCCCCCGATGGTCGGATCGAACACAAAGGCCGGGATCACTTCGTTGGGCAGCGGGACCTGCCGCAACGCCTCGTAATCCTTCAGGCGCTCGGTCAGGTCCTCGACCATCATCTGGCGCTGCTCGTCCGTAAAAGAAAGACCTGCAATGCGCTCGGCACAGGCGATCGTTTCCGGCGTGATCGGCTCGCCTTCTTCAATTTTTGCGTAAAGGACACCCGGAAAGAGCGTACCGGTCAGTCCCAGCGCCGAGCAGTACTGGAGAAACAGGCGTCGATCCAGGGGCATGGCTCTTACGCTGATTGGGTTTAACGGAATCGGGGTACTGGAAACAGAATACGGCTTTCGTGGCCCTGTGCATCGACCGATTGAATGCCAAAGAAATAGTCGTCTTTGGACCAGCCCACAAACGTGTAGCTGGTGTCCGTGGCGGGCACGAACCATTTCTGTTGCCACTGGGGCGCGGTCGTCTCGCGCACGAGCACGTAGTAGCCGGCCAGCCGGTCGCGGCCAGCTCGCGGGGGCGACCACAGGAGCCGGGTATCGACCGAAAGGCCGCGGGCGTCAATGTAGGCAGCCGCGGGCGGTGGGGGTGCCATGGCCAGATTGGCCAGCGCGGCCGTCATCAGCCGCGTTACCCGGGCCACGTAGTCAAAGTCGATCCGGTCGGGCACGTCGCCATAGGCAATGCCGTGCTCGACGCGCACGTCCTGGTGCTGGCGCGTGTAGGCTTCGTTGGGTTCGGTGAGGCGCACTGCTGCAAAACCGCGCTCGTTGAACGGGATATGATCGCCTCCGCGCAGGAAGCGGTCGCGCCGGAAGATCAGCTTCACCCGCAATTCGGGCACGTAGCGGGCCCCGATTTCGTGCAGGTAGCGGGCCAGTTGCCGCGAGGGACTGTCGTTTTCGCCCCCAATGGCGCGTCGGAGTCGAGCCTGCTGGGGCGTTTCGGCCGAAGGGACGCCCTCGGAAAAGACGCGCACGGTCCGGTTGTCGCGCACGCCGTTGTCTCCTTCGGTATTGCCGATAATGTCCAGCGTAAACATTCCGGCCACGTTCCATCCCAGTGAGTCGGCCAGTGCGGCCAGATGGCGGGCGCCGATCAATCCCTGCTCTTCGGCGGCCATCGCCACGAACAGGATCGTTGCGGGAAAGCGTGCGTCGGCCAGTACGCGGGCCATTTCCATAACCGCGGCCGTCCCACTGGCATCGTCTGAAGCGCCAGGTGCGTACGAAAGCGAATCCATCACGTCCCGCACGCGACTGTCGTAATGGCCGCTGACGATAAAGATGCGATCGTCTGCAGGATCGGTGCCGGGCAAGCGGGCAATCACATTGACAATCTCCACGCGCCGATCCACGCGACGACCGTCCGGTCCATACCAGAACCGGTCAAAAAACACCTCCATGCGTCCGCCGCCCGCCGCAGCATAGCGCTCGAGCGTGCGCTTGATCCAGCGTCGGGCCGCGCCAATGCCAAACGTATCGTTGTCGGTGGGTGAAAGCGTGTGGCGCGTGCCAAAGGCAGCGAGCTGCCGGATGGTCGCTTCGATGGAATCGGTCGAGACGCGCATGAGCAGTTGCTGAATGTACGGATCCGGCTGACGCATCACCGGCTGCGCCTGAACCGCAACGCAAACACTCAGAAAGCCTATAAGCATCCAGCTTGTTCTCATAGCTACGGATCAAGACTGTCAAAGAGATACTTTCTGTTTAAACATACAAAATTTTCTCTATCAAAAATTACAGCAACGCCTCCTAACTATCTTGCTACTGTTCATGAAGAGGGAACTTTTACACAGGGATGTAGCAAGAAAACATCCTGCCTCCACCAGGTCACCGATCAGCGAACCTCTGCAAAAAGGATCGGCAAGGCGCTTAAGATACTTCTTCGAAAGGCAGGCGTCCTGCCGGCAATGCACAAAAAGATCTTTTTTGCCGTGCAGGGGACTGGCTATAGTTGCAGAGGAACAGCCCGGACAGGAAACCAGCAGACGAGATGCCTGTCGTCTAACACTCAATGAATTACGTTCCGGGGCACATACCACAGGCGAGACAACATGGCCTGTGCAACGAATGCTTCAGCCGTGCTCTTATTACATGCAGGTAGAGATGAAATAGCCTCATGTGGTCTCGCCATTTCGGCAAAGCCTAAGAACCAAATAAATCAGCGATTTAAAATCATATCTATCAGTTTTTCAAGTTTTTCAGCTAGTTCAGAATCCAGCTTATCAAGAACAAATTTGTGATTCATCGCAGCTCTTATATTGCCAGCCTCTAAGTAGACCAAACCGAGCGCGAAATGTGTCCGTGGATTGGTTGGCCGCAACCGAAGCGCCTCCTTAAAAGCAGCTATCGCCTCCTCGTAAAGGCCAAGCTTATCGTAAACAACGCCCAGGCCAAAGTGGGCTTCGGGAAGATCCGGCCGCAACCGAAGCGCCTCCTTGTAGGCAGCTATCGCCTCCTCGTAAAGGCCAAGAGCACCGTAAACAACGCCCAGGTTATAGTGGGCTTCGGGAAGATCCGGCCGCAACCGAAGCGCCTCCT
>JALSJJ010000140.1 GCA_026989375.1 Rhodothermus sp.
GGTTGCCCGGGAGTACTTCGAGTGCACGTGCAGATCGGCCAGAAACGGCATAGCCACAGCGGTCGGTTAAGCGTCCGCCTCAAAGTTAAGCGACGCATCCGCCTGATGCCAGCCCAAAGAAAAAAAGCCCCGCCACAGGCGGCGGGGCCTACAGATTGCTGCGAGTCTGATTCTTAAAACATTTCTTTTTTGCCTCGTTTTTCATCGTAAACATCGATGTTATGCTTCCAACAACTATCAGACGCATCAATCTTATTTATTAATTTAACATAATACTCTGGTATATTTATATTTGCAAATTTCTTTTCAATATTAAAAAAATAATATTCTACGCTATTCTTCCCTACTTCTTTGCTTAAGAATTTCCCAACCCGCATAACGCACCCTTCTGTTAAGACTCTGTGATTCAATAGCCTTCTTGCCTTTTGGTTTCCCTGATCGACAGCGATGATTGATCTGTTATCCCTGCACGGCTACAACGCCGATAGCCTACATGCTAACCGATAGCTCATATTGCCCTCGAAGCATCCTGATTCCCCAATCACATGGGCGCAGAAGGGGTTTCCTCGGTCTGCTGAACAGAAAGTTTGCCATAAAAGTCTGGATCAAAGTACGAGACCGATACAACTTTGTCGAGGGGTATTTCGACACGCGTCTCCGTTTCCTGGGCTACATCGTAATCGATAACCAGTTGCCGGTTTTGATCACGGTGTCCGCTGTAATTAAGGCCCAGCGAGATATATTCTCGATTGGCTTCTACCTCAAGGGGAGCGAGGGGAAAGCCTATATATACCTTGTCATTGACGAGGGTGACAGCCACCATTTTTCTATCGAGAAAAGCTTGCGTTAGCATGAGGTCCAAACTACGATTCATTTTCTTGAAGCTATCAAGTGCCCATGCCAGATGCTTCTCTTTTGTTTTTTGATTTAGTAGATAGGGCATAACGACGCCCACGGTAAAAGCAAGCATACAGGTACCGCTGAATCGAACACGTGATACGTGCTCGTACCAGAGGCGTGAAAGGTTGGGAAAAAGCCACGAGACGAATCCCGTGAAGACAAGTGAAATCCCGAACAGAAGTATCCCGAAGAACGCGGCTTGAAAAAATGTATGATATCCCGACTCAGCAAGCGTGCGGTATTCGTAGAGTCTAAACTTTCTGATGAAGCGGTATCCTCCGATCAAAGGCAATAGGAACCACTGGAACCCGAACTCATCCATCAGTCCTGAAAGATTAGCGGTTTGCCGCTGGCTTTTCGGTCGCGGAGTACTTTGGAAAAGCGTTCCAATTGAGCTCGGACCTCTGCGCCTCTGGGTCCTTCGAGGATTTCTTTTTTGGTAGTGTAGGGCTGTCCTGTCCACTCGGCAAAATGGACATGGGGATAGTCGCTGGTGCGGATATGATCAAATTCGGACCGCTCAATCAGACCCCACTTCTCCAGCATTGTTTTGATTTTAGCGACAAGCCCCATGATACTCTCCTTGCTCAATAGCGAGTTCATCCAATTTCAAATATCGCCATTTTCCCCCAAATGTTCAACTTAGCGCTTTATTGCATTGCGGGGATGGGGTTTGCCTGTGCCCCTGAATGCACTATGCACCGGGTCGGCGCATTGAGATCTGTATTAGTAAGCATGTAAAATGCATGCGCCTTATGAATAAATAACCTAAATCAAGCACCTGTGCACAATCATTTTGTCCATATAGTGAAGCGGCGTAAAGAGAGTAAGCCTGGCCTTTCAGGAATTCAATGGTCTAAACCGCTTTGTAGGTCGAGAGCAGCCGACAAGTACAAAAAACCCCGCCCTTGGAAAAGGCGGGGCCTAAATGATACAAAGAAGTCTCTGCAGCGCCCTTGATTACAGGCGCTTACGGCAAGATCTTGGCGGAGAGGGAGGGATTCGAACCCTCGGTACCGCTTTTGGCGGTACAGCGGTTTAGCAAACCGCCGGTTTCGACCGCTCACCCACCTCTCCGTTTCAAAGCAGCGTGCTGTACGACGGTGGAAAAATAACGTTCCCGCTCGAATTTGGCAAATTATCCGCCGCCTTTGGCCAGCGCTTCGGCGCCGCTGGTAATTTCCAGGATTTCCTTCGTGATGGCATCCTGACGCGCCCGGTTGTATTTGAGCCGAAGCTGGCGCAGCAGTTCTTCAGCATTGGTGGTGGCGTTATCCATGGCCACCATGCGCGCGCCCTGCTCGGATGCGTACGACTCCAGCAGGATGCGCCAGAGCTGATAGTTCAGGTAACGCGGCACCAGTGCGTCCAGGATGGCCTGCGGGCTCGGCTCAAAGAGGTAGTCCACCTGATACCCCGGCTTGAGCTGAGGTCGCCGGCCCAGCTCCCGTTCCATAATCGGCGTCAGAAAGCGCTCGTGCGGGATCGGCAGGAACGGCTCGACAATCCGGTTCTGCGCGATCGTATTGCGAAATTCATTATACACGATGCGCACTTCATCCCATCGCCCCCCCAGATAGCCCTCGACCAGCTCCTCAGCAATTTCTCGCGCAATGTCGAAGGTCAATCGATCGAAGAAGCCCTGCCGGTGGGCAACGATCTGGTAATTGCGGCGCCGGAAGTAGTCGTAGCCTTTCCGTCCCACGCAGTAGAGGTAGAGCCGGCCGGCCTGTTGGAGGGCAGCGAACTCCTGCGCAATGGTCTGCTCGGTGAGCTTGATGATGTTCGCGTTAAAGGCACCCGCCAGCCCCCGATCGGCCGTCACCACCACCAGCAGGACGGCCTGTCGCTCGGCACGGGGTTGAAACAAGGGGTGCGTGCTGGGATCGACGTGTCCCTGCAGGTGACTGATCACCTCGGCCAGTTGGAAGGCGTAGGGACGCGTCTGGAAGATCCGCTCCTGCGCCCGGCGCAGCTTGGCCGCCGCCACCATTTTCATGGCACGCGTGACCTGCTGCGTGCTCTTAACCGAGTTGATTCGGTTGCGGATGTCCCGAAGGCTTGCCATGGCGTACGTTCAGCTCAGGCCGGTTGCGTTTCACCGCTCAGGTACACTTCGATGAGCGCCTCGGCCTCTTTCCGGAAGATCTCGGTCAGCTCGTCGGTCAGGTTGCCCGTCTCGGCCAGCGTCTTCAGCTGGTCGGCGTGGCGCAGGCGCAGCCGCTCCAGGAATTCCCGCTCGAAAGGCCGTACCTTCTCAACGGGCAACCGGTCAAGCAACCCCTGCGTAGCCACATAGATAATCGCAATCTGTTCCTCGACCGGCATGGGCTGATACTGCCCCTGCTTGAGCACTTCGACCAGCCGCTCTCCTCGCCGGAGCTGACGCTGCGTGGCCGGATCCAGGTCTGAACCGAACTTGGCAAAGGCCTCCAGCTCGCGATACTGCGCCAGCTCAATGCGGAGCGTACCGGCCACCTTCTTCATGGCCTTGATCTGGGCGCTACCTCCCACACGGCTTACCGAAATCCCCACGTTGATGGCCGGCCGAATTCCTGCGTTGAACAGGTTAGATTCCAGATAAATCTGCCCGTCCGTAATCGAAATTACGTTCGTCGGGATGTAGGCCGACACGTCACCGGCCTGCGTCTCAATGACGGGCAGCGCCGTCAGCGAGCCGCCGCCTTTGACCAGATGCTTGATCGACGGCGGCAGGTTGTTCATCTGGCGGGCCACGTCGTCGTTGCTGATGATCTTGGCGGCACGCTCCAGCAGGCGGCTGTGCAGGTAGAAGATGTCGCCCGGATAGGCTTCGCGTCCGGGCGGACGCCGCAGCAGCAGCGATACTTCACGATAGGCCACGGCCTGCTTCGAGAGGTCGTCGTAGACGACCAGCGCGTGGCGTCCCGTATCCCGGAAGAATTCGCCAATGCAGGCGCCTGCAAACGGGGCGATAAACTGCATAGGGGCCGGCGCCGAGGCCGGGGCATTCACCACGACCGTGTATTCCATGGCGCCGTGCTCTTCGAGGGCCCGCACCACCTGCGCCACCGTTGAAGCCTTCTGGCCAACGGCCACGTAGATGCAATAGACGGGCTTGTCCGTCTGGTGCGTGTATTTCTGATTGATGATCGTATCGACCAGGATGGCCGTCTTACCGGTCTGGCGGTCGCCGATGATCAGCTCACGCTGGCCGCGGCCGATCGGAATCATCGAGTCGATCGCCTTGATACCTGTTTGCAGCGGCTCCCGCACCGGCTCACGATAAATGACGCCCGGGGCCTTGCGCTCCAGGGGCATCTCATATTTCTCCCCGCCGATGGGGCCTTTGCCGTCGAGCGGGTTCCCCAGCGGGTCGATCACGCGTCCCAGCATCTCTTCAGAGACCAAGATCGAGGCCACGCGACGCGTCCGGCGCGCCTCATCGCCTTCTTTGACGAGATCGACCTCGCCAAAAAGCACGACACCTACGTTGTCTTCTTCGAGGTTGAGCGCCATGCCTGTTACCCCGCTGCGCGGAAACTCGATCAGCTCACCAGCCCCGACGCCGCGCAGTCCGTAGATGCGAGCGATTCCGTCGCCCACCTGCAATACGGTGCCCACCTCGTACACATCGGCTTCCGCCTCGAAGCCGCCCAGCTCCCGTCGGAGCACCTCCGTAATTTCATCTGGTCGAATTGCCGTAGCCATGGCTCTATGATGTTCTCACGGTTGGTTGCTGCCATTAACCCATGTTGCCCTGCGTCGCAGACGCTCACGGAGTGCCGTCAGTTGCTGACGCACGCTGCCGTCGTAGACCGTGTCGCCTACCCGGACCACCACGCCCCCAATCAAAGAAGGATCCTGCTGCAATTGCAGGCGAATTTTCTTCCCGGTCAGTTGCTCCAACTTCTCCACCAGCGGCCGGGCACCCGCTTCGTCCAGGGGAAAGGCTGTCCGCACATGCGCTTCTATAATCCCCTGCTCCTCGTCCTGGAGTTTCCGATAGGCAGCCACAATGGCCGGCAGCAGATTTTCCCGCTCTTTTTCCACAAGTAGCTCCAGGAAACGAACGGTCAGCGGCTGCAGCCTACCGGCAAAAAGCGTTTCGATAATTTTTTTCTTCTTCTCCCGCGGAATGACCGGGCTTTCAAACACCCGGGCCAGCTCTCGCGAGGCTGCAAAGCTCTCCTGCAGGGTAGCCACGTCGGCATCAATGGCACTGGCCTGTCCCCGGGCCCGGGCTTCCTCGAACAATGCCCGAGCGTACCGCCGAGCTACCGGATGGCTGACTCCCCGCATGGCGTCTCAGTTCTTGTTGGCCGGAAGCGACTCCAAAAATCGATCGACCAGCCGTCGCTGCCGATCCGCATCCAGGCTCTCGCGCAGAATCTTTTCGGCGGCCTGAATGGCCAGGTCGGCGACCACAGCGCGCAGCTCATCAAGCGCGCCCTGCTTTTCCCGTTCAATCTCAGCCCGGGCCTGCGCCTGCATCTGCTGAATCTGCGCCCGAGTCTTCTGCAGCTCCTCCTGCCGCAAGCGCTCGGCTTCTTCGCGGGCCTCCCGCAGGATGCGCTGCGCTTCCTGCTCGGCTTCCCGACGAATGCGCTCATTCTCGGCCTGAATTTGCCGGGCTTCAGCCAGTGCCCGCTCGGCGCGTCGGAGAGAAGCATCAATACTCTTTTCCCGCTCTTGCAGCGCTTGCAAAATAGGCTTCCAGGCGAACTTGTAAAGTAGAAAAAGCAGCAGCAGGAAGGTCAGGCTCTTCCAGAAAATCAGTCCCGGATCGATCGAGATTAGGTTGGCTGCCAGTATCAGATTCATCGTTGCTCGGTAGTCTTGGATCTACATCGCACACCTTCGTGCCCCCGGAGAGGCAGCTTCGGCCTACCTCTCCGGGGGCAGCCTGCTACAGGCTCCCCCAGAATGCGGCTTATTTAAACGCCAGGAAAAAGCAAATCAGCAGACCGAAGAGCGCCACCCCCTCGATCAATGCGGCGGCGATAATCATGGAGGTTCGGATGTCGCCGGAAGCTTCGGGTTGACGGGCCGAGCCTTCCATGGCCGCAGCAGCCAGGCGTCCGATACCTACGCCCGCGCCAATGGCTACGATGCCCGCTCCGATACCGGCGGCAAGGAATGCCAGCGCTGTTGGTTCCATAGCTTCTTACTGGTTTGTGTTATCAGGTTACGTGTGTTCCACGTTTTATGTCAGGGAAGCACGGTTCGTGTCTCACCCGCTGTCGGCACGGCATGCACTACCGGCGCAGCCCCTTCTTCCTCGTGCTCAGCGTGTTCATGGGCATGTTCGGCCACCGACATGCCAATGAAAAGAGCCGACAGCAGCGTAAAGACGTATGCCTGAATGAAAGCCACCAGCAGCTTGATTGCCGAAATAAACAGCGTCAGCAGCACGCTGGGCAGCGTACTCAACCAGGCTGCCAGCGCACCGAAAAGCGCATGGATTATAAAAATCATTCCGATCAGACTCAAGATAATCAGCGTACCGGCCGACATGTTCGCAAACAGACGAATCGCCAATGCAGCGTGCCGGGTGAAGAGCCCCATAATCTCTACCGGAATCAAAATAGGCTTGACAAATACCGGCACGCCCGGTGGCCAGAAAATATGCCTCCAGTGGTCTTTTGAAGCATAGATCGTCCCTATGACAAAGGTAAAAAGGGCCAGCACACCGGTCACGGCCAGATTTGAGGTAGCGGCGCCCAGATTGGGGATCAGCCCGAGCAGATTGCTGAACAGAATAAAGAAGAAAGCGGTCAACAGATAGGGCAGAAAGCGGTCGGCTTTTTCGCCGATGTTCGGTCGCGCAATTTCATCCCGCACAAACACAATGAACACTTCAGCCAGGTTTTGCCAGATGCCCCGGGGAGCTGTAGTACGGCCCGTGCCTTTACGATAGCGCCGGGCGACTGGGATGAAGAACCCGGCGACTAACAGAGCGGAAAGGAGCCCGAATACGTAATGGCGGGTGATTGACAGATCCAGCACCAGCTCCCCATCGCGGGGATAGAGTTCCGCATACAGATGACGATGGGTGGCAATCAGTTCTTCCAGTTCGTCGGCTGCGGTGTAGCGATGCCCTTCATAGTTGGCCACGTAGCGTCCAGAGTGCAGCGCCGAAGCGGTACTGCCGAAAGCGTCCAGACGCCAGGACCCTTCCGCAGTGCGTAAGAGGAAAAGCCGGGGAAGCTCAATGGTGGCGATGGGCTCCAGGGCGATATAGTAGCCATCGACTGTGTGGTGAATGAGCACTTCACTGATGTTTTCGTCTCCTTCTTCGGCAGCCAGGCCTGGACGCGGCCCCAAATTCCACAGAATGGCCGCGCACCATAACCCGACACGCCACCACGTGCTGTACGAAAAAACCGTAGGGTTACCCATGCGTCTGTTGCAACGCTGTTCGATGCCAGCTCCAGATTTCCAGAATTAATCCCAGTACAAACACCCCTCCAAACCCTACCAGCACGGCCGTTGTATGCAATCCCAGTACCTTAACACACACCCCCATCAGGAGCAACGCGCCTATCATCCGCGCCAGCATGCCGCCGATCACCCACCGCACAAAGCGGGGCATGGGCCAGTGCCATATCCGTCGAACCCCCCAGAGGCCTATGCCCGTGTAGCCTCCTCCCAGTCCGGCACCTACTATCAGACCGACCCAGAACGCTTCCATACCCCAGCCCAGACGACGAAACAACTGGGATCATCAACGCGCGCATGGAACGCAAAATCTACAAGAAAAGACCCCATAGGTTGGGTCCAACGTAATGAATTCTGAATAAATAGCCGCCTTATTTTTGATGAGTCGCGTCATGCGTTGCGCGTCGATCCCGACGTTGAAGCTGCACATTCACCTGCCAGAGCTTGGCTCCCACGGCCACCAGCCCCAGCGCAATACCCACCAGCGTAAGCCAGGGGTGCGTGTGCAGCCAGCGATCCAGCAGGTATCCGCCAACCACAAAGAACGCCATGCCCAGCGCCAACTGGAACCCCAGCCCCATATAAGGGCTCAGCTCTCGAAGCACTTCCTGCATAGAAGCAGCCGCTCCCCGTGTCTTTTTATGCGCGTTCATGCACCCGGCGTTGCCTCCCTTGTCTTCTCAGAAGGTGCTGCTTTGGGCACGCGCGTTGTCCGCGCCTTATCAGCCGAAGCTGGCGCCTTTGTGTCAACGACCTGATCGATTTGGCCCATTCGGCATTCGCCGTCAAAGATAGCGCCCGCTTCCACAACCAGGCGGCCGGTCTGGATGCGTCCTTCCACCCGAGCTGTTTCTTTGAGCAGCAGCGTCTCCTTGATGACCAGATCCCCCTGCACCCGTCCAGCAATATCGGCATTGCCAGCATGTACCTCACCCTCTACCACGCCCTCGGCCGCGATGATAACCCTACCCTGTACGTGCAACGTACCAATCACGCGCCCACTGATCCGGACGTCGTGCGGAGTACGCAACGTGCCCTCGAAAACAGTGTCTTCCCCCACCAGGTTTAGCTGGTGTGGCGCTGTCGGCGCAGATGTTCGCCCCATGTTGGCCTCCTTGGTGTTTCCTTTAAACAGAGCCATAATCCTTTCTTACTGGATGACAAAATAGTTTAACGGATCCTGTGCCAGTCCATGACGCCAGAGCTCAAAATGCAGGTGCGGCCCGGTAGTAATCTCGCCGGTATTCCCACTTAATGCAATAGCCTCCCGGTCTCGAACGCGGTCGCCCATCTGTTTGAGCAGACGCTGATTGTGCTTGTAAACGGAAACATACCCATCAGCGTGTTGCACAATGATCACATACCCCCCTGCCTGCGTCCAATCCGCAAAAATTACATAGCCACTGCCGATAGCCCGCACCACCGTACCCTCCTCCACGGCCAGATCAATGCCATAATGACCGCCTCGCGCGTCAAACCCACGGGTCAAAAACCCCTCGACCGGGGGAAGTACGGGAAACTGAAGTTGCAGAAGCGGATCACTCCGAAAGACCGTCGGCTGCACCCGGCGCATCGCCGGTAGCGTAAGTTCCAGAACAGGCAGCGCCGGCTGCTGGTGCTCCTGCCAGTGCTCCGAGCCTGTGGCCGGCTCGGGTAACATCACGCCCGTGCCCGCAGGCGGCTGGACAGCCGGCCTGTGGTCTTCGGGAGGTGTAACTTCTCCCAGAATGAGCTGGCGAAGCCGGGCGATGTACTGCTGCTGCACGGCCAGCGAATCTTCCAGCGCAGCTACCCGCAGACTGCTCAGACGCACCCGCTGCCGCATCTCTTCGGTCGCCACCCCCGGAAACAGCTCACGCAGCGGCGTCAAAAGCGTCAACGCCACCAGCAACATAGCCAACCCTACCGCACTTCCCCCCAGCAAGGCCAGTATCCGGATGGGCCGCACGGTAAATGACGCAGGCGTGCCGGCATAGGTATCTTCCATGACCAGCACGAGCAGCTCTTCATCCCAGTGCGCCAGTAATTTTTTTAGAAAAGCCCACATGACTTGTCATTTTAGGATTTTTTGCAACCTGCCTGCAACAAACCCGCAGCCATTCAGGTTTACGCAGACCGCAACCGAAACGATCTCTGTTAACCGTCGCGTTATCGAACGTTACAGAAGGCTCATGGCACACCATAAGTCGGCTATCAAGCGCATCCGTCAGAACGCCAAGCGGCGCGCCCGTAATCGGTACTACCGGAGCTGGATGCGCACCATGATTAAGAAAGTACGGGCGGCTCAGTCACGCGAAGAGGCGCTTCCCTTGCTTAACCAGGCCAAAAGCCTGCTTGATCGCCTCGTCGTTAAGGGCATTATACACAAAAACAAAGCCGCAAACTACAAGCGCAAGCTGGAAAAGTATGTGAACCAGCTCGCATGATCTGTTTTATCCGGCTTTCAGCAAGAGCCTGCCTGGAAGGTAGGCTTTTTTTATGCAGGCGCTTTAAAAGTTACAGATCAGTTGCTTTACTCTACGGAAAAATTTACGTATCCTAACGCCAATCCCATGCACCAAGTGTCAGGTAGATGGCTTTTCGGTGCTTTGACAACACAACCACGGCGCAGCCAAAAAATCATCGAATGCAGCATTATCTCTCAGAGAGCTTACGTGAATTCACGTTCGTTTTTTAAATTTGAGCTGGTAAGTCTCCTACTGCAACCTTTAAAAACAGCCATGCTGCACATGAACCCTCAACGTTACCTGCTACTGACCGCACTGGCAGCCCTGACCTTCATCGGCCTGACGGGCTGTCGTTCGACGCCGGTCGAAGTGCTGGGTGTCGAAGGCCCGGACAGTCTTCAGGTCAACCAGAGTGGCACCTTTACTGCCACCATTAATGAAGATGCTAAACCCCCGGTCGAGTTTAGCTGGGACTTCGGCGACGGAAGTACCGGCGCCGGCAACCCGGTCACCCATGCCTATACGGAGCCGGGCACCTATACGGTGACCGTCACCGCGTCCAACCGGGGCGGTAAGTCCACGAGCACGGGCTCGACTTCGGTTGTCGTCTATCGTCCGCCCGTACCCGCCGAGATCATCGCTATCACGGCGGACCCGATGCAACCCGATACGCGGACAGCCGTGCGCTTCAGCGCAAACGTGCGTGGCGACCAGCCCATCACCTATCAATGGAACTTCGGCGATGGAAGCACGGGCTCGGGAGCTAGCCCCACGCACACCTACAGCCAAGCGGGCACCTATACCGTCACGTTGAACGTGTCGAACAACGCGGGATCTGACTCGCGCACGCTCACGATTACGGTTAAGCCCTACGAGGCCGAATATTGCGCCGACGTGGCGGAAATGAACCCGGTCTTCTTCGAGCGGAACTCAAGCGTGCTGAATGACGCCGCCCGCGCAGCCCTGCAGGAAAACCTGCAAATTCTGCAGGACTGCCCGAACCTGTCCGTACGCATCGAAGGATGGGCTACGCCGGGTGAGCGCAATCCGCAGCAGCTTTCGACCGATCGCGCCCGTGCCGTGGAGCAGTTCTACACCAGCAACGGCATCCCGGCCAGTCGCCTCATGGTCGAAGGCAAAGGCCGCATCACTGGGATCACGAGTAAGAAAGAGGGGCTGGCCCAGTACCGTCGCGCTGACACCATTCCGGTGCGGAATGGCATGTAAACACACGCTTTACCCTGAAACTCCCAAAGCGGGCTTCCCTGAAAAGGAAGCCCGCTTTTTTGTTGGATCTCCGGCGTTTCAGGCCCGTTGTTTTTTATCCCCGGAAAAGCATCGGCTGCTTGCTCCATGCCTGGTTTCGACGAACAGGCCCAACAACGTCTGGCTCAGGCATTGAAGGCCGAAGCACGGCGGCTCGGCTTCGACGCGTGCGGCATTTCAAAAGCCGAACCGCTTGATGAAGAGGCCCGCCGCCTGGAAGCCTGGCTGAAGGCGGGCTTTCATGGCACCATGTACTGGATGGAACGCCACTTCGACAAACGCATCGACCCGACCAAACTGGTCGAAGGGGCTCGCTCGGTCATCTCCGTCCTGCACAACTACTACCAGCCTGTACCCCACGCCTCTTCCCCTGAAACCGGCAAGATCAGCCGCTATGCCTGGGGGGACGATTACCATGAAGTGCTCAAAGAAAAGCTCTATCAGCTTTTTGCCTGGCTCGAAGCCCAGGTGGGTGAAGTACACGGTCGCGCCTTCGTCGATTCGGCGCCGGTCATGGACAAAGCCTGGGCCCGCCGCAGCGGACTGGGTTGGATCGGCAAGAACACCAACCTGATCAACCGCCGCATGGGATCTTTCTTCTTTATCGGCGAGCTGATCGTGGACGTACCCCTTCCACCCGACGGTCCTATCCCTGACTACTGTGGTTCCTGCACGCGCTGCATTGATGCCTGCCCTACCGGTGCCCTGGTTCAACCGTACGTGCTGGACGCCCGCCGCTGCATTTCTTATCTGACCATCGAGCACCGCGACGACGACATTCCCTTGGAGCTTCAGACCAGCATGGGCAACTGGATCTTCGGATGTGACATCTGTCAAGATGTTTGCCCCTGGAATAAGTTCAAGTATGCCACAAACGAGCCTCGTTTTCTGCCACGCCCTGGCCTACCCGACACCCCGCTGGAACGATGGGAAGAGCTGGACCTCGAAGCGTTCCGTCAGAAATTCCGTAAAAGCGCCGTTAAACGGGCTAAATTCGAAGGATTTAAACGAAACGTTCGGATCGCCCTGCAGAATATGCGCCGGACCCCGCTTCACGTCGCTGAATAGGCCTGTCGTTCCCGCGGCACGATCACCGTCAGCCAGCCTAGCCCGATCAGTCCCTGCACCAGCGCAAAGGCCAGCACTGCTTCTCGCAGCGACAACACCTGCCACTCCAGCAGCATGCTGGCCGCCAGGATGGAACAGCTCTCCGAAAACAGCACGCCCAGCCACTCGGTAGCAAACACGCGTCCCCGGAAGGCATCCTCTGTGCGCTGCTGAAGCAGCACGCTGGCCAGCACCCAGTTTGCCCCGCTGGCCGCATGCGCCAGCATTATGGCTGGCACCACTGCGTAGGTCCACCGCTGGAGGCCTACCACCGCATAACAGAGTCCGCTGAGCATGATGCTCCAGCCCAACACCGCCGGCCAACGACGGGCATCCTGAAAAATGGCGCGAGCCAGCACGGGCCCAATGCCCGTACCCAGCCCACGCGCGGCGAACAGCCAGCCAATTCCGGCGGCCTGGGCCGTCGGTTCGATGGCCTCCCCGATCAGCGCCAGCATATAGACAAGCCCGCCGCCAGCCAGCGCCCAGGCGCTTTTGGCCAGCGCAATACGTCCGACACCAGGATGAGCAGTAAGGTAGCGCCATCCGGCCAACAGCTCTCGCCCGGCGGTTCGTAGCATTCCCCCGGCAACCGGTGCGGTCTGCTGCGGAATGACCGTACGGTAAATGAAAAAGGCCGAGATCAGATATGTCAGGCTGTCAATTACAAAGACCGGAGCCGTCCCCAGCCAGGCGGTCACCAACCCTCCAGAAGCAGCCCCCAGCGCCAACATGACCGACCAGGTCGCCGACATAAGTGCATTGGCCGTCAGCAGCTCTTCGGTGCGTACGATGTTGGGGATCGAGGCGCTTTTGGCGGGTTGAAAGACGGCCGTCACGACCACCTGTAGCGTGGTCAGCACGTAGACCAGGTACACCTCGCCGGGCTCGTCGATCAGTAAAAAGCCCAGCACGATGACCGCCCGCACCAGATCGGCCCCGATCATAAGCCGCCGCCGGTTGAACCGATCCACCAGCAGCCCGGCCAGCGGCGAGGCCAACGCCCAGGGCAGCAATTTTGTCAGGAAAACGCCACCCAGTGCAAAGGGCGAACCAGTTAATTTCGAAACCAGCGTGTAAAGCGCAATGGTGTTAAACCAGTCGCCCAGCAGTGAGATGAGATTTCCCAGCCACAACCGCCGAAAGTGCGCATTCCGGCGTACCAGTGCCACATAGCCCGTCGAAGAGGCAGCGGTGCGATCGACCGGCCGAGACGGGGCAGTCTCCATAGGAGATCAAGATTCGGACGCTTCTGCCTGATCGGCCCCATCGGCACTGGCCGGCACAGCCGGCTGCTCGGGCCGCAACAGCGGGAAGAGAATCACATCTCGGATAGACGGTTGATTTGTCAGGATCATCGCCAGACGATCAATGCCGATCCCCAGCCCGGCCGTCGGGGGCATGCCGTATTCTAAGGCCCGCAAGAAATCTTCGTCGATCTGCATGGCTTCTTCGTCACCGGCCGCCCGCAACCGCGCCTGCTCTTCAAAACGCGCACGCTGATCATCCGGATCGTTCAACTCGCTGAACGCATTGCACAGCTCTTTACCTCCGACGATCACTTCAAAACGCTCGACCAATCCCGGCTTTTCGCGATGCCGCTTGGCCAGGGGGCTCAGCTCAATCGGATAGTCGATAATGAACGTGGGCTGAATCAAATGCGGCTCAACAAACTCGCCAAAAATCTCATCGATAATCTTGCCGCTCCCCATGGTGTCATCGATCTCCAGCCCCAGCTTCCGGGCAATCGCTGCCAGCTCGTCCCGTGACTTGCCATACAGATCATAGCCCGTTCGCTCCTTGATCGCCTCAAACATCGGAATACGGGGCCAGGGACGCCGGAAAGAAATGGTGTGCGCGCCCCACTGCACCTCCGGTGATCCGGTCACTTCAATGGCCACGTGCTCAAGCAGCTCCTCCACAAAATCCATCATCCAGTAATAATCTTTGTAGGCCACGTACAGCTCAAGCATCGTGAATTCCGGATTGTGAAAGCGGCTGAGCCCTTCGTTACGAAAATCTTTGCCGATCTCATAGACGCCTTCATAGCCTCCCACAATCAGCCGCTTCAGATACAACTCATCCGCAATGCGCAGGTAGAGCTGCATGTCGAGGGCGTTATGGTGGGTGATAAACGGCCGTGCCGAAGCGCCCCCGTAGACAGGCTGTAGCACAGGCGTTTCAACTTCCAGATAGCCCCGCTCGTCCAGAAACCGCCGGATCGTGGTGATCATACGGGCCCGCTTGCGGAAAACCTCCCGCACCTCTGGATTGATAATCAGGTCAACGTAGCGCTGCCGGTAACGGAATTCTTTGTCCGTTACCACATTGTAGACTTTCCCGTCCTGTTCTTTGACGACGGGCAACGGACGCAACGCCTTGGCCAGCAGCTCCAGTCGTTGCGCATGAACGGTAATCTCGCCCATGCGCGTACGAAACACGTAGCCCTTCACCCCCACAATGTCGCCAATGTCCAGCAGCTTCTTGAAAACCTGATCATAGAAGCCTTCGGGTAGGTCCTGCCGCCGAACGTATACCTGAATGCGACCGGTCTCGTCCTGTAGATCAAAAAAAGCGGCCTTCCCCATGATTCGCCGCGTCATGATTCGGCCAGCTATCGATACCTCGTAGGGTTCGGGCGCCGGCCCATTTTCGCGCGGCTGATGACGAGCATCGTCAAAGCTGGCAAGGATCTCGGATGCATGAGCCGTTACCTCCCAGCGGTAGGGATAGGGATGAATCCCCATTGCTTCGAGTTGTTGGCGCGCCCGGCGCCGTTCCAGCTCCTGTTCACTCAGTACCCGCTTCATGATGGCAGACAAGCTTACGATCCGACGGCCTGATTTTGTCAGCAACAAAACAAAAGACGCAGCTCGACGAGCTACGTCCCCTGGCACTTTACACACCGGCAGCAGTTGGTACCGTACGCCTACACAACGGGTTTCAGAAACCCGATGAATAGTTTTCAAGCGGACGAATCGTCATAGGCACCGGTTGCAACGGCCGATCCAACTGGGCAGGTGGTACCTGCTCTCCGGTAGTTCGAGGCGTGGGGAGCCGAGCAATGGCATCCATTACCTCAAATCCTTCCACCAGCTCTCCGAAAACCGTGTAAAGTCCATCCAGAAACGGTGCGCCGCCCACGGTCTGATAGAGCCGGCGCACCGAATCCGGAAAGACGAAATCAGGGTCGGGAATCTGCTCCCGCAGGTAGGCCTCAATTTCATCCAGCGCCGCGGCATCGAAGGTGCGTCCGACGACCAGATAGAACTGGCTCCCGCTGGACCGGCGCTCCGGATTCACCTCGTCGCCCTGTCGGGCTGCCGCCAGCGCTCCCCGTTTGTGGAACAGGCCGGGCCGAATTTCGGCCGGAAGGGTATAGCCCGGCCCTCCTGTTCCGTCGTTCGCCGGATCGGCATCTTTCGAATTTGGATCTCCACCCTGAATGACAAAGCCCTCAATTACCCGATGAAACGTCGTGCTATCGTAAAAGCCTGAGGCCACCAGCCGCTTGAAATTGTCTCGGTGCAGGGGCGTCTCGTCGTAAAGCCGCACGACCATGCGTCCCAGCGGCGTGTGAATCTCATAATAGTTGGTAAGTGGTAGCCTCAGTGTATCCGCCGATTGGGCCTGGCGGTCGGCATGCATCGGTAGGGACGACGGGGACTGCTGGCAGGCCACCAACAGCAGCGCCAATGCCGTCCCGGTAAGAGGTCGAACGTTCATGAGAGCAACGGTTTGAAGTATTCCAGAATGGCGATACGCAGCAGTTTTTCCTGGTCCTCTCGTGAGAGTTTAGGCCAGGGCGAAAAGGCTGGTTCCCAGGTAACCGGATGATCCGAAACGCGTCGGTACAGACCGATCGTGGCAAAAGCATACCGGGCGCCTTCCATGATCAGCTCCTGCTTCTGCTCTCGGGATAGGCCGGGTTCATAGCCGCGCCCGCGTTCCTGGATGCCGATAAGAAAG
>JALSJJ010000141.1 GCA_026989375.1 Rhodothermus sp.
GGTCTTTTTTTGAAGAGTGGGTCGATAGCGGAGTGGCGCTCTGTCTGGACGGTGCCTACGCGCATATGCCGGCTACCCATCCGTTCCGCCGCCAGTGGCAAGCGTTTGCCTGCCGGCAGGGATTCAAAGTGCAGCGATGGCCCGATGAATACTACAACGGTGGGTTCATCGGCGTGCGCCGTGAGCATCGCGTATTGCTGGAGGCCTGGCGTACGCTGATGGAGGCCCTACGCACGGAGGGCGTCAACATTGCCAGTTTTAAAAATTATGAGGGGTACAACATTGGGGATCGCAGCCATCCGTTCTATGTAGCCGATCAGGACATGCTGAACCTGAGCGTGATGGTGACGGACGTACCACTCAGCATCATGGGCACTGATGCCATGGACTTTACCGGGGCCGGCTTTACCATGTCTCATGCCGTGGATGCCCCAAAACCCTGGAAGAAAAATTTTCTCTGGCTTTTGCTGAAGCGGGGACGGTTACCCGGGCTGCCCGATGCTGAGTTTCTGAAGTACATCGATGGACCAATCCAGCTCTACTCACCGTTGCGCCGGCGCCTGAAACGCCTGAATTACCTGGCCAGCAAGGCCGTGGGAACGTTCTATCACCGGCACTGACCTATGGCACAAGCGCCACGGCATTATGTGACTTACGACGATCGCCCTGTGCGCAATGCAATCGGGCTGAAACTCCTGATGTTATCAGTGGCCGAGCTTGCACCGGCTGATGTGCTGCACGTTGTCCTACCTGAGCTACCCGGAACGCTGACTGACTGGATATACCGACATGTACCGCAGGTCCAGGTACACAACATAACGCCGAAAGGCGAAGGATGGTCGGCCAAACCTGAAGTTCTACTCTTTCTGATGAATCAGGGCATCGATGAAGTGATCTGGCTGGACGCCGATCTGATGCTGATTCGCAATCCACGTCCTCTGTGGGAAGGAATGCCAGACGAGGTGCTGGTGGCTGCCGAAGACCTGGCGCGGCGTTATGACACCGCCCTGGGAGAAGAAAAAGCGCGGGTCTGGGGCTATGAAAAGAAGCGGGATCTGGCAACCGGGCTGAACAGTGCCGTGCTACGGGTAACGCGCTGGCATCGCCCGTTGATCGAAAGCTGGTGCATGCACCTGCAGCATGAGATTTACCTGCAGGCGCAGCGCAACTATCAGGGATTTGTGGATCGACCGCGTGCGCTCTACGGCGATCAGGAAGTGCTGGATGCTCTGTTGATTACCCTGTTTGCCGAGGTACCGGTACGGTTTATCCGATACGGGCCGGAAATTATCCACGATCACCGACACTTTTATGCCTATACCGCCAGCGATCGACTTCGTAATGCTTTCCGGTTTACCAGGCCTTACTTTGTGCACTGTACGGGCTTTCATCCCTGGATGGTGGGGCCCGCTTTTCATGAGGATACCGGGGGAGAATACTTTCATGAGAGCACTCAGCTCAAGCCTTATGTATGGTATGCCCGCCGGTATGCCGATCAACTGGAAGAGCCGGTGGAGAACCTGAACTTCTGGCTGTATTATCGCACCCCTTTTGGTAAACTCTGTCAGGTGTTGACGCTGAATAACCCGCACCTGCAGGGGCTGGGGCTCTGGCTGCTGGATCGATATCGACGGTGGCGTAAGCGGTGAAGCCACGTATGCGTATCGACCTGTTGTTTCCGGCCTTTCCGCCAGCGCTGGATGGTATCGGAGACCACACGGCGCATCTGGCCCGGGCGCTGGCGCGTGCGGGAGCCGAGGTGCGCGTATGGACAGCCCAGCCGGACGCGACCCCGATTCCGAACGTCAGGGTGGTGCAGGCTTTTCGCCATCCTCCGCCATGGGGCGTAAGGAAACTGCTGGCTGTCATATCGGCCGACCCGCCTGACTGGTTGCTTGTGCAGTTCAACCAGTTCAGCTATGGACGCTGGGGACTGAACCCATGGCTTCCGAAGGTGCTGCGCAGATTGCGCCAGCGTTGTCCGGCTATGCGTCTGGCCATACTGTTTCACGAAGACTTTGTGCCGCCGTCGAACTGGAAAAACCGAGTATTCCGGTGGTGGCAGATTCCGCAGTTCCGAACGCTGGGGCGGCTGGCCGATGTGGTGGCCTTTTCGATACAGCCCTGGGTTGAGCGGTACCGTAAGTGGTTTCCGCAGGCCCGGGTGGTCCACTGGCCGGTGGGGTCGAACATCCCCGATGTGGGATGCAGCCGCGCGGAAGCCCGTGAGCACCTGGGCCTGGCACCCGAAGGACTGATCGTCGGGGTGTTCGGGACCATGGGGGCCGGTCGGATGGTCGATTACATTGGAGCGGCGGTTGAACGGTTGTGGCAGGAGAGGCGGGCGTTCGAAGTGCTGTATGTGGGGCCGCATGGCCGACAACTGCGTGAGCTGCTGCCGGCCGAAGTGCC
>JALSJJ010000142.1 GCA_026989375.1 Rhodothermus sp.
CAGTCCGGCGGTCGGGCGCCACAGCCCCTCCGTCCATCCCCCCAACAACTGACCTACGCCCATGCGGCCATAGAAATAGAGCGGCTGCGCAACAAGCGGAAGCGTACCAAGCACCCCCAGGAGCAGCACGGTCAACACCCTCCACATGACGTTGTGCGTTTATGCCCCACAGGTTCTTTCTATCCTTCAAGATAGGCTGCAACCTTTGAAAAATCTATCCCTTATTTTATCCCCAACAATCGGAGCAGCTCTGCTTCGTCGAGCATCGGAATACCCAGTTGGCGGGCGCGGTCGTACTTGCTGCCGGGATTCTCTCCGACTACCACATAATCGGTATGGCGGCTGACGCTGCTGGCCACCCGTCCGCCAGCTCTTTTGATCAGTTCCTCAGCCTCCTTGCGCGTGAGATGGGGCAGCGTCCCCGTCAGGACAAACGTCTTGCCGCGCGCCGGACTTTCAGCGGCCGGTGCCTCCTCAGGCAGCCGTTGCGTGTTGATGCCCAGTTCTTTCAGCTCTTCGATCAACTGGCGGTTGTCCTCCACACGAAACCAGTCCACAATGCTCTCTGCAGTGATAGGTCCTACCCCTTCAATCGCGGCCAATTGCTCGACGGTAGCTGCGGCCAGTTCATCTATGGAAGCAAAGTGCTGCACCAGCAGTTCGGCCGTCGTTTTACCCACATGCCGGATTCCAAGGCCAAAGAGCAGGCGGCTGAGCGGCCGCTGCTTCGAGGCCTCAATGGCCTGCAGCAGGTTGCGCGCCCGGGTCTCTGCAAAACCCTCCAGCTTCAGAAGGTCCTCCAGCCGCAGCCGGTACAGGTCCGATAGCCTGTGCACCAGCCCGGCCTCGGCCAGTTGCCGGGCCACCCGGCTCCCCATCCCTTCGATGTCCATCGCGTCGCGGCCAGCGAAGTGTTCCAGCAGGCGCACGAACTGGGCGGGGCAGTCCGAAGCCACGCAGTAATAGTCCGCTTCGCCAGGCAACCGCACCAGGGGGCTGCCGCACGAGGGGCACCGTTCGGGCATGCGCCAGGGGCGTTCATTGCCCGTGCGTGCTTCGATCACGGGACGCACTACCTGCGGAATCACATCGCCAGCCCGGATCACGACCACCAGATCGCCGATCCGGATGTCACGCTTGCGCACATAGTCCTCGTTGTGCAACGTCGCCTGCGAGACGGTCACCCCGCCGATCTCGACGGGCTCCAGCACCGCCTCGGGCTTGACCACACCAGTGCGTCCCACATTGACGATGATGTTTAGCAAACGGGTAGTGGCCTCCTGCGCCGGGAATTTGTAGGCGACCGCCCAGCGCGGGGCGTTAGAGATGGCTCCCAGCAGCTCCTGGTAGGGCCGGTGGTCGATCTTCAACACGAGGCCGTCAATCTCGTAGTCCAGGTCGTCGCGGTGCTCGGTCCAGTAACGGCAGTAGGCCAGCACGTCTTCCAGTTGCTCGAAGCGGCGGGCGTGTTCGCTGACGGGAAAGCCCAACCGACGGAGCCACTGAAGCACTTCGAACTGGCTTTCGGGCACGTCGGCCCCTTCGACGGGTCCGATTCCGTAGGCAAAAAAGCTGAGCGGACGTGAAGCGGTCACCTGCGGATTGAGCTGGCGCACGCTGCCGGCCGCCGCGTTGCGCGGGTTGGCAAACGGCCGCTCGCCTCGGTCCAGCAGTTGTTCATTGAGCTGCTCGAAGTCACGTTTGCGCATGTACACTTCGCCCCGAACTTCCAGGCGCGCAGGCGCCGGGCCAACGGACGGATCCACCGGAATGCGCAGCGGGATGGCCGGAATGGTGCGCACGTTCCGCGTTACATTTTCCCCTTCAATGCCATCGCCCCGCGTGGCGCCGACGGTGAGCACACCGTTTTCGTAGGTGAGTGCCAGGGCCAGCCCGTCGATCTTCAGCTCGGCCGTAACGGCCGGCTGCACCGGGCGCCCGAGCTGTTCTGCCAGCATGCGGCAGCAGCGCTCATACCAGGCCCGGACGTCTTCTTCGCCAAAGGCATTGCTGAGCGACAGCAGGGGCTCCGGGTGCCGCACTTTTTCGAAGCGTTCCAGGGGTGGACCGCCCACGCGCTGCGTGGGCGAGTCGGGAGTAATCAGATCGGGGAAGCGCTGCTCCAGCGTCCGCAGCGCCTGCAGGAGCAGGTCGTAGTCCGCATCCGGGATGAGCGGGTTGTCCAGCACGTAGTAGCGATAGGCGTGCTGGTTGAGCACGGTGCGGAGCTGCGCAGCCAGTGCCTCGGCCGCGTGCCGATCCAGCGCATTCAGGTCGGTCTGGCGCACCGTCTGCAGCAGCGTGTGCGTGGTCTCCAGCAGACGTGCTGCTTCGGTTTCAGGCGCCGTCCGCGTCTCTGCCATAGCCTCGATCAGTTGATTTACCTATCCATCTGTCGCTTATAGAACGCCCCCGCATTCTCTGAGGAATGCCTCAAAAGGTAACAAAACCGTCATGTTTTTGGCCACAGGCGAGCCAGCGAAATGCCTCACACGCCTTCTCCTTAGCCGGCCAACAGCACCAAGACGAAAATTTTACCGTTCCGGCGGCCGGGGCACGCTGCGCGGCAGCCTTCGCGTTGCACGATACACCAGCGAATCCAGATAGGCCTGCAATTGCGCCCTCGTGATCACGATGCGTCCCTGCGCATCCCGTCGATCGGTGGGATACGGGTAGCCGTCCAGGCGCAGTTGAATGTCGTCCAGTTGATTTTCAAGGATGATCCGTTCGGTAAAGCGAAAGCGCATAGAATCCCCCTGCTCGATCCAATAAGGCCGGCGCAGATCGCGGTCTACCCGGATGCGGATAGGATCAACTTTATCAAAGGCCGCGATCACAGTCGCCGTAATGGTGTCACCCAGCGTCGGTGCCGTCGCCGTGGGGGATTCGAAAGCGGCTGTCGTATCGGCCGTTGCCGCTGATGTTGCTGCCGTATCCATCGGCAGCAGCTCGGTCGGAGGCGTGGATGTGGGCCGTAACAGATACCAGAGGCCAAGTCCTACGACGGCCCCCACAGCAACCCTGACCATCCATGCTTTCCACCGCGATGGACGTTCCAGCCGCTCCAACCCTCCCGGGGTAGGCACCAGAGGTAGTGAGGGCTTAGCTTGCTGGACAGGCCGACTTGCTGGAGGTGTCTCGGGCGCTGGCGTCTCGTCGATTTCCGCTTCTGGCTCTGGCAGGGGTTCTTCTCCTAAGAACTGCACGGCCAGTTGATTGCGATAGCGTCCTTCGAAAGCCTGTTCAAGGGCTTCCAGCACTGGCGCGGGGTCGATCCCGATGGCTGCCGCGTACGTCCGGGCAAATGAGCGCAGATAGACGGGATTGTACCGCTCATGGTCATAGAGCGCCGTACGTTCAAAATGCTCGAGCAGCTCTGGCGCAATCTTGGTCTCGTTATGGATTTCCTGTAGCGTGCGCTGCTGCTTTTCCCGAATGCGTCGCAAGTCGTGCGCCAATCGGCGCATACTTTCCAGGACTGCTGGATCACGCATGGTGAGGCACTTTTAACGGGCCATCTGGATTAATCCAATATTGGACCCGATCAGCGCCAGTGGGTTTCTTCAGGGGGTGGAGAGCGGTGCTCGCAGCGGCACCGGATGCCCCCGACCGTTTTCCAACGCGGCCTGATAGCGATAGCGTCCCAGCATACGATACAGGTATTGTTGCGCATAGTCGTAACCGCGCAGCGCAACGGTCATCGTATAGTTGAGCACCCGGGTAGTCCATAGCTTAAAAAGCAGCTCTTCCCAGTCCGGATCGCCTAACTGAAAGTGTTCGAGCAACACATGGTAGGTAGCTGCCCAGGCCATCTCATCCATAAAGTTGAAGACGGGGTGGCGTTGACATGTATGCAGCCCTTCCCGCACCGGCGTCGTGAAAAGGTCCAGCAATTCCACCTGCCGGGGCGTCCAGTGCTGCATCAGTCGGTGCAACGTGGTTTCCACGTCGTAGCCCACTCGCTCGGCGATATGAACCGGCACGCGATGCGGGTGCTCCTGACGATGGATGGCTGGCTGGCCAACCACTTCATGTTGCAATTGTTGAATGGCCGCAAAGCATTCTACCAGCATGGTTTGCAGATCGTCGAGCCCTCCATAGAGCCGATGGGCTTTCCCTTCAGGAATGTAGCACTCGTAAATCGAGACACCCTGCTGTACCGTGACAAACGTATAGAGTGTATCAATGCCCCAGTCACTCTGGCGCCGCACCCGTTCATCCTGATAAAGCATCGCTGCGACTTCACGCTGCATGAGCAGCTCGCCACCCAATGGCTGCTCAATCCATGACAGCTCAGTATGGGGCCAGAGCAACGCAAAACCTGTACGTGTGATCATCCACGTGATCATTGCGTCGGTCGAGGCCCGCGGGAAGTAGTGCCGCACCAGCCCATAGCCAAAGTCGGCCGCTTCCTCGGCCTTGGTGATCCAGTCGGCTCCGAAACTGGTGATGTCGGCATCATAGAAATGAATGCGCTGCCATTGCGTCTCTTCCAGAAAGTAGCGCAGCGCTGTGTTCATGCCGTCGCCTTTGCCTGGTCGCACCGCACCCAGCCGTTCTTGAACCCGCACCGATACCGGTGTACCTGTTGCCCGGGTGATCTCCGGCGCTGCCCGCTCAACGGCCTCATAGGTCTGTTCACGTTCATAGCCAATACAGAGCACTTCACGTACGCGGGGATGGCTGGCCGCCACTCGCACGTTATGCAGCAAGACTTCAGGATGCTCATGCTT
The DNA here is from genome assembly GCA_026989375.1 of Rhodothermus sp. GTDB lineage: Bacteria > Bacteroidota > Rhodothermia > Rhodothermales > Rhodothermaceae > Rhodothermus. Next base: position 4,734 of record JALSJJ010000142.1, read on the forward strand.
GAAGGGAAAAACCACCAGACTCATCTGTACGCAGTCGTTGCTTTAGCTGACCTTGTTCCAGAAGATACGGGCATCCCTTCAGAAAAACACCCCATACTGTTCATTTTATGCACCAAGCCGACAGACGATAAGCCCGGCTCTGCAAGAGTTGGGGCAATCTCCTGCTAACGCACCAGTACCAGGGGCCGCGTCAGCACGACCTGTCCTGTCTCCAGCCGATAGAGATACAGTCCGGCTGCTACCGGGCGCCCGGCCTCATCACGTCCATCCCATCGCACCGTATAACGACCTGCAGGCCGTTGTCCTTCCATCAACACCGCCACTCGTCTTCCCAGCAGGTCATACACGGCCAGACGCACCTGGCCCGTTTCGGCCAGCCCCACCTGGATCGTTGTGCTTCCCGCAAACGGGTTGGGATAGGCTGCCCCCAGCTCCACGTGCTCTGGCGCATCGCCTGTTGGGACCAGATCGACCGCCGTCGCTACCCATCGCCTGGCTTCCGCCCAGAACCCCATCTGGTGACGCTGCCCTCCATTGCTCATCATACCCACTATGGGCTGTCCCAGCGTGCCTACAAGCCGCACGTTCGCTCCGCCAACGCTTGCCCCGCCACTGCCCGGTACCCCGGCTGCCAGCCGCACCTGCGCATGCACCGACCACACGCCAAGCAACAGGCCTCCACATATCCAGATTATCCGTTTCATGGCGTCCTCCTCAGTGCGTGGCGGTGGCCGACGATGCCTGCCGGAGCAGGCTTTCCACCATGGCTTGCAGTCGGGCCACTTCGGCCGCCAGCCGTTCCAGCTCGGCCTGCTGGCGGGCGATGAGCACATCGCGGCGGTCCAACCCTACCAGCACATTGACACGATGCAGGCCGGTGCCCGGCGCATCTTCCCACGCCTGCCCCACGATACGGGCGACGTCTTCAGCCGCCAGGGCTTCAGGGGCAACGGCCACGCCCGTCCCATCCTCGCGACCCGAGGGCAGGATGTAGTCGCCCGCACGCACCGGTCCCCACACTTTCACCCGCACCTGCCCGACGAAAGCTACCGGCACGTGGCCCTCCTCCTGGCCCTCGGGGGGCATGTTGCCCAGCACGGCCGGACGATCCGTGACGACCATCATCCGATGCGCACCTGAGGTCTGGCGCGTAACGCGGCCAGCCACCACTCCCACAATATCGCCGGCCTCCACAGCCTCGCCCGGAGACAGCAACGGCAGCGCCTCGGCATAGTCCGCACCGACAGAGGCGTAAAGGACACCTCCCGACCCATTCCCCTCAATGCGGCCAATAGCCTGATCGTTGCCATTGAAGAACGTGATGAAGTTGGTATTTCCGCCCGGATTCAGGGCCGAGGTCTTCAGCGCCAGCACGTCCGGGCCATTCGTGGTGCTGGTAGACCCGTTCTCAATGATCGCCACGTGGTTCGACAGGGTAGCGGAGCCGTTTCTACTCCCCCGCAGGTGGATCGGGGCCTGAGGGGCGTTGGTGCCGAGCCCCACTCCGCCGGTAGCACGTACCAGAAACTGATTGGCGGCCGTGGAGGCAAAGTCGATGTTAGCAATATAGTCTGACCAGACAAATGTGCCATCATGATTGGCTCTGGCCCGCCGCCCGGCAGCAAAGCTATAGGCGCCGGCTGCGGTGTTATTGCTTCCGCCGGGAACGGTGGCTCCACGGCCTGTGGCAAAGTTTGAAACGCCTCCGCCGACGGTAGCATATTCGCCGCTGGCCTTACCAGTCAAGCCCCCACCTACCGTAGCATGGGCCCCACTGGCAGTATTGGACTCGCCTCCTCCTACTGTAGCCCGGTTACCACTGGCGGTATTGCGCCATCCTCCGCTTACCGTGGCCATGCCGTTGCTGGCAACGTTTTCGGCACCACCACCGACAGTAGCATAGCCGCTGTTGGCGGTATTGTCTGAGCCCCCACCCACCGTGGCGTAGGCGCTCGTGGCCTGGTTGGCATTGCCGCCCGCCACCGTAGACAAGTTGCCGCTGGCGGTATTGTCATCTCCCCCACCCACGGTGGCCCTGCTGCCACTGGCGGTATTGCCCGATCCCCCACCCACCGTGGCGCCCACGTCACTGGCCGTATTTTCCAATCCCCCACCTACGGTGGTGTAGAGTTTTGTTGCCCGATTGGTTTTGCCGCCTGCCACCGTGGCGTAACCGTCGCTGGCCCTGTTGTCAAATCCTCCTCCCACCGTGGCATCAATGCCACTGGCTCTATTCCCCCTTCCCCCACCCACGGTGGCGCCGTGATTACTGGCGGTATTGCTCGATCCCCCACCCACCGTGGCAAAGGTTGCCGAGGTGGCGTTGCCGTCGTCGCTGCCGGCGCGGTTGTTGCCACCGCCTCCGATAGTGCCGTAGTTGTCAAAGACACGGTTGTTGGAATTGGCCACATTGTCGGGGTTAGAAGGGCCGCCGCCGGCAATCGTGCCATAGTCGGCCAGTACCTGGTTGTTCCACCCTCCACCCACCGTGGCATATCGATTGGCGGCGGTGTTTGCCCGGCCCCCACCCACCGAAGCGTAGTTGCCTGTGGCCTGGTTAGCGTTGCCGCCCGCCACCGTGGCCGCCACGCGCGAGGCTTTGTTTCCTTTACCGCCGCCTACGGTGGCAAAGCGCTGGTCGCTGGTGGTGCCGACATTGTCACCGGCCTGGTTGCCCCAGCCCCCGCCAATAGTCCCATAGTCGTCGGTTACCGCGTTGTATTCGGGGTCGCCTGCGGCATCATCGGGCGCGCCCCCGCCGCCGATAGCGGCCCCCACGACACCGTCCACAGCCCGATTGTCTGCATGCCCCCCCACCACGTTCGGGCTGCTGCCCGGCTCCAGGCGCAGGGCGCGCTGGCTGTTAACCCGTACTTCCAGCGGCACCGCGTCTGTGGTGCCCAGAAAATGCGTCCCCGGTGTGGTGCCCGCGTTGCCCGTGAGGCTCCAGGCCTCGCTCGTCCCTCCACCGTTGCCGCCCCCCACTGCCGCGATACGAATCTGCTGCCCCTCTACTTCGATCGCCACGTTCGCCCCGGCTACCAGCTCCACTGCATCCCGCAACCCGTTCAGACTACGCACCGCTACCCCCGAGTCCACTTGCGCAGCCATGAAGCTGTAGGGCACCGAAGCCAGCGCCACACGCGGTATTAACTCCGCCTCACCATTTACGGACAGCCCCAGCCAGTAGGACCGATCGAATGTCAACTCCAGGGGCGTCACACTCCCCAGCAACACCCCGAACACCCCATCGGTTACGGTCACCGAAGCGTGCGTCTCTTCCCAGACCGCCGTACCGCCCTCGGCTTCCTCGTACAGTCGGAACGTCAGGCTGTAGGTGCCATCCGCGACCGGATTTCCTTCCAGATCCGTCAGCACGCCCTGATAGCTGATCGTCTTCGGGATCTGCGCCGTTGCCAGGCTGGGGACGAACGCCAGCAGTGCCAGCCATACCATGCATCGCACCATGATCGTTCTCCTGTTGGTTGAACTTGAACCGGGAGCAAACCCGCAATCGCTTCAAAGACACCCGCATGCGGCCTTTCCTTCGCTCCCGCGAACAAGCAGACTTAACCCGAAGTGTGGTAGGCCAGCACCCGAACGCCCTGCAGCCAATCACGTAAGTTGCTCAATCAAAGAAACGCAATTGTTTTCCGTAAAACAGATCTTTTGAAAAGAGCATACGCGCCAGAAGCCGTCTCTCGGTAGGAATTCTGGCGCGCGACCATAGGCGACTCTGGCGCATCCTGTTGCCCTACAACCGGTTCGGCGTCATCCCCTCATTTTGGGAACGTTTCCATCTGTATCGCCCCTTGCCTTTCCATGCCGTTCCCCTGAGATTAGAGCTCGACCAATTCAGATAACGCATCGGCAAGCCATGCTGGTTGAGATCTTTTCGGACTATGAGGCCTTGAGCGATCGGGCCTATGAAATCGTAGCCACCTTGATTCGCCGCAAGCCGAACTGCGTGCTGGGCTTTGCCACCGGCAGCACGCCGCTGGGCCTCTACCAACGCCTGGTGGAAGGTTACCGCAGGGGCGAACTCGACTTTTCCAAGGTCATTACCTTCAACCTGGACGAGTACGTGGGCTTGCCGCCCGGCCATCCCCAGAGCTATCACCAATTCATGTGGGAGCATCTTTTTCAGCACGTCAATATCAATCCCTCCAACGTCCACATTCCCAACGGGATGGCCGACGACATCGAGGCGCACTGCGCGTGGTACGAGGCGCAGATCCAGCGCGTGGGAGGCATTGATCTGCAGATTCTGGGGATTGGCCCTAACGGTCACCTGGCCTTCAACGAGCCGGGTTCCTCGCTGGGCTCGCGTACGCGTATCAAAACGCTCTCGCGGGCTACAAGGCGAGCCAATGCCCGCTTTTTTGGTAGCGAGGAAGCTGTACCCCGCCATGCGATCACGATGGGAATCGGGACAATCATGGAAGCGCGGCGCCTGCTGTTGCTGGCCAGCGGGCGAGCCAAAGCGCGCGCCGTGCGAGCCATGCTGGAGGGACCCATCTCGGCGATGGTGCCGGCCACCATCGTGCAGTTGCATCGCTACGCGCATGTGCTGCTCGACAAGGAGGCTGCCTCGGAACTGGAATACAATCACCATGACGGCATTTCCGAACCTTTCGACATCCACTGAGACCATGCACGCGCGCAGCTATCCGCTGGTCGGGCTCATCCTCCTCACGTTCTTCGTGATTTCGTTTCTGACGAACATCCTCGGTCCGCTCATTCCGGAAATCATTGACGACTTCAAGCTGAGCCTGACGTTGGCGGCTTTGCTTCCGTTTGCCTTTTTCATTGCCTATGGGGTGTTTTCCATTCCAGCCGGTTTTCTGATCGAGCGCGTGGGTGAAAAGCCCATTCTGGTAGGGGCTTTTGGGGTGGCATATGCCGGCGCGCAACTGCTGGCACTGTTTCCGAATTACCTGGTCGCTGTCAGCTCCCTGTTTCTGATCGGCTCGGGCATGGCCTTTTTACAGGTTGCCATCAATCCCCTCCTGCGGGTGGCCGGTGGGGAAGAGCACTTCGCGTTCAATGCCACGCTGGGCCAGCTCAGCTTTGGACTGGCTTCGTTTCTGAGCCCGCTGGTTTACGCTTATCTGGTGCGTAATCTGAGCCAGCCCGATCCCCCTGAATCACCCTGGCTGGCGCTGCTGGATCGGTTGGTGCCTCCTGAGCTGCCCTGGATTGCGTTGTACTGGCTGTTTGCGGCGATCTCGTTGTTGATGGTCGGGATCATGGCGCTGGTGCGATTGCCGCGCGTGGAGCGAGGGGCCGACGAACAGGCCGGCACCCTGGCGATCTATCGGCAGCTATTGCGTCAGCCGCAGGTGTGGCTGTTTTTTCTGGGCATTTTCGCCTATGTGGGATCAGAGCAGGGCATCACCAACTGGATCTCAGAGTTTCTGACGCGCTATCACGGCTACGATCCCCAGACTGTAGGCGCCCGATCCGTTTCTGCTTTCTGGGGATTGATGACAGCGGGGACCCTGCTGGGGATGGTACTCTTCAAGCTGCTGGACAGTCGTATAGTGCTGCGGCTGTTTACGCTGGCCGCGCTGGGTTGCCTGACGGCCGCGCTGTTTGGTCCAGGTCCGGTCGCCCGCTGGGCGTTTCCACTGATTGGTCTGTTCGCTTCAGTGATGTGGCCAGCCGTGTTCTCACTGGCATTGAATTCGGTGGAGGCCCATCACGGGGCATTTTCTGGGATCCTGGTGACGGGTATTGCCGGCGGTGCCGTGGTACCGCTTATCATCGGAGCACTGGGCGACGCGCTGGGACTTCGGGGCGGCCTGTGCTTTTTATATCTGACGTTCGGCTACATTCTGAGCGTGAGCTTCTGGGCACGTCCGCTTATTACAAACAAGACAATCCGCTGGCGCAAACGCGAACCGGCCCGGTAAGCGGAGGGCGACTACGGTCGTCCCAGCATTGGAAAACAGCAACCGGATCGCTTCTTCGGTGGGCTGGTGGCCGTACTCGCAGATCTCAAAGGCTTTTCGGCGAACCGCGCCCGCGCACCTTTTATCGAAGCCATACCAGCGTACCCGTTCCATGCGGATCTCCTGCGTGGTGTGTGGCCGGAGCCACTGCATCCGCAACCACTCCCGTCGTGCGGCCGAATCGGCCGGTATTTCGGCCAGCCGCCCTTCGATCCAAGGTAGCCACTCGTAAAATTGGAGGACATGTGCGTCGAGCGCATCAAGCTTGCGTTTCGACGACCTTTTAATAATCACCGCAATGTCGGGCGTAAACGGATGGGTTTTTTAAAGCGATCGCTCAGGTAGGGGAAGCTGGCCCAAAGGGCCTGAGGGAGTGTTGCGCTGGGATGGGGCACCGTCGCATGGAACTGTAGCGGTGATGGTCGAGGTTAGGCCCCTCCCCCTGTTCTGGTGTGTGATGTGGAAGACCGGCATAGCTCCTTCCGTTAGGCCCCTCCCCCTGTTCCCCTTCCCAGAGGAAAGGGGACTTGATAAAAACCGTTTTGCCTGGCCGTTACACCGTCACGCTACACTTCAAACGGCCGAGCCAGAAAAAAATCTTGCTCCCCCTTATAGGGGAGCTGTCCGGAGGACTGAGGGGGTGTTTGTTGGAAGGCAGCGTGGCAGTCAGAAACAGCGCAGCAACTGGATCGGCGTGGTGTGTATGGTTGGCCCCTCCCTGTCCCCTCCCCAGAGGGGAGGGGGAACGTAAAGAAGAAGTTTTACCAGAGATCTGGCAACCACGCCAAAGTGAGTGTTACGTCACGAGAAAGACCGGATTGTGCAAAAGGACCGGCACATCGGGCACTACGTCGAACACCATGACAAGGCAAGCAGCGTCTTGCATGAGCTGGCCGGTGTAGCGATGATCCGGGTGATAGTCGTTGGGCCGCGGTGCAAAGACCAGATCGGCCCGCCATTCCCGAATTTCCCGGATGATCTGCTTACGCACTTCCATCGGAAGGGACCAGCTCGCCGTCATGGTTGTCGAGCACTTCGTACTCGGCAATGCCCAGCCGGCGGGCTACCTCTTCAGCTTCGGCCTGACGCCGAGCAGCATAGAGCGCTGCCGTGCCTCCCATCTTGACCTCCCAGTCGTCTGGGGGTGCCCCAATGCACAGGACGCGTAGCGACCGCACTGGCTGGGCCTACGTCAATGCCGCCATGGCTCCGCTCAGCAGGCCTACCAGCAGGAGCCATACGTAGCGCATGACACCTTAGCGTTTCCCCTGCAGGAATTCCTCGACGGTCCGCACCAGCTCCTCACTACCAATGAACAAGGGGGTGCGCTGGTGTAGCTTTTCCGGCACGATGTCCAGGATGCGCCGATGCCCGTCCGAAGCGCGTCCGCCGGCCTGCTCGACAATAAAGGCCATAGGATTGGCCTCGTACATCAGCCGGAGTTTACCCTCTGGATTCTTCCGGGTGGCCGGGTACATGTAGATGCCGCCCTTGAGCAGGTTGCGGTGGAAGTCAGACACAAACGAGCCGATATAGCGCGTGGTGAAGGGGCGCCCGGTGGCTTTATCTTCTTCTTGCGCCCATCGGAGAAACCGCTTAAGGCCTTCTTCGAAGGAATTGAAGTTGCCCTCGTTAATGGAGTAGATCTTGCCTTTCTTCGGAATCCGGATATTTGGATGGGAAAGGATAAATTCACCGATCGATGGATCCAGCGTGAATCCGTTGACGCCGTTGCCCGTGGTGTAGACCAGCATGGTTGAGGAACCATAAACGATGTAGCCCGCTGCCACCTGTTGGCTACCCGGCTGGAGGGCGGCTTCCAGCGTAGGCGTTTCGTACTCGTCGGGCAGCCGGTAGATGCTGAAGATGGTCCCGACCGACACGTTCACATCCACGTTCGAGGAGCCGTCAAGCGGGTCGAGCAGCACGATGTAGCGACCGTCGCCTTCGCCATTAGCGCTGAGCGGGATCGCCTCGGCGTGCTCCTCGGAGCCGATCAGGCAACACTCGCCTCCGCGTTTGAGTGCACGAACGAACTCTTCGTGGGCCATCGCATCAAGCTTCTGCTGCACTTCGCCATAAATGTTGACCCGGCCGGTTGTCCCGAAAATATCCACCAGCCCGGCCCGACGAATATCCCGGTTGACGATCTTGGCGGCCACACTGATGTCTCGAAGCAACCGCGAAAAGGCCCCGGTCGAGTGCGGGAAGCGGCTCTGCTGGTCGATGATGAACTGCTCCAGCGTGATGAATTCGTCCACCACCTTGCGGCCCCGTACATGTAGCGTTTCCATAGCAAATCACCGTTTTTTTCCAGAAGCGCTTCCAATGCACTTTCAAAAGATACGAAAAAGCGACACCTGGATTGCTACGTTTCTGGCAAAATTTTCAACGCAGCAGTCCTATACGCATCATGCGGGTCACCACAGTAGCCAGGATTTCGACGGCCCGATCAATTTCGGTCTCTGTCGTCTTCCATCCCATCGAAAAACGCACGGCGGCCCCGGCCGTCTCGCGCGGCAGCCCGATGGCCTGGAGCACATGGCTGGGCTCCACCGCCCCACTGGTGCAGGCCGAACCGGACGAAACGCACACGCCCTCCAGGTCCAGGTTCAGCAGCAGCATCTCGCCATCGATCGGCTCGCCGTTTTGCGGAGGAAAGGCAATGTTGACGATATGCGGCGCGGCCTGTGCGGGATCGCGGGGCGTGTTGAGCACGAACGCATCGCCCAGGGCCTCTTCCAACCGCTGGATTAACCGGGTTCGCAATTGCTGCAGATGGGCCAGTCTGGTCTCCTGCTCTTCAATGGCCAGCTCCAGAGCCCTTGCCATGCCTACAATGGCGGCCACATTCTCGGTGCCGGCCCGGCGTCCCTGTTCCTGTTTGCCTCCCCGCAGAAGCGGTTGCAGCTCAATGCCACGCCGCACGTACAGAAAGCCCACGCCTTTGGGGCCATAGAATTTGTGGGCCGAAGCCGAAAGCAGATCTACGCCCAGCTCATCCACGTGCACCGGCAGCAAGCCTACAGCCTGCACGGCATCGCAGTGCAGGAGCACGCCTTTTCGATGGCACACCTCGGCAATCGCGCGCACAGGCGAGTAGGTGCCCAGCTCGTTGTTCGTGTGCATGATCGACACCAGACCTGCGCCCTCTGTAAGAGCGTTGGCCACCTGCTCGGCCGTGACGGCGCCCTCAGGGCCAGGTGGTAGATAGGTCACCGTTACGCCTTCCGCTTCGAGCGCTTCGGCCGTGCGCAGAATGGCCTCGTGTTCAGCCTGTGAGGTGATCAGGTGGCGTCGCGTGCCGCGCAGCACGCCGCGGAGCGCCAGATTGTCGGCCTCGGTGCCACCACTGGTGAAGATGATTTCGGCTGGTTCGGCACCGATCAGCGCCGCGATCCGTTCGCGGCTCTCTTCGATGGCCACGCGTGCCCGGCGGCCAAGCTGATGGACCGACGACGGATTGCCGTAATGCGCCTCCAGATACGGCCGCATGGCCTCCAGCACGCGCGGATCCAGCGGCGTTGTGGCGGCGTGGTCCAGGTAGATGAGCGTCGATGGCTTCATCGCGCTTCTTTTCTCAACCCTCATCGCCTCGAAGGAACGCAGCGACCGGCGCACGGATTCCATGGATAGTATCTTGTCACAGCTTCCCGAAAAAAACACACACGCATGGATAAACTGGTGATCGAAGGTGGGCGGCCGCTTCGGGGTGCGCTGCCGGTCAGCGGTTCCAAGAACACAGCGCTGATGCTCATGGCCGGCGCCATACTGGCCGATGGCATTACCGTACTGGAGAACATTCCGCATCTGCGGGACATCACGACCTTCGCTCACGTGCTCCGCATTGCAGGCGCCTCGGTGCGCTTCGATCCGGAAACGCATGTGCTGCGCATCGATGCCACCCGCATCGACTTTCCGGAAGCGCCTTACGAGCTGGTCAAGCAGATGCGTGCCTCGTTTTACATGCTGGGGGCCTTGCTGGGCCGCTGCGGGCAGGCGCGCGTTTCATTGCCAGGAGGGTGCGCCTGGGGACCACGTCCGGTCAACCTGCACCTGGAGGGATTGCGGGCCTTCGGAGCCGAGATTGAGCTGGACCGGGGCTATGTAGTAGCGCGGGCACCGGGAGGAAGGTTGCGTGGTGGTCGCTTTCGGCTCGATCCGCCCAGCGTGGGCGCTACGGTGAACCTGCTCCTGGGCGCAGCAACCGCCCGCGGGAGCTCCTGCATCGAAAACGCGGCGCTGGAACCCGACGTGGTCGTCTTCGGCCAGGCTCTGCAGCAGATGGGCGCCCGGATCGAAGGGTTGGGGACGCGCACCATCGAGGTCGAAGGCGTCGAGGCCCTGCATCCCATCACCTTTCGCAACTGTCCCGACCGCATCGAGCTGGGCACGTTCATGATTGCCGCAGCCCTGGCTGGTCAACCCGGTGATACCATTTATCTGACCGGTGCCGAACCGGCTCACCTGGGCGACACCTTTCTGGAAGCATTTCGACAGACCGGGGCTGCTTTTACCTTTGATGGCGACACTGTCGCCGTCACCGTGCCCGAGCGCCTGCGGGCTGTCTCCATTGAAACAGCCCCCTATCCAGGTTTTCCCACCGATTTGCAGGCGCAGTGGACCGTCCTGCTCTCGCAGGCTCAGGGAACGGCCTTCGTGCGCGACACTGTGTATCCCGATCGCTTCAAACACATTCCGGAGCTCATGCGCATGGGATTGCAGGTGCGCATCGACGGTAACACGGTCTATCTTGAAGGTCCCCAGCGGCTGCAGGGCGCGCACGTGATGAGCACCGACCTGCGCGGCAGCGTCTCGCTGGTGCTGGCGGCTCTGATTGCCGAGGGCGAAACGCACGTGCTGCGCGTCTACCACCTCGACCGCGGCTACGAAAACCTTGAAGGTAAACTGTCGGCCGCCGGTATTGCCATCCGCCGTGAAAGCTACGACGAATTTGCCACCCCCACGCCAGAATCAACGGAAGAAGGTTAGAAAGTTTTTTAACAAATATCCTGTTTACAACAGGATAGCAAAATTTTTAATCGTCGCCCTACCGCCGTCTCAGCCTTCTACATCCGCATCCTTTGCTTTCTGACAATAGGACAAGCTAATAAAATGTTGTTTATAAACAACTTATAATAAATCGTCAGACTCCCGGGGATTTCGGGGTAACTGGAGGTCGACGACGGAAGGGGGCTTGACAGGCCGACGGAAATTGCTTATACTGCGTCAGAAAGGCCAATTTCCCCTCGACAGCGCAAGGGGTTTTAATCGCACCTTTTT
>JALSJJ010000143.1 GCA_026989375.1 Rhodothermus sp.
CATCTATCGTTTCTTGTCCCCGCTTTTACAACGTTGCCTTCGTTTATCGATAGGAGCATTCGCCTTGCGTTTTGGGTTCGGCGCTTGTTGATAAGGAAGGGGGAGGCTTCGGTCGTCCAGGCACGAAAGAAAACTTGACATATTTACATAAAATTGGATAAATTTTAAATAAATCGATTTAGCGAACAATGAGGCTTGTGTCTGCATGAGTACTTCACGATGTACTATCCGAGAGGTAGCCCGGGCGGCTGGGGTATCCATCTCGACCGTCTCGTTGGTGCTCAACAACAAAGGAAAGGTCAGCGAGGCGACACGTCGGCGTGTGTTGCAGGCTGCCAGGGAGCTGGGGTATGTGCCCTTGCGGGCGGCGCGTGATCTGTCGATGCAACGCACCGGCAATGTGGGGTTTGTGCTCCGAGAAGATCATTTTACCCGAAGCGAACCGTTTTACACGTATATTTTTCTGGGGACTGAATTTGAGGCGCGGCTCCATAACCTCTACGTATTGCTGACAACGATTCCGGATGATTATCACAAAGGGGAGCATACGCCGCGTTTTCTGCGGGAGCGGAGCGTTGACGGTTTGCTGATTGCGGGTAAGGTCAGTGATGCGTTTCTGGACGAGGTGCGGGCCATGAAGTTGCCGGCCGTGCTCATCGACTATGAGGCCGAAGGATTGCCGGCGGTTGTGATCGACAACCAGGGTGGGGCTCGTGTGGCCGTTGAGCATTTGATTCGACAGGGACACCAGCGGATAGCTTTTATCGGGGCCGACCTTCAGCATCCGAGCATTGCCCATCGGTTAGAAGGCTATCGGATCGCGCTGGGACGGATCGGGCGGTCGATGGATCCGGCGCTGGTGCTTATCGAACCGGAAGCTGAACCCACGCGGGCCACAGGGCAGCTACTGGGACAGCGCCTGCTGGCCCTGGCGGAGCGTCCAACAGCCGCTTTCTGTGCCAACGATGCGCTGGCGCTGGGGGTGATGGAGACGCTGTTACAGAACGGTCTGCGTGTGCCTGACGATATAGCGCTGGTGGGGTTCGACGACGTGCAGAGCGCCGCGCAGGCACCGGTACCGCTCACCAGCGTGCGGGTCTTTAAGGAGCAACTGGGCGAGCTGGCCATGCGTCATCTGGTCGAGCGAATGACGCCGGATCCGGCGCGTCGCCCGTATGCCCGTGGACAACATATGATTGTCGTGCCCTGTGAGCTGGTGGTTCGCGCCTCGTCCATACGCTAAAAGTACAATCATGCATGCCAACAATGAACCGTGAGCGAAGGCTACGTCGGCCTATGGGTAGCAGGGGGCTACTGGGTGTGCTCGCGGGCGTCCTTCTGTTGATGGGCTGCCATCGACCGGCTTCGATGTCCATCGCAGAGAGTGGTAAAACCCGGCTTGTCTACTGGACGGCTCCGAATCCCGATGAGCTGGCACTGGCCCGGGAGCTGGTGGCCGAATGGATGGCAGCCAACCCGGACGTCGAAGTGGTTGTGCAGCCCATCCCGGCCGGCCAGTCCAGCGAAGAAGTGCTGCTGGCGGCCGTGGCTGCGGGAACGACGCCCGATCTATGCTCGAACATCTGGCCGGGCATTGTCGAGGATTTTGTGGAAGCCGGGGCGCTGGTACCGCTCGATCAATTTCCGGATTTTGATTCGTTGCTTGACGCACGTATTCCTGAGACGGTGCGCGCGTCGTTTCGATCGCGCGACGGCCACTTCTACCAGCTTCCCTGGAAGACAAATCCGGTTATGATGTTCTATAACGTACAACTCCTGCGGGAAGCAGGGCTTGAACAGCCACCACGTACTTATGGCGAATACCTGGAGGCGGCTCGCCGTATCGTGGCCGACACCGACGGCGACGGTCTCCTCGATCGATGGATGGGCTACCGCGATATCCGTCCCATCTGGTGGCAGCGTTATTTCGACTACTACGCCTTCTACATTGCCGCTTCGGGCGGGCGCACGCTGTTTGACCGACAGGGAAACTTGGCGATCGATACAATGGCTTCTAACCGCGTATTTGCTTTTTTTGCCCGTCTCTACGCGATGGGTGCTTTCCCAAAAGCCGTCTGGACCAGCGGCGGAAGTCGGTTCATCCAGGAACAACTCGCTACCGATTTCACCGGGCCCTGGCATCTGATCTGGCTGGAAAAGAACGCACCGCCGGACCTGACCTACGACGTGGCACCGATTCCTGTGCCGGACGACCACGAGGGACCGGTCTATACGTATGGCGATTACAAAAACATTGTCATCTTTTCGACCACGCAACATCCCGAAGTGGCCTGGCGACTGGCCCGCTTTCTGGTTTCGCGCAAAGCCGATCGGCGATTGCTGGAGCGCACGCGTCAGATTCCTGTGCGTCGGGGGTTGTTGGACGATCCGTATTTTGCGCCGGTGTTTGAACGGTATCCGATCCTTCGACATTTTGCCGCCCAGGCAGCCTATACGCGAAGCGTCGACAGCGTGCCCGATCTGAAGGAAATTCTGGATGCCCTGGCGCAGGAATTCGAGGCAGCCGCCGTCTATGGCGTACGTTCGCCAGCCGAAGCAACCCGCCGCGCCCTGCGGCGCATTCAGATGATTCTGGACTGGAATGCCTGAGCGTGTGACAAAAAACCGACGGTGGCGCGTCCGGCTGCGTGAAGCGCAGCAGGGGTATGTGCTGGTGGCGCCCTACCTGCTGCACCTAAGCGTGTTTTTTGGCTACCCGCTGCTGTTTGCCTTCGTGCTGATGTTCCATCGCTGGGATATCGTTACGCCCATGGAATTTGTGGGCCTGAAAAACTTCTGGCGATTGATGCGCGATGACCTGTTTTTCCGGGCGCTGCTCAACACAGGGATCTTTCTGACGATTCACATTCCGCTGCAGATCGTTGTGGCCCTGTTCTTTGCGGAGCTGCTGAACCGGCCACTCAAAGGACGCGGTTTTTTCCGGGCAGCTTACTTCATGCCGGTGGTCGTCTCCGGGGTGGTCATTACGATTCTGTTTCAGCAACTGTTTGCGTTCGACACCGGGCTGATCAATCGAATGCTTCAGGCGCTGGGGGGTGAACCAGTGCCCTGGCTGGTGTCACCGGCCCTGGCGATGCCCTCCATTGCCATCATGGCCACCTGGAAGAACGTGGGACTGTACATTGTGCTGTTCCTGGCTGGATTGCAGCACATCCCGAGGCATCTGTACGAGGCGGCCGAGCTGGACGGTGCCAACGCCTGGCAGCGCTGGTGGCACGTAACGCTACCCATGCTAAATCCAACGATGGTAACGGTGGTGGTGCTTTCGACGATTGGCGGGTTCTCGCTATTTATCGAACCCTACATTCTGACCGGCGGCGGCCCGCTGAATGCCACGCTCTCGGCCGTGCTCTACATCTACAACCAGGCCTTTTACTTCAACCACATGGGCTATGCGGCCGCCTTAGGCTTCTGCTTTGCGATCGTGATCTTCCTCGTGGTCCTGCTGCAACGACGTTTTGTAGAAACCGACACCTGGAGCTGAATCATGCGCCGGCTGGGACTTTACCTGCTGCTCGGGATTGGTCTGGTGGGGTTTGCCTACCCGTTCGTCTGGATGGGCATCGCTACGTTTACCCCGGAGGCAGAGATTCCCGAGCTGACGTTGCTCCCTTCCCGGTGGACGCTGGAGCACTACCGGCTCGTCTTCGAGCGCATTCCGGTCTGGCGCGGGCTGTTGAATAGCCTGGTGGTGGCGCTGGCTGTGACGGCTTCGGTACTGGTCTTCACTTCGATGGCGGCCTATGCGCTGGCCAAGTTGCACTGGCGCGGCCGCGAAACGGTCTTTTCGCTCATCCTGTTCACCCTGATGATTCCCTTTTTGCTGTTGCTCATTCCGCTCTACACGCTGGTGGTACGGTTGGGCTGGACCGACTCGCTGCTGGGGCTGATCGTGCCGTTCATGATGAATGCAACGGGCGTGCTCATCCTGCGCCAGAGCTTTCTGACGATTCCACGTGATCTGATCGACGCCGCGCGGATGGATGGCTGTGGCGAGCTGCGCATTCTGTTTACGATCGTCTGGCCGCTGTCGGTGCCGGCCCTGGTAACCGTGGGGCTGCTCACCTTTATCGGAAGCTGGAACGAGGTGCTGTGGCCGATCATCGTGGTGCGCGAGGTGCAGTGGATGACGCTACCGCAACTGGTGGCCCTGTTTGCAGTGGGGGGCGGCGCCGAAGGGCAGCTTGGTCCGCAACTGGCCGCTGCCTTCCTGCTGGCATTGCCGATTGTTCTGGCCTACCTGTTCTTCCAGCGCTACTTCATCCAGAGTTTTGCGACCAGTGGACTGAAAGGCTGAGGATATGGTCCGATCGCGTCTTTGCTTACTGTGGCTGAGTTGCTGGGTGCTGAGCATCGGCTGCCGCACCGACCCGCCGCGCCCGACCACGCTTTCCGAGCTGCCGATCAACCTGGCCCATCTGGAGCATCTGAGCGAGGACGTGGAGCGCGGCGACTCGGTGCTGCGCATCGTGCACATCTATGCGGAAGCACCCGATTACCGGTGGGTAGATGCGCCGGACGAAGGCACGGCCTGCGTGGATGATGCGGCCCGGGCCGCCGTGCTGTATCTGCGGCTTTATGAGCTGACCGGCAACGACACGCTCCGGCATACTGCCGAGAAGCTCCTGCGCTTTGTGCACTACATGCAGCGCGAAGATGGGCTCTTTTACAACTTTGTGTACTCCAGCCAGCTCGACATCAACACAACGCATCCGAACAGCCGGGCCGAACCCTTCGGCTGGTGGGCCAGTCGGGCGGTCTGGGCGCTGGGAATGGCCGCGGATGTGCTGCGGGAAGCCAACCCGGAGCTGGCTGCGCAGGCTGCCAGGGCTGCGCGCCGGGCGCTGGTGCACCTGGACCGCACGTGGCTGGTCCGCTACCCGCGTACGCAGCAGGTGAACGGCCGTACCGTACCGGAGTGGCTGGTGTATCGCTACGGAGCGGACGCGTCCAGCGAATTGTTGCTGGGGTTGGTCCGGCTGCACAGGGCCACGCCCGATACCATGCTGGCCCGCATGATCCGACAATTGGCCGAGGGCATGATGCTCATGCAGTACGGATCGATGGCGCGCCATCCATACGGAGCGCATGCTTCCTGGATCGACACCTGGCATGGCTGGGGCAATGCGCAGACGCAGGCGCTGGCTGAGGCCGGCTATCTGTCATCGGCCCGCTACGAAGCCGAGCATTTTTATCCGCGGCTGCTCGTCTACGGCTGGATGTATGCCATGTCGCTGGACGACACGACGCAGGTGCAACGTTATGAGCAAATTGCCTATGCCGTACGTTGCGTCGCGGTGGGACTCATCCGGCTCTATGAGCAGACCGGCGATGTGCGTTATGCCACGATGGCCGGGCTGGCTGCCAGCTGGCTGACCGGCAATAACGAAGCCGGCGTGCCTATGTACGATCCGAAGACGGGACGTGGCTACGACGGTATCCAGGGTCCGGACGTAGTTAACTACAATGCCGGCGCTGAGTCCACCATCGAAGCGCTCTACACGCTGCTGGAAGTGAGCCGGCACGAAGCAGCCCGGCGCTGGCTCTATGCACGGGGCACTCCACCTGTAGAGGTAACTCACGAAGGGACGCGTTACGCCTATCGCGTTTTCAGTGTGGAAGAAAAGGGCGCAACGCGCTCGGTGGCCGTCGTGCTTAACCTGAGTATGGAAGAGCTGATGCTGCTGGAAGGCGAAGCGCTGGCCCAATTTCTCCAGGAGGTGACCGCCGAAACTACGCTCCACTGAACCCTCGGGCTTATGCCGTAGCGTGCAGCAGTTACCTTTTCACAGCAACCCATTTGCGTATGCGTGAGACAGCGCGAAAGACAGGGGTCCGTCTGGAGCATGTCTGGAAGATCTATGACAATGGCTACGTAGCTGTGGAGGACGTAACGTTCGAGGTGGCCGAAGGCGAGTTTATGGTGTTGCTTGGCCCTTCGGGCTGTGGAAAGACCACATTGCTGCGACTGGTGGCGGGGCTGGAGACGGCTTCGCGAGGCACCATTCGTATCGGAGACCAGGTAGTCAACGACGTACCGCCCCGCGACCGCGACATTGCCATGGTTTTTCAGAACTATGCCCTCTATCCGCACATGACGGTCTATGAAAACATGGCCTTTGGGTTGAAGCTGCGCCGCGTGCCGAAAACCGAGATCGACCGTCGGGTGCGGGCGGCTGCCCGTGTGCTGGAGCTGGAGCATTTGCTGGATCGGCGCCCTCACCAGCTTTCGGGCGGACAGCGCCAGCGTGTGGCCGTCGGACGCGCCATTGTGCGAGAGCCACGCGTGTTTTTGTTTGATGAGCCGCTATCGAACCTGGATGCCCGGCTCCGGGTGGAGATGCGGGCCGAGCTGGCCCGGCTGCATCGGGAGCTGGGACGTACCGTGCTCTATGTAACGCACGACCAGGTGGAGGCTATGACGCTGGGCCAGCGCATCGTTGTGCTCAACAAGGGACGGGTGCAGCAGATCGGAACACCGCTGGAAGTCTATCACCAACCAGCCAACCGCTTCGTAGCTGGATTTATTGGCAATCCTCCCATGAACTTCATCGAAGGGCGGTTGGAGCACCGGGACGGTCTGCGATTCGTGGGGAAAGGTGGGCAGGTGCAGCTTATGCTTAACGCGGCCGACTGGCCGAAAGTCCGCCCCGGACAGGCCGTGACGCTGGGCGTACGTCCTGAAGCTGTCGCATTGGCAACCGTCGAAGAGGCCGCCGTGATGCGTGGCCAGGTGGAGACGGTGGAAGTGCTGGGAGCCGTTGCGCACCTGTATGTGCGGATAGGAGAGGCCACTGTGGTGGCGCAGGTTGATGCAAGTGTGCGGCCGGCGTTGGCGCAGGAGGTAGCTTTGCGGATCGATCTGGACCGTATCCATCTGTTCGATGCCGAAACCGGTCAGGCCCTACCCCGGGCTCGATCCTGAGTTACCTGAAGCCGGATCCGGTAGAGACTACTCTTCTACAACCACAGTGACCGGTTCGCTAAGTGGAGAAATGCCTCCATCTTCAAAATAAACCTGTACGGCATATCGATAGGTGCCAGGCCCGATCAGGTCCATATCCAGAAATTGCGTAAACCGACCGGCCGATTGATAACGACGAAGGGGTTGGTCTTCCACGGCGCGAAAGACGACGAACCAGTGTGGCCGGGCATGGGTGTAAGACCAGGTAAGCTGGATAGCCCGTTGTCGGGCATCGTAGCGTGCCCGCAGGCGAGTAACAGGGGGACGTAAGGTCTTGACATACGGACGGGCCTGCACCGGAGGGGCCGGTCGGGAAAGGTTGCCGACGTCGTCTTCAGCGCGTAGCGTATAGAAATAGCGCCGCTCCGGTTGCACCGTGGTGTCTTCGTAGCGCCGGGCGGTCGAGTCCAGCACAGCAATCTCCTGCCAGATGATTTCATTGGGACGTTTACGGTAAAGGTAGACGCGCACCACATCCGGGCTGCTGCTGGGAATCCACTCCAGGATGACGCTGGAGTCGGTCGGTGTGACGCGGGTAAAGAGGGGAGAAACAGGCGGTACCCGATCAGGGAGAAGCACACGAACCGGTTCGGAAGGCGCCGAAGGATTGTAATTGCGGTCAAGGGCGACTACCCGGTAATAGATAGCCTCGGTCAGCGTATTCAGGTTGAGCGTATCCACGAAAACCGTGTCGGCCAGTGGAAAGCCGGTCTCCAGCGTGAAGGTGTGATCGAGCTGGTTCGCGCGATAGACGCGGTAGCCCAGCAGGTCGGGCTCTTGATTGGAGTGCCAGCGCAGCGTCAGGATTCCCGTGGTGTCCACCCGAGCAATCAACCCGGTTGGAGGAGCAGGGGGGATGGAGTCGATCAGGTGGACGTACTGGGGCATGGAAGAGGACAGGTTGCCGGCGGTATCGACGGCCAGCACAATGTAGTAATTGTTGACGCCGGAGAGGGCGCGGCTGTCGGTCGCTTCACGGGTCGAAGGGGGAAGCTGCTCGCCGATCTCAAAGGGACCGTCCGGACTGTTGGAGATGCCGATAAAGAAGCCTGCCAGATCGGGCGAGGGATTATCGAGGCGCCAGCGCAGCCGCACCGTACTTTCGCGGACGTGTTCGGCGGTCTCGATGACCGGAGCAGGAGGCGGCGTGAGATCGCGCGACATGCCCGTTACCTCCAGCGGGCGAGAGCGGTGTGCAAAGGCATCAATGCCATAGACGCGATAGTAGTACTGCTGGTAGTTGACGGTGGTAGAGTCGGTAAAGCAGAGCGTCCGGTCTTCGACCAGGGTGGCGTTTGTTTCGAGCTGGACCAGGGGTGTTTCTGTCATGAGACGATACTGCTGGCCATCCTCGGATCGCTCGACCACGTAGGCGGTGAAGGCATAGGCAGCCAGCCGGGGATCCCAGCAAAGGCGTAGCTGACCATCGCCTGCTTCTACTTCAACTTCAAAATCAAGCGTAGCGGGTGGCGTCGGGTTCACGGTTACGACCACGTAGGCCGTGTCGAGACGCAGCGAGGGATGGGGTTCCGCGGCAAAAACCCGATAGATGTACGTGGCGCCAGGTTCGACGGCGGCATCTTCGTAGCGCAGGCCCAGGCCTTCGGCAGCCAGGGAGTCGAGATCGGCCGCAAATAGGGCGAAGCTAAAGCGATTTTCCTGCTCGGCAGCGCGCAGCTGGGCCGCTTCGAAGGGGTTGCGGGCCTGAATGGGCGCGGGAGCCCCATAGAGCATCTGGGCGGCGATGGCGGCCTGCGGACGTGCCTCGGGGTTCGGAAGGCGCTGGCGCCAGGTTTCCAGGGGCCAGGGGCGGAGGGGCTGGGACGTCAGTCGGTCGTAGGTGAGCGGAGCAGAGGGAGGCTCCTGAGGATTGATGCGCACGCGTTCCACGTGGTAGCCAACTGCATTGCCATGGTCCCAGGCGAGAAACGAAGCCGGCGCCCATCGGAGTACCACGCGGGCCCCGTCGGACCAGGCCTGCACGGCCAGCGAAGGAACCCGAAGGGTATCGGCAGCCAGGGTGTCAGGCTGCTGGGACCGCGCCTGCAGGCCGGCGATGCTCCACAGGCCCAGCAGCAGATATTCCATGCAGAAGCGTCGTGCACGCATAGCCGGTACGGTTAACGGAAGTTTCGGGGTGGCCGGTTGCCGGTCTCAAAAAACAGGTTCACGCCGGGTGTGAAGAGGTAGTAGGTGGTTGGCCTTGCGCAGGTGGGATAGTCAAACCGGATGGACAGCCGGCCATAGGGGCGCACGAAGGAAGAGAAGCCTGCCAGCCAGAGACGCCGACGGTCCTCGTCAGAAAGCGACCACCAGCGATCGGTACTGACCAGGGCGGCCACCTGATTCTGCACAATCCGATGATCCAGATAGGCCAGCGTGGGGAATCGGTACCGGAAGACCAGTTGCGGAGGAGGTGGGGGCGGAATGCGGATCAGGGACTGCCCGGAGTACCAGAACAGGATGCCTTTGGGAAGGCTTGCACGGGCCACGCGCTCCACAATGGAGGGAGGAGGCATGAGCTCGCTGTCCCGGAGCGGGCTTTCCAGCAGGCTCTGCCGACGGATCAGTTCAAGGGCCATGCTCGGGGCCAGATTATAGAACGAAATGGCCGAAATGCCCCGGCGACGCAGGATATTTAATGGTTCATAGATGTAAGGCAGGGCAAAACGACGCATCCAGTCGTCTGACCAGCTAATTTCATAAGTTAACAATGCTTCGCGCCACCGGCGTCCCTGAAGGCGACGGCGCTCGAAGTCGTAGCGCTCAAAGCCTTCGTCCGCCCACGTTACCGTTACCTGGAAGTCGTGCACCTCCACAGGCGATCCAAAGAGGCGGCCGCGTTCGAACTGGTAGGTGCTGGTGGTGGACAGTTGCGCGATTTTTTCCTGCAGCGTCCGGTAACGGCTCGTGCGGAAATAGTACAGGTACAACTGCGTTTCACCGGAACGCACGCGGGGACGGGGGAGCGTGCGCACCCGCAGTTGTGCCAGCGTACCGCGTAGCTGCCGCCACTGCAGCGCAAGTCCGAGGCTCTGGCTGGCCTGCGCCACTTGTTGGGCCTGGGCAGCCACCGACGGACTCAGTTGTACATCAAGTTCTGTAGCGGTTTCGACGCCCGTTCGAGGCGACTCTGTTCGGGCTGCTTCTGCCACATAGGTGGCCACAAAACCGGTCGGGACGACCGATAGGGGCTCGCGCCGAATCACCTGCAACACGTAGGAGGTGGCCGGCTGCAGATCCGGAATCGGGAACGTAATGGCATACCGGGTGATCCGTCCCTCGACGGTGATGGGCGTGCTACCCCCCTCTATGGGCGTGAATCGAACCAGGATAACGGCGTCTTCAGCCAGGTACTGGTAGTTTTCCGACAGGTAAATAACTCCGGGATCGCACATGTCCTGCAGGAAGTAGCGCTGTCGGTTGCGTGGATAGCTGTAGAGGACATGTTCCGGGAGAATCTGTTCAGGCCGCATCCCTGCCTGAAACCGGACGCTTCGGGTTTCCTGAATGAGCTCACCCCGGGCGTTGCGCACAGGCTCCCAGCGACCGCCGGCCACTTCATAGACGATCTCATCGCCGATCCGCTGCTGGCCAACCACGCGTCCGCCGATCAACTCTTCGGCGTAGACGTTCACCTGTGCCCAGTACCACGCGTAAGATTCCAGCGGCTCATCCGGTTGGAAATAGACCCCATCGCCTTCGGGCGTTACCACGTTGCGGCCTCGGACAACAGGCCCGCGTTCATTATCTTTGCGTAGCACGATGCCTTCTGTACGCAGCCGGTAAATGTGAGGCCGGCCCTCTACGTCTTTCATCACAAAGGGGCGATCCAGATCGGCACTGAAGGCAGCGGCTGGCTCGGTAAAAACATCGACGTCCCTTTCTCCATCACGAGGACGCAGGTCGGTGATCAGCTCGATGCCCTCAAGCGGAGAGGGCGGGAGCGGTTTACAAACGTCGCCAATATCGAAATCATACCGGAAGGTGCCTTTGATAGCGCCACCCAGGATGCTATAGCGTCCCGAAATAGCTCCGCTGGCATAGGTCGGATTGGGCAGGCCGCCGCCGAGCGTAGCGCCCACCGCTGCATTAAAAATATCAAAGCGTCCACTCACCAAGAAGAGATCCACCTCAATACTCAGGCGTGCCGTGATGCCGGCATAGAGTTGCCCCTGGGCGTACCAGCCGTTGATGCCAATGCCCGTCATGGTGCGCCCGTCTTCCAGCGTACACATCGCATCACGGCCGTAGTCGATCAGGGCCAGATCGAATCCCATGACGGCGCGCAGTTCGCCGTAGAAGATGAGGAACTGTCCGGATAACTCGAACCCGGTTGAAGCGCCAAAGAGGAAGGCGCGACCCGTCGGGTCGGCGGTAAAGTCTGCCCGTCTGATTGAAGGAGCCGGGTGGGGTGGATCGGGCATGCGGGGTACCTCTGGCCAGTTGCCCACCCAGAGGTAGCCGTTTACCTGGGCCAGCGCAATGACCCGTAGGCGCATGCGGTCGGCTTCAGGCGTGGGGCGCCCCACGCGCAGGAACCACCCGCGTGGGGCAAAATGGAGTTGCACCTCGCCCCTTCCCTCTACAGCCGTTACCCTACCAGCACGTAACAGGACGCGTGCCTGGAAGGTAGCATCGAAGGTGCGTTCGGCAAAGTTCATGTCGATGGTGACGCTGCCCGTGATGGGCGGATTTTCGGGGCGATCCGTTGCCGAAACCAGCATGTAGGCGTCCCCGCGGAGGAGAATGCGATTGAGGCCGCCGCCGCGATTAAAGGTAACCTCCAGCGTGACGTCGGCATTGAAGGGTTCAGGCCGGCTGGCTGTCCCGATCACGGTGGCCGCGCGCAGTCCCAGCGCAACGCTGCGGTCGGGCACGTAGCGGACGGTACGCGTGCTGCCGGTCAGCGCCTGAGGATCAGGCAGGTTTTCCTGTCGCATGCGATAATAAATGCCCCCGCCAAAGCCATAGAAGGCCATGCCGGTGGCGCCGATAGGGATACCACCGCTGGCGCCAAGCGTGACGAGACCGTCGATGTACCAGTAGTTAAAGCCCCGGACTTCGCCAAAACGCGCAGAGGCGCTGACCGCCACGCTTTCCAGGAAGGAGGCGTTCAACGTCCCGGCGAAGCCATTGCCATAGGTCGGATCGTCTCGATAAAATTCCAGACAGCTATCTTCACCGACCGATATCACGCCGCTGATGCTGCCGCCAAGGCACAGGGCAGCCAGCTCCACGCCGGCAAAGGCCGGACGCATGGGAGCGCGTGGCGGTCGTTCCAGCCGCCCCCAGACAGTCAGGGTCGTACGAGCCGATAGTGAAGCTTCGTCGCTGCCCAGGTGAACGGCCAGTTCGAAGCGCAGGCCAGCGGCCGGATTACCATCTCGCGTACCCACCTCCAGTCCGAGATCGTCAATCGTAACCGGGAAGCCCATTGAAGAGCTTTCCTGGAGAGGGGCTTCTGCGGCCGATCCATATCCTCCCAGATAATGCGGCGGACTGGCCCAGCTCCAGCTACCTGCATTGAAGTAAGGGCTGCGGGAGCTGACGCCGAAGTTTTCAAATTGTACCCCCCGGAATGAGAGCGGAATACCGCCCAGGTCACCTGCCAGCGTCAACGTGCCGTTCAGACAGGCATAGGCCTGGAATTCAGCGCGCCGGGTGCGACCGAAGCAGTTTTCAAGGGGGCGGTTGGTGATTTCGATGCGGGAAGTAGGCTCCAGTTGAAGCTGGGCTGCTTCGAACAGGGTCGCCCGGAAGGTTTCCGGGGGCTCGATCCGGAACGTATAGTAAAGCGACGGCTGGTCATCGCGCCGCGCTGGTTCGTCCGGCGTGCCCGCTTCGGCCCGTCGCTCGGCTTCAAAAGCCTCGGCCGATTGCAGCAGGGCAGTGTATTGCAGGGCGGGTTCCCCAATGGGAATACGGATCTGGCCCTGCATCCGGCCCTCTCGGAAGGAACTGCTCACCCATTCAGCCCGGATTTGTTCAATCGAAAAGGCCCAGCCGTCCAGGCTGCCCGGGTTGGTGTCCAGGTTAAGCAGGTTGTTGGCCTGCGCGACCAGCGTAAATCCGGTGCCATCAATCAGGACGTTCTGCACGCCAAAGGACAGGCGGGCCGAGGGGTCTTCGAAAGAGCCAAACTGCGAGGGCAGGAAGAAGGTAGCATTTCGGATGTACCAGCCGGTCCACGAGTTGTCGCGGGGACCTTCATAGCCTTCGGGGAAGACGATATCGGGCGGATTGCGATGGATGGCATTGTCGTAAACAATATCAGACGCTTCGAAGATGAAGTCGGTCCCGGTGATGCGAGCCCGATCCATGGTGCCCGACACCAGCCATCCATCGAGGCTCCGGGTTGCAAAGCGGAAGGTAGCGCGGGCGCGGTCGCCGCGGTCGGTGCCGGCTCCATTGATGGGGATGAACCAATCCCGCGGGAATTCGAACTGCAGGGCCAGTTGCAGCTCCTGGAATCCGGTGCAGTCCCAGGCGGCCCCGGTGCCGGTTTCGCCCGCCTCGGTGTCGGCTTCGCCCAGCACGCGGAGGATCAGATCCGGACTGCGCCGGAGCGTGAACTGCAGCGAGCGCTCCAGGGCGAGCCGGAAGGCCCCCGCCAGTCCGCGTGGATTGATGCACACGTCACGTGCGCCCAGGGCCAGCCGGCCGGTTTCCAGGAAAGGTATGGGTACGTCCAGGAGAGCGTTCAGGCTGGCCCGGGTGGGTTGAAAGCGAATGCCCACGATGGCCACCACCCACTGCGTCCCCTCGATCACCTGGTCCAGGCCAATGGGTAACGTGACCGGTTCGGTGGAAAGTCCGAGCAGACTGGCCAGTTTGCGGCCGGTTCGGATGACGTCGCGGATGCGTCGGGCCCGGGCCGTGTCGGGCACAAAGCGTTCAAATCGGGTGGCCCACTCGTCCGGAACCGCCTCGTCGGCCTCGGCAAACGCCTCGCCGGCGATGACCTGATTGTCGGTGTTGATCTGCAGGTTTTCGAAGCGCACGCGCAGGTTGAACGTGCTTCCCAGCGTAACCCGGATGATACCGCGGCCGGAGAGGTTGCTGCCGGTTCCTTCGGCCTCGGTGATACGGAGGAAGAACTTGCCGATCTGTACCTGCCGATTGACAAAGGCCGAGGCGGGTTCGGTAGAAAGCGTGCGGTTGGTGGGGAGCGGTTCTTCGCAGGCTGCCAGACAGGCCGCCGAAGGCTCGCGCAGGCGGAAACGGGTGGGGGTGCTTTCAGCCAGGGCGGGCAGCTCAGGGGCTCCCTCGTTGTTCAGGTTCAGAGAGACAACCCATACGAACTGGGCCGCTTCTGTGGAAGTGAGCACATAGGGTGCAGGCGGTGTCCCTGTGTACACCTGAAAGACATTCGGCTCCTCCGGATGGGGTTCCAGCCGGGTGATATTCACGCGGGCGACCAGCCGGTCCGGATTGGAGAAAACATCCCGGAGCGCCTCATCGTCGCGGGTGAGGCGGCGAATTTCCAGCCAGCCAGAACGCAGACGAGCCGGATCCAGTGGACGCGTCGTGTGGATGTAGAAGGGGGTGCTCAGCTCATTGATCACGGCACCGTCGGCCGGCAGATAGTTCTGGACGGCAAACGCCGTCTCGCCGATGGTAAACCGACGCACTGGAGAGGCGCTATAGGGGCGGTCGTCCTCATCGAGCCAGACGACCCGCCAGTAGTAAGTGCCGGGGCGCCAGCGATGCTCGGGACGCCAGCTCTGCTCGGTCAGTACATCGGCGTAGTTGGTTTCTGTGAAGGCAAATTCAAAGGGGTGTTCCAGTACCAGACTTTCCGCGGAGAAGTCCGGGTTGGTGGCTACCTGGAGTCGGGCGCGATGGGTGGTCGTGCCTTCGAAGAACATGGCGGCCTCGCCCCGGGCAATGGCCAGCACGTCGGGTGAAAGGGCTCGGGGAGAAAGGCGGGGGGTCCAGGTAAAGGCAATGGTTTCGCCTGCGGCAAACGTCGCGTTATTGGCCGGGACGCCCAGCTCGGGCGCGATCATGCCATGGACAAACGTGAACGGCTCGGAGCGGACCGACTCGGTGCTGCCGTCCGGATTACGGAAGGTAGCGCTGACAGTCCACTGGTAGCGACGTCCCGGCCGGAATTCGTTGGCCCAGTCCACGAGTTCAGGCGGACGTCCGGTTGCGTTCACAATATGCATGCTGGCCCGATAGATTTCTCTACCGGGTGTGATGGCCAGCGGACCGCGCGGCCAGTTCAGCCGGCGCGTGTTGGTCCAGAAGCGACCGGTACCCTCTTCCTGCACGGTTACCTCGAACGTAACGCCCCGGTAGCTATTGTCGAAGGGCACCCATCGAATCACCAGTAGTTGTGGACGCCAGGGGAGCGTATCCTGATGGGCCGGATGGATGGCCAGGATGCGGAGGGGTTCGCCCAGGGTCAGTTCAGCGTTCAGGCGGGGGGTGGCCGGAGCTTCTAAGAGACTCCCGTCGGGCCGTCGCGCAAAGAACAGAAAATCGATCTGGAAAGACATGGACCGTCCATCCCCCAGCTCGCGCACCAGCCGTTCAAAGGGAGAATCCGAAAAGTTGAGATAGAAGCGCGCTGTGTGGGTGGCGCCCGGCGCCAGCGTAACGTCCCCTTCGGGCAGCGGATCTCCGTCTTCGCCTTCCGGTGATTCCGGTGGCCGATCGACTGGCGGGTACCAGGTGGTGCGAAAGCGGGTAACCGTAACTGGTTGATCACTCAGGTTTTCCAGTCGCAGCTCGACCAGTTGCCGGGGGGCTTCCGGCGTCAGCCGAATAATTGGAGTGAGCAGTTGCGCTCGCAGAGGCATAGTCGGGCGAATGCGGTAGGTCAGCTGGATGGGCCGATCTGCTTCGGCCTGAAAAGACCGCTCCTCTTGTTCCGCAAAGAAGGTGAAAGCAACAGGGAACGTCAGCGACGTGCCGTCCCCAAAGCG
>JALSJJ010000144.1 GCA_026989375.1 Rhodothermus sp.
ACAGGTAGCTCAGTCCTTCGCCAGGTGCTCCAGAAAATACCGGGTGGCGGCGATGAACGTATCGGGGTCGTCCAGATAGCCGTAGTGGCCGGCCTGTTTCAGCACGACCAGACCCGCATCGGGCAGGGCGCGAACAAGCCGATCCATCTGCTCACGGCGGACAGTGCGATCGCCTTCGCCCCAGAAGACCAGCACCGGAATGGTAATGCGTTCAAGTCGATCTTCAACGTAGGTGTTGACGATGCGCACAAAGGTCTCGCGCATCACCCCATCCAGGCGGCGATAGTCCGACGATCCCAGCGCCTTCCAGACGATCGTATGCCGGAGCCAGTCGAGCGCCGGTTCGCGTAGCGGTTGTGGCAGCACCTGGAAAGGAGCTTTGAGCAGGCGGGCCAGGGTTGCGCGCACGTAGTAGTGCCAGGGGCGGTGTGGACGCATACCGGAAGGACTGATCAGCACAAGGGCCCGCAGCAACTCCTTCCCTTCTGGCTCGGAAGCCAGGTAGAGGCCGATGCGGCCTCCGTTGGAATGGCCAATGAGCACAACGGGGCGGCCAATACGGGTGCGGATCAGATGGGCCACCAGCGCTGCATGCTCAAACACCCCCCAGGGCTCGGGAGGAGGAGGCGAGTGGCCGTGGCCCGGCAGGTCCACGTTGAACACGCGATAGCGGTCGGCCAGTGCCTCGGCGATCGGTTCCATGAGTCGAGCGCTGCTTCCCCATCCGTGCAGCAGCAAAACAGGCGGCCCATCCTCAGGACCATGGACTGCTACGTGAAGGCGCTCCAGCCAGGCCGCTGGCGACCGGGGTGGTGTTGTCTGCGGCGTTTCTGCTGCCTGCATTGGTGCCAGGTCTGTAGAGGGCGTTCGGGAAACCAACCTGCACGGCCATCGTTCCACCTGACAGCAGGGACCGGTTCGGTTGGTTCAGGTTCCCCTCTCTGTCCGTCGGCCAACGCGTTTCCACGGTTGGTGGGGACGGATCCGAGATCTGTGGCAGCGCCCCGCGTCGGGGTAAAGGATAAAGGACGTGCGCCTTCCATGCATTGCATTCGGCAAAACATGCATGTACTTTCCTCTGGAGAGACAGCATCCAATCGATAGCGATCCGACACGAGAAAGTTTTTCTGAGAAAGCAGTAACGTGGTCTCTATGAATGGACAAACGTTTCGTGGCATTCTGGAATTGATCGGGGATAAAAAGTTTGGCTTTGTGCGGGAATTTCGCCCCGATCTACCCAAGGGCAATGATCCCTTTGTGGCTCCGCCAGTTATCCGGCACTACAAACTGCGCGATGGCGTGCTGATCGAAGGCACGCTGCGCCCGGGCCGCAAGGGCGATATGCAGGTGGACGAGATTCATTCAATCATGGGAGTGTCGCCCGAAGTCTGGGCGGAAACCGAAGATTTCGAGTCCGGGCAGATTGTCTATCCGAACGAAAAATTCAACCTGGTAACTGGCCCGACCGACTACGCGATGCGCGTGGTCGATCTGGCTGCGCCCATCGGCAAAGGCCAGCGTGCTCTGATTGTCGCACCGCCGCGCACCGGCAAGACGGTGCTGCTCAAACAGATTGCCGCTGGGATCGCCCAGAACCATCCCGAGGTCAAGCTGGTGGCATTGCTGGTGGACGAGCGCCCCGAAGAAGTGACCGACTTTCGGCGTTCGACGCCGGCCATTGTCTTTGCTTCGTCCAACGACCGCGAAGAGGACAACCACATTCGCGTTTCGACGCTGGCGTTGGAGTTTGCCAAGCGGCTGGTCGAGCTCAAGTACGACGTCGTGCTGCTGCTCGACTCGCTCACGCGGCTGGGGCGCACGTTCAACCTGTACGTGGAAGGCAGTGGCCGTACGCTCTCGGGCGGCCTCGACGCGCGTGCATTGCAAATCCCTCGGCGCATTTTTGGCGCGGCCCGGAATATTGAAGGCGGTGGTTCGCTGAGCATCATTGCCACGGCGCTGATAGAGACGGGCAGCCGGATGGACGAGGTGATTTACGAGGAGTTCAAAGGTACCGGGAATGCGGAGATCGTGCTGGACCGCGAGATGGCTGACAAACGCATTTACCCGGCCATCAACCTGCGCAAAAGCGGTACGCGCAACGAGGAGCTTCTCATTGGTGATCGGATCGAACAGTACCATCGGCTGTTTCGGGCGCTGAATTCACGGCCGCCCATCGAAGCCATGCAGGCCCTGCTGCGCCACATGCAGCAGACGCAGACGAATGAAGAACTGCTCAACAGCTTGGTGCCTGTGGAGTAAGCTTGGTGCCCGGGAAGCGCGTTCGGCCATGCTTGCAGGAGTGGTCTCTGTGGCTACTTCCGGGATTACTTCCCTTTGCCATCCGGGAGCAGCGCTTTTTTTCATTTCCTCTCCGCTCTG
>JALSJJ010000145.1 GCA_026989375.1 Rhodothermus sp.
TATACGGGATACGGGGGGTGTTCTGCTTTCATCCTTTCTGGAAGGCGTCTTTACTACCGATTTCTTTCTGCAAAGACCAGCGCCACAGAGAGCATGTGCATCGGGGGCAGGCCGGCGTGCTCAAGCCGAACGGCATAGCCTGCCTGGAAGGGCAGATTGCCCAGTTGGGTCGCCAGCGAAAAGCCCAGGGCAGGCTGCCAGCCACCTGCTTCGGGCAGCCGGCCAATGCGATCGAGCCCGCCCAGCACGGTGAACGCCGCCCCCAGCCGGTAGGTAGCTCCCAGACGCAGTTGCCCATCCCGCGCCCAGCGTCGCTCGGCAATCATCCCTTCGCGCGGGGTGTCCCCTACAAGCCGCACACGCCGCTGTCGCACCTCTACCGAGGTGAACGAAGCCTCATACTCCCCCATCAGCCGGAGCCTACCGGCCAGTGTCGCCCATGAAGCGCCCAACCGCACGCGCATCGGAAACCGATCGGACGTAGTGCTTCCCTGCTGCGGCCCGTACAGATCGGCCGTATTCCAGGTGTAACGGGCCAGTAGATCGTCAAAAGCCAGGCCCAGATGCAGCGTTTCCGAGGCGCGATAAAGCAAGCCCAGATCGAGCCCGATGCTTTGCACTGGCCGCAGTCCTTCAAACAGGTCTGCCCGGAAAAACTGCAGTCCGATACCCAGGGTAAGCCGATCGTTTACCTGCGTGCCAAAAGCCACCAGCAACGTGTACTCATCGGTGCTGTAGGTCTGCGTATGGTAGCCGCTGGCGTCCCGCCCGTCGATGTTACGCACGCCGGCATACCGGAGCACCACCGCAATACCTGCACGTGGTGGCATCCGAGTAGCCAGTTGAGCGCTTTGTAGCTCCCGGTCGAGTGCCATAAACGCAGTGCTGAGCGCCAGCACCGGTTGGTCGGTAAACACGGCCAGTGCTGGATTGTAGTAAGCTGACGCACCCGTTACATCAGCTACCAGCGCCTGTCCGAGGGCCAGTGCCCGCGCGTCAAGTCCCATACGGGCAAAGACGCCCGCTTCCTGCGCGTGGGCCAGTCCGGTCCAGCTCAGTAGGATCAGCAGCGCAATACGCCTCATTCGATCACCAGAATTTTGCCCCAGTAGGTGGCCGAGCCTGTTGCCACCGCATAGAAGTAGACCCCGTTGGCCACGCGCACGCCCCGCGCATCGAGTCCGTCCCAGATCACCTCATGGACGCCGGCCGATTGGACCCCTTCGAAGAGCGTACGTACGCGCTGCAGGCTAAAATCGAACACCTGCACACGCACCGTGGCCGATTGGTTCAGCTCATAGCGAATGCGCACAAAGGCATCGAGCGCGGGCGAAAATGGATTAGGGTAGGCATAGGTATCGACCCGAGGAATGGCCGGTGATGGATTTTCGGGCCGAAGGGGAACGTCAGCCCGAAACAGTCGCCAGGTGCGACCGCCGTCGTCGCTGCGCAGTAGTCCGTCGGAGGTCCCGATCCACAGATGCGAGCGCGTCACGGCCACGGCCAGTACGCGCACGTCGGGCCGCACAACTCGACGGGTTTGTGGATCATAAAAATCCCGCACTGTCTGCCAGGTACGTCCCTGGTCGGTTGAAATGAACAAGCCATTATCGCCCGCTGCATAAACCGTGTCGCCCCGGAAAGCAAAGTCGTTGATGCGTTCGCCCAGCAACACCTGTTCAAAGGTACGACCGCCATCGGCTGTGCGTGTGATGCCAAATGCTTCGCCGGGCACCTGTCCGGCCGGACGTGTGGCAAACCACAACACCCGCTGGCCATTGGGCCGACGCTGCTCGCCAATCGCTACAATCCAGTTGCCGGTAGGCGCATTGAGGCGCCCGTCGTTAAAGAACCGATCCCAGCTCACCCCCCCATCCAGCGAACGATTGATGCCGCCGGCCGTACCGGCCCATACGGTGCCGTTTCTGTCCACATGCACGGCAAAGGCAAAGTAGTTGTTGTAGCGGTCCAGGGCGCTGACCGGTGGGGCTACCCGGAAAAAGTAGGGTTGATCGGGGCGCAACGCGTCGAGCGTATCCGGAGGCAGAACGGCGCGGTGCCAGGTGCGCCCGAAGTCGTCCGAGTAACGCAGACCGCCATACCAGTTTGCCGCCCAGAGGCGGCCGCGCTGCTGGTCGTAAGCCAGGTCGAACGTGGTGGTCAGTTGCGGAGCAACGACCGGCTCGGCCGGAAGCCGCGAAATGCCATAGGTAATCACCGTATCGGTGGGCGCATCAAGCGGCGGGAAGCGAAATGTCCACGTCTGTCCGCCATCGGTGGAAAAAACCAGTCCCACAGCCTCAAACACGTCATCGTCCACGCCGTCGCCGTTCAGGTCGGCCTGATAACGCGTGCCCAGACTGGCCCAGATCGTATCGCCCACTACCAGCAGCGCATAAACCCGTCCGCGCCCCTGCATAATCGAATCGACGGCAGCCCGGTACCAGGTCTGGCCTCCATCGAAGGTCAGATCCAGGCGCGGTCCTACCCAGAGCGAGTCGCCCCGAGCCGCCAGGTTGCTGACAACGTTTTCGGCGATGCCTGGCACCGGGAGCATCTCGGCTACGCGTCGGCTCCAGTCAACCTTTGACTGTGCCCACCCTACTGCAGGCAGCAGTCCCAGGAGCCATCCCATCCAGAGCCGATTACTCCACAACCACATCACGCCGTACCTCTTCGCTGGTGAGTCCCGTTCGATCGATAGCCTGAAAGGCAAACGTGTAGGTACCCGGCGCATTGTCGCTGGCCAGTGCAAGCGTTACGGTAAACCGTCCGTCGCCAGCCATTGCATCCCCACTGTTGGGGATGCCCCCGCAGACCCCTTCGCCGCCATCATCACACAGCAGAATGGGGGCGCCGTCGTTGACACGCAATTCAACGCGCAGGATATTCTCCAGCCCATCCGGATCCGATACCTGGGCCACCACCTGAAAGATTACAGGGGGGTCTCCGGGCGCTGGTCGCTGCAAGGTATCGGGCACTTGCACGGCCTCGATCACGGGGGGACCACCCGTAGCCCAGAACCAGAGCGTGCCGCGCACCTGATTACTGAGCCTCCGGGCATCATCCACCGCATAGACAAGCACAGTGTAGGGACCGACCTGCGCCCGGTGCAGCCGAAGCGTCGTCCCGCCTGCATACCGATCCTCGCCAACAGCTTCCAGCGTGCCCGTCGCTACCGGCTCGGTAGTGCTGAACGGAGCACGCACCACGAACGCCACCTGCAGCACCTGACCGTCTGGATCACGCGCCGTCACGGCTATCGTCAGTGGGATGATCGCTGTATCCCCCCGGACTTGCTCTGCAGGCAGGGCATTAAAATCGACCGAATCCGGTGAAAAAGAGAGATCTGATACTACCGGAGGCCGCTCGTCCAGCGATGGTGCTCCCGGGAGGGAGTCGCACCCCCAGAGCAATCCGCCCGCCAGTCCCAGCAACCAGAAAACGTGTCGCATGACCCCCCTTCCATCCGTTGGCTCAGATGCTTCCGTAGTAGCACAATCTCATAGGCGCGGGCGGATCTTTCATTTAAAGATAAAAAACAGCACAATGCAATGCATCCTCAGATCAGATATAGCGGGCGGATGCTAAAGCAAAGTACAAAGATTGCAATAGCAGTCCAGCCCAGCACGCGCTGCGTAGGCGTGAGCGACAATCGGTACCCGACAGGCGGGTGATCGACCCGAATCAGATATAGAATAATCAGGCTCCACAGAAACCAGCCGCTGTGTCCCATCCAGCCAACAAAGGGGGCCAGACGGGGTGCCAGGGCCGCCAGCGCCATCAATCCCAGAAGCACAGGCGCTATAATCCGGTGGTTGCCATCAAATAATCGATGCAGGTAGAGATAGAGGGCCAGGGCGAGCCCGAACCAGGCAGCCGGTTCCAGCCACCAGATGCCTTCCTGCAGCAGAGGCGGCAGCGTCTCCAGGGCAAAGCCAATGGTAGCTGACACCAGCAGCACCAGCACGAAAGCGCGGGCCAGTCGTCGGTGCCATACAGGGCCAAAAAGCGCGTAGAGTACATGGCCCCCATCGAGCTGGCCCACGGGCAGCAGGTTCAGCGCCGTGAAAAACAGACCTAACCAGGCAGCAAACAGCGTAGGATAGTGATACAGCTCGTACATAGGCGGCACATTCGGGAAAAAGCGGGCCAGCGTATCGAACAACAGCGTTGGCCCCAGTACCAGCGTCACGCTGCCTGGATTTTCTGAGGGCAGGGGGGCCGAAGGGAAACGGCCATGCGCCAGGATATATGCTTTGAGTGTTTCATGGCCAGGCACGTCCAGCAGATAAGTGGGCGGCGGCAGGGTGAGCAGCGCATAGAGCAGCACAATAAGCGCTACGACAAAGCCTGCCAGTGGACCAGCTACCCCGATATCGAACAGCGCGCGCGTATCCGGAATCGGTTCCCGAATGCGGATGACAGCGCCGAATGTTCCGATTCCGTTGAATGGGAACGGTATGTAATAGGGCAGCGTGGCATCAACGCGGTGGCGCTGCGCAGCCAGATAGTGGCCAAACTCGTGCACCGTTAGAATCAGCAACAGCGGCAGGCTAAAGCGCAGGCCGTCGGCCAACAACGCACCATATCCCAGCCGTTCATAAAGCAGCCAGCGACCGGCCCAGTCGGGCCAGGTCAGGGTGGTTGTCATCAGCGTTAGCACAAACAGCAACAGATGCAGCCATACCCGCCGGGGTCGGCGCGGCCGCACCTCAACCGTTTCTTGCCATCGAATGCCCGAGATTGGCTCCAAAACGTTCTCCAGCTTTATTCGACATCGGCCCACTCATACGATTCGGCACGCAAAAGGCTTCCGCCTGCTCAGCACAGGGCCGAAAGCCCTGCTTCGATGCGTCGCATTGCCTCCACCAGATTTTCCATCGAGGCAGCATAGGAGATGCGCACGCCGTTCGGATCCCCAAAAGCCTGACCGGGTACCAGGGCCACGTGGCACTGCTCCAGCAAGTAGAGGCAGAGCGATTCGCTATCGGTGATGGGTTGTCCATCCGGCGTGCGTCGTCCGTAGAACGCCGAGACTTGCGGAAACAGATAAAAAGCACCCTCCGGCTTCGGGCAGGCAATGCCTTCGATCGCCTGCAACCGCGCCAACATAAAGTCGCGTCGCTGGCGAAAGGCCGCCACCATTTCCTGAATTGGCTTCTTGTCCATCTGCAGGGCGGCCAACCCCGCTTTTTGCGAAATGCTGCACGGTGCCGAAGTCAACTGACTCTGCACCTTGGCTACGGCGTTGACAATCGACCGCTCGGCCGCCAGATAGCCCAGCCGCCAGCCTGTCATTGCGAACCCCTTGGAGAAGCCGTTCACCGTGATTGTGCGCGCCTTCATACCGGGCAGGCTGGCAAACGACACGTGCTGCGCGTCGAATAAAATATATTCGTAGATCTCATCCGAGAGCACATAGACATGTTCGTGGCGGCGCAGCACTTCGGCCAGGGCCTCCAGCTCCTCGGGCGTATAGACCGTCCCTGTCGGATTTGAAGGAGAGCAGAGAATAAGCAGGCGCGTGCGCTCGGTAATGGCCGCTTCCAGCTGCTCCGGTGTCAGGCGATAGCCGGTCTCGACCGACGTGGGCAACACGACGGGCGTTGCACCGGCCAGGCGCACCATCTCCGGATAGCTGACCCAGTAAGGCGTTGGAATCAGCACTTCATCCTCAGGCCGACAGAGCACCTCAATAGCCATGGCCACGGCCTGCTTGGCCCCGTTCGTGCAGAGAATCTGATCCGGCTCGTACTCGAGGCCGTTCTCCTCGGCCAGCTTGCGGCAGATGGCCTCGCGAAGCTCCAGCATGCCCGCGTTTTCCGTGTAGTGCGTGAAGCCCTCACGAATGGCCTGGATGGCGGCTTCGGCAATAGGCGCCGGCGTGTCGAAGTCTGGCTCACCAGCACTCAGGCTGATCACGGGCTTACCTTCACGCCGTAGCTGTCTGGCTCGTGCCGTCATGGCCAGCGTGGCCGACGGCTGCATGGCTTTGACCCGAGGATTCAACGACTCAAGCTGCACCGACATGGACGGCTACCGAAATTTGCAAGAGGCTTTTTGGAAGCAAAGATTTGCGCGGAAAGTTAAGGGCAAAACGCGCCAGCTTCAACGGCTCGGACGTTTCTTCCGCAGTGCTTCAACAACGGGCGGCGGTACAAACAGACTCACGTCGCCCCCCCAGCGATGAATCTCCCGCACGATCGATGAACTGATCATCGCATACTCCTCCGAAGTCATCAGAAACACCGTCTCCAGCTCGGGATAAAGGCGACGATTGGCGAAGGCCATGCGAAACTCATACTCAAAGTCGCTCACCTGACGCAGGCCGCGCACCAGCGCGGTCGCTCTGCGTGCGCGTGCATGATCAACAAGCAAGCCTTCGAAAGCGACCACGTCAACGCGATCCAGATGCGCCGTACACTGACGGATCAGTTCGCAGCGTTCTTCAATAGAAAAAAGCGGCTCCTTGCCGACGTTGACGGCCACGGTCACCTCTACCCGGTCGAAAATCCGCAAAGCCCGTTCAACAATGTCCAGATGGCCGTAGGTGAAGGGATCGAATGAGCCGGGATAGAGGGCCAGACGTTCACGCATAAGCGCTTAGAGGTTGCGGGCGAAACACTGAAACGATCGTGCGGCCGTAGCGCCGGCTGGTATCCAGATGAGGATGTCCTTCGAAGTTATGGCGCTTGTCGTGTTCAAGCACAAACAGGCCATGCGGCTTTAGATGGGGCAACGCCATTTCCGGAAGCTGCGGCAGTTCAGGCAAATCATAGGGCGGGTCGGCCAGGATCAGGTCGAACGGGGGGCCGCTGTAACGCCGAAGATACTCGACGGCATCTCCCCGGATGAATTCGCAGATGTCCTCGACCTCCAGGGCCTGGGCGTTCGCTCGAGCGCAGGCCAGTACCGGCCCCTGCAGCTCTACAAAGGTTACAGACACAGCACCCCGGCTGATAGCTTCCAGCCCCAGCGCTCCTGTGCCCGCAAACAGATCAAGCACCTCGGCCCCTTCCAGATCCATCCGGCTTTCAACCAGATGAAAGAGCGATTCCCGGGTGCGGTCGGTGGTCGGGCGGGTTAGATGCCCTTTAGGCGCACGGAGTGTCTTCCGACGGAACCGTCCGGCTATGATGCGCATCGCGTGGTCTCCGCTCAGGTTAACGCAACCCCGATGCAGGGCACGTACGCCACGGCTTCCGTGGGGTTCAGCACTTCCGGATCCAAGGTGGTGAGCGCTACCGGATTAAGTAGCAGAGGCTCTACCGGAAACAGTAGCTTTAATTCTTCCCGGAGGGAAATCGGCAGATGCGTACCGTAAAGCGCCAGATGCTCGACCATCGCTGCACTCAGCCCGAGCCGATGCAGCAGCGCCATACAGAAATAGGCCACGTCTTCACTGCTGCGGGTAAAATGGCTCAGATACCAGGCTCCGCGTCGGCAGAGCGTGAATTCCGTATAGGCTTCATAGCAGCCGATAGCCAGCGCGACCTCAGGCGCTGCGTCAGGTTCAGCTCCGGACAACCGTTGCAACATCTCGGCTGCTCCAGCTGTGCTGAGTCGGATGCGATACTGGTTACACGGAGCCTGCTGTAGTACCCGCTCCAGGTGCTGTTGCATAGGATGAGGCAGGACAAGCACCTGGTACCAGCATGCCGAGGCTTCCTCCGGGAGCGTCTGACGAAAACCAGGCTCAGCGTGCAGGTGAAGCGCCTCCGGCGGCTGGCCCGTAATCCAGGAAGCTTCTGCAAGCAGTCGATGACGAAGCGCCTCCGCCTCGATCGTCACGGGCTGCAGACTGGCGAACGCCACCATTCCCTGAGGCGGGTGCAGGGCCACGTCCAGCTCATCCGCCGACAGGCCCGCCAGCACATCGCGCAGCGCTTCCCCCACTACATCCAGATAGCGGGGCGAGGCTGCCCGCAACTCACTCAGCACATTGAAGTCAAAGTCACAACTTCCCAGCCGCAACAGATGATAGCGGTTGCCGCGACGCTCCAGTTCGGCGTAACGCAGCACCGCATCGTGTAATTCAATACCTGCCCGTGCCCGGGCTTCCATATCCGGCGCTCCTGGCCGTCGGTAAACGGCCTTATTCCCAGCTGGCCGCGTTCAACTTGGTTACGTCCGGTTCCAACGAACCGATATAATCGTCCGAAGCCGGATCTTTCAGATAGTAGATCTCTACACGTCCCGTGTCGTTGACCACATACTCAAACTTGCCATCACGTGGCGAATAGATGAGCGAGTCCAGATTGAAGCCAGGCCCGAAAATGCTATCGGCCTTGGCCATCATGAACGAATCCTGGCGAATCCAGGCCACCAACGAATCAAGCGTTGGCGGATAGTGGTCGTAAAGCAGCTCATAGCGAATGAGGGCTGTACGAATATCACTCATGCGGTCGCGCGTCAGGCGCGTTAGCTCCTGCTCGCGCCGCACCGCTTCATAGGGCTCGGTGATCGAAAGATACAGGTAATAGGCCAGTACCACGATCACCACGCCCAGCACGATCTGTAGAACAATGCGCGTAGTCTGACGACGGGTTGCCATGCGTTCTGCGCTCCTGATGGCTGATCGTTAACCGTTGACAGCAAGAAAAAAAACGACATGGACCTTCCCATGTCGGCATCGAAAATACAGGACACGCCCGCGAAATGCAACCATTTTCTTTTCACAGGCCTTTCCTTCCCCCCGATTCACGCCTGTAGGCGTGCAACCCGTTTGTATTCGACCCGGTTAAAGGGGCCAGCTACAAAACAAGCCCCATGGTCACCGTGACCCGTCTGCTTGTTAACATCGATCACATAGCTACCCTGCGTAATGCCCGGCGAGAGACGTTTCCCGATCCTGTGCAGGCGGCCGTGCTGTGTGAACTGGCCGGTGCCGACGGCATTGTTTTTCACCTGCGTGAAGACCGCCGACACATCACCGATCAGGACGTCTTCCGCCTGAAGGAAGTCGTACAGGGCAAACTGGACTTTGAGCTCTCCACGAACGAAGAGATTGTGGCCATCTGCTGTCAGGTACGCCCGCATCTGGCCACGCTGGTACCGGAACGGCGCGAAGAAATCACCACCGAAGGGGGGCTGGATGTGATCGCCAACCGCACGCGCCTGCAAACGGTCATTCCCCGCCTCTTTGAGGCCGGTATTGAGGAGGTGGCGCTCTTTGTGGATCCAGACCCGCGTCAGATTGAAGCTGCCCGCGAGGTAGGAGCCAATGCCATTGAGCTGCACACCGGCGACTTTGCCAACGCTCCTACCGAAGCAGCACGTCGCGCCGAAGCCGAAAAGCTGGCGGCCGCCGCCCGTCGGGCACACGAGCTGGGCCTACAGGTTCACGCCGGCCACGGCCTTAATTATCACAACTATCCGCTCTTTCGCGAAACCGTCCCCCACGTCCATGAAGTATCGATTGGGTTTGCCATCATCGCACGGGCCGTCCTGGTGGGACTGGAAACTGCCGTGCGCGAAATGCGTCGGCTGGTGAAAGGCTACTAACAGTGCATGCCATGGAAGCAGAAA
The DNA here is from genome assembly GCA_026989375.1 of Rhodothermus sp. GTDB lineage: Bacteria > Bacteroidota > Rhodothermia > Rhodothermales > Rhodothermaceae > Rhodothermus. The sequence continues at coordinate 9,532 of JALSJJ010000145.1, forward strand.
AAAACCAGCCAACCTCCTCCTTGCTTATCGACCCTTCCCAGCTTCCTCCCGAACACCGAAGTGGCTACGTGGCCATTGTAGGAAAACCGAACGTGGGCAAAAGCACGCTCATGAATGCCCTCCTTGGCCACAAGCTATCCATCGTTACCCCCAAACCGCAGACAACCCGCCACCGGGTCCTGGGTATCCTTTCGGGCGACACCTATCAGATTGTCTTTCTGGATACGCCAGGTGTGCTTAAAAAGGCCCGGTATAAGCTCCATGAGCACATGCTGCGCACCGTCGACCGCGCTATAGCCGATGCCGATCTGGTCCTCTTTATGGCAGATGCCACCCAGCCTACGCCCGACACCATCAGCCTGGGCCATCTTGACAATCGACCGGCTATTCTGGCCATCAACAAAATGGATCTGGTGCAGCAAGCACAAGTACTCCCTCTTGTGGACGCCTATACCAGGCAGTATCCGTTTGAGGCTGTTGTCCCCATTTCTGCGCTGACAGGACATAATCTGGACGTTTTGCTCCGCGAGATCATCCATCGTCTTCCTCAAGGCCCGCCTTTTTATCCTAAAGATCAGCTAAGCGAACACCCGGAGCGCTTCTTTGTGGCCGAGATCATCCGCGAAAAAATCTTCGAACAGTTTCGCGAAGAAATTCCTTACGCCGCCCAGGTCAACATTGTGGATTACAAGGAGCGGCCCGAAGGAAAAGACTTTATTGATGCGGAAATCATCGTCGAGCGTCCCTCTCAGAAAGCTATCCTGATCGGTAAAGGCGGACGGGCGCTCAAACGGTTAGGTACAACAGCCCGTCAGGAAATCGAAGCATTTCTGGGGCGGCCTGTCTACCTGCAGTTGCACGTCAAAGTACGCGAAGACTGGCGCAACCGCGACCGACTGCTGCGTTCCTATGGCTATTAAGCTACCGTTTCTGCCTCAACCAGCTTTACCCCCAGCCCTACCGCAACGGCTTCGTGAAGTGATGGCGGTACGAAGGTTCGTTCAATCCGATGCAATGAAAAGCTCCGGCGACGTGGATAGGTGCGACGCAGCTCCAGAAAGCGTTCGGCCCGCCGCTCAGGCGTGCCGTTTTGCATGACAATCCGGAAACGGGCATCGTCAGCCGCAATGTCGTACATCTGCCGGACCAGTTCGGCCAGCCACTGCGTTTCAGACAATTGCATATCGGGCGGAACCAGATCCAGCCGGTCGTCAGGCTGTGGTCCGAGCTGTTCCCTCTCGTCCGGCTGAAACGGCAGGTTCAGGTGGCGTGCCAGCGCTTCGGCCAGCATAAGCGTTCCCCGAACTTTCCCATCGTAAGAATGACCGGCAATATGGGGCGTAGCAATATCCACCCGGGCAATCAAGGCCGGATCGGGAGCGGGTTCGCCCTCCCAGACGTCCAGCACGACAGCCTCCGGATACCCCTGCTGCCGCGCTTCCAGGAGAGCCCGACCGTCCACAACAGCTCCCCGCGAAGTGTTCAAAAGCCAGGCCGAAGGTCGCATGCGAGCCAGGGCAACGGCGTCGATCAGGTGATAGGTTGCATGCGGGCCGGTGCGCGTCAGCGGCACATGGAGCGTTACCACATCGGCTTCGGCCAGCAGCGTCTCCAGCGATACAAAATCGGTACGTCCACTTTGCTCGGCCAGCGGCGGATCGCAACAAAGCACCTCCATCCCCAGCGCTGACAACCGCTGCGCCAGCCTGCTTCCAATATTACCGCATCCCACAATACCGACTACCTGTCCCCGCAGGGGGACGTTCCTTCGCATTGCCAGCTCTAACAAAGCCGCCAGCACATACTCGACCACCGCATCTGCATTAGCCCCGGGGGCATAAGCGAACGCAATACCCCGCGCCGCTAAATATGCCAGATCGACATGATCAATGCCACTGGTAGCCGAGCCGACAAACTGCACCCGACTCCCTTCCAGCAGCGATGCATCCACCCGCGTCACGCTACGCACCAGCAACACGTCGCAGGTGCGTATAGCAGCCGATGTGATCTGATCAGCCGGCAACGAGCGCACCACGCCAAAGCCGCGAAAGGCCTCGCGTACAAAAGGAATATTCTCATCTGCAACAATGCGCAAAGGGCGCTGCAACCCGGGATGCAGCAACATGGATCCCGCCGCTCTACCTGATTGCTCTAAAAGTAAGGTACAGAACTGCTAAGTACAATTGTCGACGTTCCTCCCCGCAAAAAACGACGCGTGCCTGGCCGTTCACTGCCAAAAGCAGGGCACCGCCGCAGCCCCATGGGCTGTGAGTGGTTTGCTATCACCCGTTTTCAGCCGATCAATTAGGGCACAGATTTTGAGCACTCCCTTTACGTACGTACTCACTGAAAATTCGCCGTATGTGCACCGAACCTTGGTATCTGCCGAAACTACCGGCAGCCTCTGTCATTAACGGCAAACAAAGGCTGCCGGGTCGTCAACAGGCAGGTTAATCGCAGCCGCAGGCTGTCTGACTGTTGACGACTCGGCTTGTTTTATGAACCAACCCGGTACTGTTATGAGCGGCAAGCGAACAGCAGGTATGCTGCTGGCGCTGCTCCTTCTGACCGGATTTCTGGCGCTTCATACAGACCTATTGTTGGGCGACACGGCTCCGCATCCCGAAACGGACACAACGCAGGTGTACATAGAGTTGGATTCCATGCGGACGGTCCGGGCCCACTTGATCCGCGAGGGGGCGCTTCGACTGCCTCCGATTCCTCCTGAAGCGATTGACAATGAGACGCTCTGGCTGGCGCGTGTGATTTATTCAGAAACCAAGCGTCCAGAGGAAATGGAACTGGTGGCGTGGGTTGTCCGCAACCGCGTTGAAACCCGGTATCGGGGTAAAACCACGTACCGGGAAGTTGTGCTCGATCCGTTCCAGTTCAGTGCCTTTATTCCCTATAATCCCCGGCGTCATTACTACATGCGCCTGACCCCTTACTCCAAAGCGCCCGGCTGGCAACAGGCACTCAGCATTGCCTACTACGTACGGTTTGCGGACTCTACCCACCGACCATTTTCGATCCGCACACGCCACTTTTTCAGCGAGCAGTCGATGACCGGACGCCTGATGCCGATCTGGGCCGAAGGGGTACATCCCATCCGCCCCACCCGTTACCAGATCGACGAACGGCGTTTCCGGTTTTATGAAGACATCTCCTGAAATACAACAATGCTGTCGTAAATTAAGAGCCTGCGCCGTGACAGCGCAGGCCTCTTTTTTTTGAACCAGTGCCTCCTAATGGTTATGCACTATCGTCTACTTTCAGTCCTCCTGCTCACCCTGCTGCTTTCGCCCGCCTGCCGGCAGACCGAGCCCGAACCGGAGCGCCTCGTATATCCCCCCGAAGGGCTGTTCGTGCCCGAACCCCCACCAACTTACCAGACCGAAGGTATCCGGATTGCGACGCTCAACACGTTCTTTCTATTTGACGGCTACGGCAATGAAGGGCAGGCAACCTTCCCGCATAAGGGCAATCCAGAAGCAGCCCGGCGTCACCGCGCACGCATTGCACAGGTGCTGCGCACGCTCAACGCAGACCTGATCCTGCTCCAGGAGGTGGAAAACAGGGCCGTACTCCAACGCATGATCGACGAAGATCTGCCTGATCTGCACTATACCGTCCACTTTGTTCAGGGACATGATACGTTTACCGGGCAGGACGTTGCCGTGCTCTCACGGCTTCCTGTGGAAAAGGTCGGCCGCACGGAAGAACGCGTCCCGGTCGAAGGAACCGACGATACTTATGGCGTAAGCAAAAACATCTGGGTGCGGCTTTACCTGGGCGATCTGCCCACCACCATCATCGGTGTACACCTGCTCGCGCGTCCTGACGATCCCCGCCGCAAACCCCGCCGTGAAGCCCAGGCGGAAGTGATTCGCCGACTGGTCGAGCGCGAACTGGCTGCCGGACGTGCGGTAGCCGTGCTGGGCGACTTCAACGATTACGACGAATCCATCCCCGATCTGAACGGCCACCGCCCGATCACCCGTGTGCTGGCCATCATCAAAGCAGCCAGCCCGGCACCTGATGACGATCTTTACAACGTTATGGCAAAAGTGCCCCAATCCGACCGCTTTACGGCCTTCTACGACGCAGACGAAGATTGGCAGGTGGAGTGGCCCGAACTGTCAGCCATCGACCACATCCTGCTTTCTCCCCGACTCCGCGCCCGCCTGCGTGAAGTCCACTACGCGCAGATCTATGATCCACGTACCGTCACCGACCATTTTCCGATCGTGGTAACGCTGGCTCCCCAATAAAAACGACGAGGGCCCTCCCCGAAGCAGGGACGGCCCTCGTCTCAGGCCTTACAACCGTACTCACAGGCCTATTCCAAGACGGAGCATTACCGCGTTCAGTTGCTGACGGGTGTCCGGAACAAACGCCACATCGCCAATCCTGAACTCATCCGCAAACGCGGTAATGCCAAAAGTGTACTGCAACTCCGGATAAAGCCGAAGCCCCAGTAGATTCATCTCCACCCCGACGCCCAGGCTTCCGGCCAGGCTAAATGCTTTCAGATTGTCCTTGATTGCCTCATCAGCCCCGGATGGGAAACGCAGCACCGGCCCAGCCATAACATATGGCGTCAGAAACGGCAATGTCAGCCGATAGCGTATATCAATAGGGATTTCCAACAGGGACACGTCCAGTCCTTCCGGCACAGCCTGATTGCCATCCAGATCCTCCTGAAAACCCTGGTACAACGCCCCCGCGTCCATATAGCGCAGCCCCGGACGAATGGCAATCGGTCCCAGCGGCAGATCGAACCAGATCGCCACATGCCATCCCTGACTGTTGTCAAATGTGGCCTGCGTATCGCCGACCTTGATGTCACTAAGTCGGTTGAAATTGAGCCCCAACGACACCCCCAACTGCGCATGCGCTGTAGCCATCGGGAATATGAACCCCAGCAAAAGCACAGCAGATAACAACCGGCGCAAAATCGTCAACTGTGTGGTCATGAGCCTTCGAACGGTTTGGTTAGTGAACGGTTAACAGGCATACACGTGCAACCTGAACGTCCCGATCGGGTTCATTCTCGCACGCTGCCCTGGAAGATCCAACCTACTCCTGCTATGCGTATCGGAATCTCCTGCTATCCAGTTTATGGAGGCAGCGGCGTGGTGGCCACCGAGCTGGGCAAAGCCCTGGCCGCCCGCGGCCATCAGATTCATTTTATCGCATACTCCATGCCGTTTCGGCTGTCGCACATTACCGAGCGCATTTATTTTCACGAAGTCAACGTCAACACCTATCCCCTTTTTGAATATCCCCCCTACGACCTGGCACTCACCAGCAAGATGGTGGACGTGGTCAAATATGAAAAGTTGGACCTGCTGCACGTCCACTATGCCATCCCCCATGCTACCAGTGCAGTGCTGGCCCGCCAGATTCTGGAAAAGCAGGGGATTTACGTGCCGGTTATTACCACTTTGCACGGTACCGATATCACGATCGTTGGGCAGGACCCCTCGTTCAGTCCTGTGGTCATTTATTCGATCAACGAATCAGACGGGGTTACGGCCGTTTCTGACTACCTGCGCCGCGAGACGCTCACGCACTTTGAGATCACGTGTCCTATCACGGTCATTCCCAATTTCGTCAACACCCGGCGCTTCCGTCGGCTGAACAAATTGCACTTCAGGCAGGTCCTGTGTCCGCGGGGAGAGAAGGTGATCGTGCACGTATCCAACTTTCGCCCGGTCAAACGCGTGCCAGAGGTAGTGCGCGTCTTTCATCGGTTGCGTCAGGAAGGCCTGGCGGTCAAATTGCTGCTGGTGGGCGACGGCCCCGACCGCGTCCCGACTGAGCATCTGGCCCGCGAACTGGGCGTTTACGAC
>JALSJJ010000146.1 GCA_026989375.1 Rhodothermus sp.
GTGATAAAGCAGGCCCTTGTTCTTGAAATTGTCTTTCTGGTGCTGGAGCTTCGTTAGCTGCTTCAGATACCTCCTGAGCAGGGGCTTCAAGCTTTTTTCATCTATTATGTAGAGAATCCTTACCCCTTCTATCCCTATCCCCATGAAGTTCCATAGCCTCCTACCACCTTAAAGCCTGTCCTGTTGTAAGTCAGTGTTCTGTGGGCTTTTCTCTTCGCTCTGAACCTGGGCGACTTTATCTCCTTCCCTTTGATTTCTCAGGATTTGCCAGGTGTTTAAACCGGTTTGTATAGGTTCTTACAAGCTCATCAAGGACGATCTGAGCTGTTCGCGACAGAGGCGCCCGGAGGTGGATTGAGGGATTCAGTTTGTGGTAGAGGTTAAATATATTGACCGTAGCGAGCTTGTTTTTGATGAAGATACAGAGCCTGCTTGTAGAGCTTGCTCGAGTGGTAGGGTCGGGTATCCGAAAACAATCCTGCAGTCGGGTGGAGTTATCGTTCAGGATGATGGTGGGCATCTTAGAGATTTTGTTTTCATTCCAGACCAGTATTATACTGCCTTCGGCAGGCTGACTGCAAAACCGCATCACAGATACGAGGTTTTAGCCCGCGAGTTTTCTATAAAAAGAAGCCAGAAGCTGTTTGTAGCTTCCGAAAATAAATGTACATTTCAGGGGAACCTTACAGAATGCAAAAAGGAATTAGAGATAATCTCTGGCAACAGATTTCCCAACCCAACCGGAGATCCCGCCTATGGCCCAGCGCATCCGTCCCCGAAAAAAGGACAAGGTCACCATTTATGATGTGGCCCGTGAAGCCGGTGTGGCTATCTCAACGGTTTCGCGCGTGCTGAACAACTCCAGTGACGTTTCTGAAGAAACGCGTCAGCGGGTCTTGCAGGCTATCGAAAAGCTACAGTTCCGGCCCGATCGTACGGCCAAAACGCTGGCGCAGAAAAAGACGCGTGTGCTGGCCGTCGCCGTCACGTCCTTTACCACCCCCTTCCATAATGAAATCCTCAAAGGGGTACGTACGGCGCTGGAAAATGTAGATGCCGATCTTCTGCTGAGCGATCTGGGCTCCCAATACCCTCAGCAGAAGTTGCTCAACTTTTTGAGGCGGGGAGCGGTCGATGGTCTGTTACTGATCGGATTGCCAGTGGATGAAAAACTCACGCTGGAGCTACGTGCGCTGCATGCTCCGGTTGTGATGGTGGGCTATCACCATACCGACTTCGATTGCTTCTACTGGGATGACCGCGCCGGTGCCCGGGCGGCCGTTGCGCATTTGATCGCCTGCGGACATCGCCGCATTGGTATGATTCGCTCGCATACCGAAGGAAGTCTGCAGCTTGATCGGATTGCTGGCTACCGGGATGCCCTGGAAGCAGCCGGTATTCCCTATGATCCAGTACTGGTGCGTGCAGGTAAGACCGAAAAACATGCCGGCTTCAGTGAGGAAGCCGGCTACGAAGCCATGCAGGCGTTGCTCAAGGTCGAACCGCGCGTTACGGCTGTCTTTGCCAGCAGTGATGTGCAGGCGATCGGGGCCTGGAAAGCGCTGCGCGAGGCTGGCCTCCGCGTACCGGACGACGTAGCCCTGGTCGGATATGATGACGTCAAAATCAGCGAATATATCGGGCTCTCCAGTGTATCTCAGCATATGCATACGGTGGGACGGGAAGCCACCCGGCTGCTGGTGGAGCGCGTCGAAGGAAAACGCCAGGATCCTCCGCTGGAAGTGCTGGTGGTACCTCAATTGAAGATTCGCTACTCAAGCGACTGTGGACGTAGTTAAGCCGATGGTTTCAGAAACCCTCCTGCGCGCACAGTTAGGTCGGACCATCCGGGAGACCCACCTGCATGAACTGGGCACGCCCAATCGGGGCAAGGTACGTGATGTCTATATCGTAGACAGCCATCTGGTCATTGTCACTACCGACCGCATTTCTGCATTTGATCATATTCTGCGTCAGACCATCCCTTTCAAAGGGCAGGTGCTCAACCAACTGGCGGCTTATTTCTTTCAACACACGGCCGATCTGGTCCCGAACCACGTTGAGGCCGTGCCGGACCCGAACGTAACGGTGGCCCGGAAGTGTCGCCCTATTCCCATTGAGTTTGTGGTGCGCGGCTATCTGGCCGGCCACGCGTGGCGGGTTTATCGGAGTGGCCGTCGAGAACTCTGTGGCAAAAAGCTGCCGGAGGGGCTGGTGCAGAATGCCCGGCTGCCGGAACCGATTCTGACGCCGGCTACCAAAGCGACTGAAGGACATGATGAGGATATCAGCCGGGATGAGATCCTG
>JALSJJ010000147.1 GCA_026989375.1 Rhodothermus sp.
GACAACGCTGGGGTCGAATTGCTGTGTGATCTGGCCCTCATTGATGGACTCCTGGTCGCCGACTATGCGCGTGTTGTCGTACTGCATCTGAAGGCACATCCCACCTTCGTCTCCGACGCGCTTGTCATGGACGTGCTGGAGACGCTCGACAGGCTGACCGGTGCACCGGATCCTGCACCCCGTACCCTGGCCGAACGCCTGCGACACTACCTGGCAGAGGGCCGTCTGCTCCTGTCGGATAGCTTCATCTGGAACTGTCCGTTACCCATGCGGGCTTTCCCAAAACTTCCGCTGGCCGATCTGGCCCGCTCCGATCTGGTCATTGCCAAAGGCGACGCCAACTATCGCCGCCTGGTAGACGACGCCCACTGGCCTTTCACAACCCCCTTTGCCGAGGTGGTACGTTATTTCCCGGCCCCGCTGGTGGTCTTGCGCACGCTCAAAGCCGAAGTGGTAGTGGGACTGGACGCAACACGCATTCGCGAAGTCGCTGCGCAGGACCCGGCATGGATGACCAACGGCCACTGGGGCGTGATTCAGTTCTATCGTCCACCGAGCGCACACTGATCCTCAGGCCCTGCCTGCTTCAATCGATTCGGTCGCCTGCAACCGGGCAAGCGCTTCGCGGGCAGCTTGTTGTTCGGCCTGTTTTTTACTGCCCGCAGTGCCCGTCCCCAGACATCGGTTGCCAATCCAGGCCTCCACGGTGAACGTGCGGGCATGGCTGGGCCCCTCCTCGGCAACCACCCGGTAGCGGGGCTGCGGCCACCCTCGCGCCTGAGCAAATTCCAGCAACAAACTTTTGTAGTTGTCCGGTCGCCGGGCCAGCGCTTCCAGATCGAGCGGCTCCAGCAGCACGCGCTCCACGAAGGCCCGAGCAGCCTCCAGCCCCAGGTCCAGATAAATCGCTCCGATCAACGCTTCAAATGCATCGGACAGAATCGAGTCGTTTGCCCGTCCACCCGCCCGCTCCATGTTTTCGCTCAACCGCACATATGCCCCCAGCTCCAGCCGACGCGCCGCCTGCGCCAGCGCCTCGCGGTTGACCAGCTTTGCCCGGAGCCGAGTCAGAAAGCCTTCGTTCCGGTCCGGAAAATGCTCGTACAGATAAGCCGCTACGATAAACCCCAGCACTGCATCCCCCAGAAACTCCAGCCGCTCGTTGGAATGCAGATGGCTGTCGGGATGTCCACGTAACAGACTCCGATGCGTCAGCGCCTGTTCGTAAAGCGCGGCGTTCCGAACCGGCAATCCTGTCAGACGGCGCATCACCGTCAGCAGTTCAAACGCTGCCGGTGTCTCTCTGCCGGCCGACCGCAGCCAGTTTTGTAAACGATGGAGTATATTGCGCATCCTTCTTGTCTTCGTGGTGCTTCCTGAAAGATACATGCCCGACCGCAAAGATCCTGTAACACCTTACGCTGTGTGAAACTTCTTGTTGGTTAGCCTTTTGTTTCTGCAGGCATTTCTAACAAACCTGTGTAAAGTTCATGGCCCAGGATCGCCCCCGTGTGGTGATTGTAGGTGCGGGATTCGGCGGACTGACGCTGGCCCGTGCGCTGCGCCGCGCGCCGGTCGATGTGGTGCTGATCGACCGTCAGAACTACCATACGTTTCAGCCGCTCCTCTACCAGGTAGCCACGGCGGGTCTGGAGCCGGAGGAAATCGCACACGCTGTACGCGGTATCTTTCAGGGGCGACGAAATGTCCGGTTCGTGATGGGCACGGTCGTGGGCGTCGACTGGAACGCGCAGGCCGTGTTGCTGGAAGACGGCGATCGCATTCCCTTCGACTACCTGGTATTGGCTGCCGGAGCCGTTACGAATTACTTTGGGATCGAAGGAGCTGCTGAATACGCCTTCCCGCTCAAAACGCTGGAAGATGCGATTGCCCTGCGGAGCCATATCATCCGCCAGTTTGAGGAGGCCGATCGGCATCCGGAGCGCATCCGAGAGGGATTGCTCAACATTGTGGTGGTGGGCGGTGGCCCGACCGGCATTGAGATGGCGGGCGCCCTGGTGGAATGGTTCGAGCTGGTCTTCCGAAAAGACTATCCGCATCTGCCCATGAATCGGGCCCGGGTACTCCTGGTTGAAGCGCTCGATACGGTCCTCTCCACCTATGACGCCCGGCTCCAACAGTACGCCCGCCAGCAACTCCGCCGCCGCGGCGTCGAACTGCATCTTGGAGATCCGGTCGCTCGCGTTACCCCGGAGGCTGTCTATCTGCAGAGTGGCGAACGCATTCCCACGCGTACGGTCATCTGGGCGGCCGGCGTACGCGCCTGCCCCCTGGCCGATCGGCTGGGGTTGCCGCAGACGCGTGGCGGTCGCATCGAAGTCGAAGCCGACCTGCGCGTGCCTGGCCATTCGAACGTCTTTGTCATCGGCGATCTGGCTGCCAGCCGCGATGAAGCAGGCCGCCTGCATCCCCAGATGGCCCCCGTGGCCATCCAGGGAGCGCGGCACGTAGCCCGGCAGATCCAGCGCCTGATCCAAGGCCAGGAAACCGAACCATTCCGCTATCGGCATCGGGGCACAATGGCCACCATCGGCCGTCATGCTGCCGTGACCGAACTGAAAGGCAACATCCGCCTGACAGGCCCCCTGGCCTGGTTCGCCTGGCTTGCCCTTCACCTGGTGCAGTTGATTGGCTTTCGCAACCGGCTGCAGGTGCTTGTCAACTGGGCCTGGAACTACTTTACCTACGATCGCAGCGCCCGACTCATCTTCCACATCCAACCCGTCCCGGCCGACTATCTGCCCGAATATGTCACCAGCAAGGCGGCCACCGACGCTTAAGTTGCTGTGGCCCGGGGACGCGAAGGGCGGAACAGCTCGGCGCAACGGGCAAACTGATCGGCCAGCCCGATCAGTACAAGCCGATCGCCAGGCTCGATGCGAAAATCGCCAGCCGGACTGCCAATGGTTCGATCGCCACGCCGCACGGCCAGCACGGTCAGTCCATAGCGCTGGCGCAGGTTCAGCTCGGCGAGCGTCTTGCCGGCCACAGGAGCTCCTTCGCGTACCACTACAGCACGTGTGTGCAATCCTTCTTCGTCAAGCCCCTGCAGCACCATCAGATGGGCTTCCTGAATACTACCCCGGAAGATCCGATAGTCGCCCGCACGAATTGCCGCAACCTGTCGCTGAATCTCGTCCTCCGGTACAAAGTAAGCCTGTAGCACCTGCGTAAAGATGCGTACAGACGTTTCCAGCTCTTCGGGCACCACAATGTCAGCGCCAACCCGCTGAAGCACTTCCACATCCCGCAAAAAGCGTGTGCGCACGATAATCTGCAGCGTCGGATTTAAGAAGCGCGCCAGCTCTACGATGCGTCGCGTTGCATCTTCATCATTGATTGCCACCACACATACTTTGGCACGTTCGATTGCTGCGTGCTCCAGAATGTGCCGGCGGCTGGCATCTCCATACAGAATAGGGATGCCCTCCTGCCGGGCAGTCCGAACAGTGTGTGGATTGAGTTCGATGACCATAAAAGGAATCCCTGCTTCTCGAAGTACCCGTACCAGGCGCTGCCCGGCCGGTCCATAGCCCACCACGATCACGTGGTCTTCGAGCGCAGCTTTTTCCAAAGGGACTGCGGACGCTGGAGGCTCACGTCGGAGCAACTGTGCGTTCAGCCGTCGTCCAAGCGCCATCAAAAACGGCGTGACGGCCATAAGCAGTACGGTCGAAGCCAGCAAGCCCTGCGTGCCGGCCTCCCCCATACCGGCCGGAGCGAGTCCTACCTCGCGTCCAGCCTGTGCCAGCACAAACGAAAACTCCCCAATTTGCGCCAGCATTAGTCCAAGCGCCAGCGCCACTCGCATCGGATACCCCAGCAAACGCGCAGCGACCATCGTGGCCCCTATTTTGACCAGCAATACGCCCAGTACAAGGCCCGTCACCAGCAATGGCTGCCTCAGCACAAATGACACGTCCAGCAGCATTCCTACCGATACAAAAAAAATCGCATTGAACAGGGCTTTAAGAGGCAGAATCTCACTCAACGCGTATTCGCTATAGGTGCTTTCGCTGACAACCAATCCTGCCAGGAAAGCCCCCAGCGCCAAGCTGACACCGAACAGGCTGGTCAGCCAGGCTGTCCCGAAGCAGACAGCCACCACCGTCAGCAAAAACAGCTCGTGGCGGCGCGTGTGGGCAATGCGCTCCAGCAGCCAGGGAACGATCTGACGAGCCAGCACAAGCACTCCTCCTACTACCAGCAAGGCCTGGCCCAGCGCCTGCAGCGTATTGAGCGCTGAGCCGTGCTCACCCCCCAGCACCGGCACCAGCAACACCATAGCCACAATGGCCAGATCCTGAAAAATGAGCATAGCCACGGCCAACCGTCCGAGCACCGTATCCGTCTCCTGGCGGTCGCTGAGCACGCTCAGTACAATGGCTGTACTGCTGAGCGCCACCAGAAAGCCCGTAAACAGAGCTGCACGCACTTCGATGCCCAGTCCCAGTAGCAGTCCGAGCACCACGATCGTGGTCAGGCCCACCTGCAATCCTCCACCCAGCAGCAGCTCACGCCAGATGCGCCGGAGCTGATCTAACCTGAACTCAATCCCAATAGTGAACAGCAGCAAAATGACGCCGATCTCGGCCGTACTCTGAATGAGCGTTTCATTCCGAACCAGGCCCAGCACACCCGGACCAATCAGCACCCCAGCCAGTAGAAACCCCACAATCGGTACCAGCCGAATTTGATAGCACAGATAGGCGATCAGGACGCTCGTCACCACAAGCGCCACCAGCTCTCCCAGAAAGGGCAATCCAATGCCGGCCAGCAGCATGCTTTCAGACATATTTATCGCCCCGCACAACCTCGACGGGCTGGGCATAAACAATCACGGCATAGTACTGAAAGTAATGCGTAGCAATGTGCTCAATGATCCGATCGGCCACGTTTGGACTGACGATTGTTTCGATCTTCACATTGTGCCCTTCCCATTCGCTGGCCCGCACGCCGCGTGATCCTTCGCCCAATACCTCGGTCAGCGTGTAGCCGCGGGCGCCCAGCGCTTTTAACTCACGCAGCAAACGCTCCTGCAGCACCCGTTCAGCTACAATGGTTACCAGCTTGAGCGTTACCGTCAGCATAGGCCTATCCCTCCATCCATTGTGCCAGGGCAAAATACAACGGAATACCCAGTGTCAGATTGAACGGAAAAGTGATCCCCAGCGAAGCCGTCAGATAGAATGTGGGATTGGCTTCCGGAAGGGAAATGCGTACAGCAGCCGGGGCGGCAATGTAGGAGGCGCTGGCTACCATAGCCCCCAGCACAGCACTGCCCCCCACTGATAGCCCGGCCCAGTGACCCAGCACAACGGCCAGCGAACCATGCAGCAAGGGCATCACGATGCCAAATCCTATCAGAAACGCTCCCACGGTTTTCAGATCACGTAGTCGGCGGGCAGCTACCAGCCCCATTTCAAGCAGGAAAAGCGTCAGTGCTCCTTTGAAACCGCTCACAAAAAAGGACTCCACCGACTTGAGCCCTTCCATACCTGACAGGTAGCCAATGAGAAGGCCTCCTACCAACAAGACTACACTACGGCCAGCCAATACTTCGTGCAACCCCTCCCGCCAGGAGCCATGATGATTGGAACGCATAAAGGCGATCGTCAGCGCCACCACGATAGCCGGCACTTCCAGTATAGCCACCAGCGCCGGCATAAATCCTTCAGCCGGGTTGCCCTGGAACTGTCCAAACGTCTGCGCCGCAATAAAGGTCACGGCGGACACTGAACCGTAATGAGCAGCAATCGCTGCCGCATTGATGCGATCCATGCGACCAATCTTACGCAACACAACGTAGGATGTAATGGGCGTCAGCAACCCCAGGGCCAGCGTCACCAGTACGGGCCCACGTACTACCGACCAGGGCGTGTGACTCAATTCGGCCCCCCCTTTGAGTCCAATAGCCAGCAGCAGATAGATCGAAAGCGCCTGATACAGCGGCTCAGGAAACGACAGATCGCTTCGAACCAGCTGGGCAAGGATACCCAGAGCAAAAGCCAGTACAATCGGAGAGAGCAAATTGGTCAGCAGTATGTCCAGCATAAGGCGGCCTCGACGGGTTCACAAAAAAGCCGGCCGGCCAACGGCTGACACGCTTTCGGTGTTTCATTCCACAAGCGCTTTCGTAGGATCAATTTTTCGTGCCCTTGCCAGGAATCCCCAGCCCAGCAGTCCCGCCAGCAATGAAGCACCCAGAATACCTATCTTGGCCTGATCCAGCAAGAAGGGATCAGGGAAGGCCAGGCCTGCAATGAACAGCGCCATGGTAAATCCAATGCCGCAGAGGCACCCCACGCCCAGTAACTGCCCCCAGCTAACACCAGCAGGCAGCTCGGCCAGTCGCAGACGTACGGCCAGCCAGGAGGCCAGCAGCACCCCGATAGGTTTGCCCAGCAGCAAGCCCAGTACCACACCCAACGTCACCGGATGTGTCAGGCTGAGCCCGGTGTCCCCTCCCAGCGCCACACCCGCATTGGCCAGAGCAAACACTGGCATCACGACGTAGGCAACCAGCCCGTGCAATCCATGCTCCAACCGCGTCAAGGGGGCTTCAATACGTTCACAGACTCGCTCCAGCGAATAGACCACATTACGCTGCTCCTCACTGAGCAGGCGTCCCCTGCCCGGGCTTTTTCGGAACAGGTCCAGCAACGCCTGCGCCTGCTCCAGAAAAGCCGTGCTATCAATGCCACGACGTGCAGGAATCGTCAGCGCCAGCAAGACCCCGGCCACCGTAGCATGTACGCCCGACTTGAGTACGGCCAGCCAGAGCAGCACCCCCAGTGCTCCATATACCCACAATTGCCGCACGCCCAGCAGGTTACACATCCAGAGTAGCCCCCAGACAACACCAGCCGCCAGCAAAGCTCCAAGCGACAGATCGGCCGTGTAGAACACGGCAATTACCAGCACAGCCCCCAGATCGTCTACGATGGCCAGCGCTGCCAGAAACACGCGCAATCCTACAGGTAAACCGCGCCCCACCAGTGCCAGCACGCCCAGCGCAAAGGCGATGTCGGTAGCCATCGGAATGCCCCAGCCTCGCTCACCTACACCTCCTATATTGAGCGCCAGATACAGCAAAGCTGGCACGAGCATGCCTCCGACTGCGCCGGCAATTGCCAGTCCAGCTTTCTTCGGCGAAGACAGTTCTCCCACCAGCAGTTCCCGCTTGATTTCCAGCCCTACCAGCAGGAAAAACAGCACCATCAAGCCGTCGTTGATCCAGTGCAGCAGCGATTTAGAAAGCGCCGCGCCTTCGGGACCAATTGTCAGCTTCGTTTCCCAGAGTGCATGGTAAAATTCACCCCACGGGGAATTGGCCCAGACCATTGCAATCACTGCGCTGGCCAACAGCAAAGCCCCACTGGCTGCCTCGGTCTGGAAAAACTCCTGAAACGGACGAATCAGCCGATCGCTCATTCGAGTAGCCCGTGACATCATTGTGCTTTTTGTCTGTTTTTTTTGCAGTTAAACGGCCGGCATCGTTTCATCCGGCTCCGAGCCATAGCGCAGCAGCAGCCGGCGTCGCTCGCTTTCCAGAAGCAACCGACGCAATGCCTCGGCGTCGGGCGCCCTGAGCCAGGCCTGCTCGAAGTCCTCGCGTTGCAGGATCTGCGCAATGGCCGAAAGCGCCTGTAGATGAAAGGTGCGCTCGTCTTCGGTACGCGCCAGTACAAAGACGGCGTGGACCCGCTCCGGCTGATCCGGGAACTGTAGCCCTTCTCGACAGCGAGCCACCAGCAACTCAAAGCGGCCCTGTCCTTCAACAATCACGTGCGGAATGGCCACGCCCGGAAAAATGACCGTGCTGCTGAGCGTCTCTCGCTCCAGAAAGCGTTGTTGCAGGGTTGTCGCCTCTACCTTCAGCCGGGCTGCCAGCGGCTCGGCTACTATCTGGAAAAACGCGGGCAAAGAAAGTTGACGACGCAGGTCCAGTACAGGAGCTTGCGCTACCAGGTGATCGAAACGATCGCGCGGCTCAGCCGGTACGTCACTCGCCTGCAGCACGATCACCTGATCGCCTGGTTGCAGCGCCAGGTCACTATGCACGGGTTGGTACCGATTGTCCCGCAGCAGTGCCAGAGGGAGCGCCGGCCGCAATCCCTGCAGCATCTGGAAAAACCGACTGGCCGGCACAGGCTGCGCAACGGGCACCTTGCTACGCACAACGCGCTCTTGCTCGATTCGATAATCCCAGGCTCCCAGCGACACAGCCCCGGCAAACAGGGTGGTGGCCTGGAGGTGCCTCAGCAGGTGCTGGTGCTCGCTCTCATCGCCGCCACTGAAGAGTACGTGGACTTCTGGCACGTAAAAGACTGTACGGGCCTGTTGTGCTGCCAGGGCATTCACTTCGGCGTTGGCCGTCATGGCAATGAATGTGCGTACGTGAGCCGCTTGTGCCTCACTGAGTACCTGTTCGTCCAGCGCATCCCCACAGATTACCTGCAGGCCATCGCTCTCGGCCAGCGCGCAGAGCTGGGGATTACGGTCCACCATCCACACCGGCTGTGAGCGGGCCAGCACGCGTCCCAGCGCCCGTGCCGTTGCACCAGCGCCAATGATCAGCACGCCGCGCCGCTCATGGTCCGAACGCACCAGCTCGTCCCGACGTTTGAGCCATTCCACGCCCAGCTTGAGCAGGACGGGCACCGTGGCCGTCGTGAAGATTGCCATAAACACGAGAATAGAGAAGATCGTGGCATCAATGATGCCCATAGAAAGCCCGATCTGTGCGATAATGATCTCGACAGCGCCGCGGCCGTTCATGCCTGCTCCAATGACAACTCCCTCACGCCAGCCATATCCAGTAGGCAGGTAGAAAAGCGCGGTCCCGACAACTTTGGCCAGCGTGGCGACCCCGATCACCCCCGCCAGCAGTACCGGATGCTGCCAGAACACGTCGAAAGTCACTTCGAAGCCGGCCGTCACGAAAAAGATTGGCGCCAGCAAGCCCAGCGACACGTCGCGCACCAGATCCATCAGGTCCTTTGAGAGCGTACGGCCCAGCGTGCGTTCACGCAAAAACAACCCGGCCAGAAAAGCCCCCAGAATACCGTGCAGACCAGCCAGCTCAGCTCCTTCGGCAAAAAGCAACGCCATAACCACGATCAGTAGAAAACTGACTGTGCGTCCCGGCGCATAACGCTGCAGCCAGGCCCCAAAACGCGGAATCAGTTTGAGTCCCACCAGCGCTGCCATCCCAAAAAAGCCCAGCGCCTTCGCGCCTACCCACCCCAACTCCGTCACCGATACGCTTCCGAACTGCGCCGCTCCGATAATCCCGGCAAAGATCAGCAGCGAGAGTGTATCGGCAATCAACGCCCCGGCCATCATCACATGCGCAATGCGTGTATCCAAGAGCTGCAGATCGACCAGAATGCGCGACTTGGTCGCCAGCGACGTTACCCCGGCGGCTACCCCTACAAACATGGAGGCATAGACATTCCCCGTCACGCTGTAGATGAGCAGGTAGCAAGCCACAAACGGCGTGATAAAACCGCCCAGCGCAGCCAACACCCCCCCCTTAGAAGCACGCCCCAGCTCCTGCGGATCGATCTCCATGCCAATGTAGAGCATCATCAGCAGCACGCCCAGCTCCCCGATCACGGCCAGCGCCTCACTTCCCTGAAGAACACCCAGCAGGGGAGGCCCCAGCAGCATACCTGCCAGCAATTCCCCCAGCACCGACGGATACCCCAGCCGCGTGGCCAGCAGTCCTCCCAGCCAGGCTGCGATCAACACCAGGAGCAAATTCAGTAGCGAGAGTTCCATGGAGTTACTCGTTCGTGATGGAATACACCGGTTCTGCTGGAGTGCTTACCAAAAGCAGAAATGGTTCATCGGCCAACAATCAGCGAAGTGCGGTCATTCCTGTGGCTTACAGCGGCCAAGCCAACGCCGGACCAGACATTGCCGCACAGACAACGTCCTACCGGCCGGCATAGGATATGGAGGCAGCCATCTCATTGCTCAGATACGCAGCTTGTAGACAATACGAAGCCGGACGGAAAAAGACAAGCCTTCAACGAACAAGCGGCAGACAAAAGGCGAACGTTGAGCCTCGACCTGGCGTGCTCTCGATCTCCAGTCGCGTCTGATGGGCATTCAGGATGTGCTTCACAATAGCCAGACCAAGGCCTGTGCCGCCCTGCTCGCGGGATCGAGAGCGATCAACCCGATAAAAGCGCTCGGTCAGTCGGGGAATATGCTGAGGTGCAATACCGATGCCGTTGTCCACGACGGCCACACGCACGCTTTCGTTCTGCTCCTGCAGCCGCACTTCCACAAAACCACCCGGGTTGTTGTACTTGATCGCATTATCCACCAGGTTGAGCAGCACCTGCCGCAGTCGCTCGCGATCCCCCAGCACACGGGGCAGATTTTCCGGGAAACACCCCCGTAACGACACCTGGCGGGTGGACGCCAGCGGCTCCATCGACTCAAGCACTTCTCGCACCAGGGCTGGTAAATCGAATGGGGCCGGCTGCAATTGCAATGCCCCCGTCTCCAGCCGCGAAATTTCCGTAAGATCACGCACCAGGTTGGCCAGGCGATCAGCGTTGCGCAGAATCTTTTTCAGAAAGGTGCGGCGTACAGTCTCGTCGCCTGGATCGGCTTCAAGCAACGTTTCGGTAAAGCCTCGGATGGAAAAGATGGGCGTTTTCAATTCATGCGAGACATTCCCGAGGAACTCACGCCGGTAGTTTTCCATACGCCTGAGCTCCTCAATCTCTTTTTCAAGCGTACGTCCTGTGCGATAGACCTGCCAGATCAGGCTGTTCAGCTCGTCGCCCCGGGGTACCTGGGCCAGCTCCAGGTTCTCAAACGAACGACGACGGATCTGCTGGAGCAGCTCGCGCGCCAGTTCCAGACGAGGCATGAGCAACCGCGCAGCCACAACCAGCACGCTTGCCCCGAAGATCAGTACCAGCAACCCTATCCGCAACCATGGATCGCCCACGCCGAAACCCACAGCAAGCATCGGCAGTAACGCCAACAGCACACTGTAAGCAGCCAGCTTCCACGCCAGCCGGCCGAATCGGAAGAGCGCACGCGGTCCAACGCGCATTACACACTACTCGCGAAATCTGTAGCCTACCCCCTTAACCGTCTCAATATAGTGGCTGCCGAGCTTCTCGCGAATCTTTCGGATATGCACGTCCACCGTGCGATCCACTACAAAGACGTCTCGCCCCCACACCTCGTCAAGTAACTCCTGTCGGGTAAACACTTTGCCGGGATGAGCTGCCAGAAAGTAGAGCAGTTCGAACTCCTTACGTGGCAGGCGCAACGTCTCGCGTCCCTCCTTCCCGAGCCGATAGACGAGATAGCGGTCGCGGTCAATTTCCAGGTCGTGAATGCGCAGTAGATCCGGAGGCGTTTCATAGCGACGTGCACCACGCAACAGGGCGCGCGTCTGGCTTAGCAGAACCGGAACCGACACAGGCTTACCCACATACATGTCCGCACCGACGTCCAATCCCTGAATCTGATCTTCCTCCTCAGTTCGGGCGGTGAGCATCAGGATAGGCGTGGTGCGCAGCCGGGCATCGCGCCGAATGCGGCGGCACACCTCAATACCGTCCATGTTCGGCATCATAATGTCCAGAATAATGACGTCCGGCTGCAACCGGGCGGCCTTTTCCAGGGCTTCAATGCCGTCACGGGCCAGCTCCACCTCGAAACCCTCTCGCCTGAAGTTGTAGGCCAGCAGTTCCAGAATATCGTCTTCGTCATCGACGATAAGCACGCGCGGAGGACGCACATCAACCTGTAACATGATCTGCGGGACTGTTGCCATCAGGATGGCACCATTCAAAGATACAAGCAGACCGACCGGCTTATATTATCGAAGCGTTATGTGCCGGATTTTCAAGGATGGGCAGGCGATCGGTCAGGTCATCCAGCGGAGGATCAAAGGTTTCCTGAAACAGCTCAAAACAAACACCTTCGGCCACAGCCGCCAGGGGACGATTCTGTTCGATGACGCGCTGGTAGGTGCGATAGCAGGCCAGCGCAGCCTCGGCCCGCTGTAGATCTGCCGCAAGAAACGAAACGCAGGCGTCGATGCGCGCCAGAGATGAGGTGTGTAGATGCGCGGGCTTCGCTTCAAGGTCTTCAGGCAACGTAAAAAAAGCCAGCCGACGTGGTCCTCCCAGACGCTCACGAAGCGCACAAAAAACGCGCTTGACCACCGCATGCGTGACCAGATGATCTGGATGTCCGCTGATGCCATGCACCGGATAGGTCACCACCACGTCGGGCTGGTGGCGCTCAATAGCCCGGGCTACTACTTCTTCCAGTACCCGAGGGTCCAGCTCGGCCAACCTGCCGTCCGGAAAGTTCAGCACGTTCAGGCTGGAAAGCTCCAGAATCTTGGCCACACACTGCATTTCTTCGAAGCGAACCCGGCCCATCTCCGACTTGCTGTAGCCGTGATGAAGGCGCTGGCGCGTAGCCTCGCCACGAGTGAGTGTGAGTAGATGCACCGCATGTCCTTCGCGCCGCTGCCGGGCAATCGCTGGCGCCGGTCCGAAGCACTCGTCGTCTGGATGAGGAAAGATGTACAGCAGCGTAGCCACCGCAAGTAACCGCCGTTTTAGAGGCAAAACTTCGTTACAACAAACTTTGTTGCAACATACTACGATGTTGACTGTTCTCGGATAATCTCGTGGAAGACCGTCTGGCCAGTCCGTAGCATGCGGCGCACATAGGGCAGGCAGAGCCGGCAGCGGTGGCCGAAGCGCACGTGGCGCTGCAACTCCTCCACGCTGCCGGCTCCGGTCCGGGCAGCTACGGATTTCAGTTCGGCAAAGGTGCGCTGAAAGCAGTAGCAGCGGTCAATGTGCATCAGCGCTCTTCCTGGACGAGCTCGATATGTGACGGAGCAGGTCCCACGGTGAAGCGTCCCACCTGGCGGCCATTACGATCCAGAATGACCACGGCGCCTGCCGCTGTATAGTCAGGCGCGCCGTTTGGTCCGGCGGCCAACCGAGCGATATAGAGACGCTGCTGCGCAGCATCATAGGCAATGGCTGTCATAGCGGACAGGTCGGTTGCCTCCGGCACCGTCAGCATGGCGGCCAGCGCATTAGCGTCGGTATCAATCCGGAAGATCTGTCCGCTGGAGCTGCTGATTACGTACAGCTCTTCAGCCGCAGGGGCATAGTAGGCCACCTGCGTACCATTGGCCGAGCCAAGCTGCACGTCGAACGTGATCCGAGCCACCACGGCGCCGGTCGTCCGGTTCATGAAGACCACCTGGCCATTGGTTCGCTCAATGACTTCGGTGTAATCTTCATTGTAGACCGTTTTGCCCTGACAAACGACCACCAGCTCCTCTTCTTCGTCAATGAACACAGCTTTGGGGCCATCGCAGCCGGGTTCCAGTGTGCCGATTACCTGATCGCTCGCCGCATCAAGCACCGAGATCGTCCGTCCTGCGCCCAGTGCGCCATAATTGGCCACATACACACGTCCCTTATAGGCAACAATACCTTCGGGATAGGGCTCGACTTCGATCGAATCGGCCACGATAGTCCGGGCAGCCGGATCGACGGCAAAGACCAGCCCATTGCCCCCGAAGACCATGTTGGTCACATAGGCTTTCTGATCACTGGAAAACGCCATGTACCGCGGAACAGGCAGGCCGTCGATGCGCCCTACAAGCTGTTGCGTGGCCACATCGACCACGGCAACGTGCCCAATGCTGAACGTATTGAGCATCACATAGGCACGGCCCTGATGTAGCGTGAGGCTCTGGACAAAGGCGTTCAGAGTCAGCGTCGACGTCTGGCCAGAGGCCGGATCATAGAAGGTCAGCGAACCATTCTGGTCGCTGAAGTTACCGCCGTTGCCCACCAGCACGCCGGTCGTTACCAGACGCTTTGTTTCCTTGTCAGGGCCCAGCAGATCGCAGCCGCTCAGTACAAGCAGAGGTAATGTTATCAGTAGAATCAGGCGTCGCATGGTTCGTTCTTCTCGGGTTTAGGGTTCACGGAAGAAATTCCAGACGAAGCTGCGCGCGCACGTGGCGCGGCGGCATGGGATAAAAGCGCACAACTTCGTAGGCGGTGTTGGTCAGATTTTCGGCAGTCAGGCTGAAGGACCACCGGATACGGGCTATCTGCGGGGTCAGACGCAGATGGGCATCAAGCACGGTGAAAGGCGCCAGGGCCTGGGATTCGTCGCTGGTAAGGTAGCGACGGCCGGTATGGCGCGCGTTCAGGCTCAGGCCTACAGGTCCGACCTGCACATCGATAAAGGCCTTGAGCTGCTGCAGGGGCACGTAGCGAAGCTGGTGTCCGTAGGCTCGGGTGGCAGGATTTGAGCGGTCTTCGGCTCGGGTCAGCGTGTAGAAAAGCCCGCCCTGCAGGCGGAAAGATGCGGTAAAGGGCACGTAGGTCCGCAGCGAAGCTTCCAGACCGCGTGTGCGGACGCGCCCGACATTGATCGGGCGCCAGAGCTGTACTCCGGGCGCTACGAAACCGGGGTACCAGACGATCTGCTCCCTCAGGATAGTCCGAAAGGCCGTCAGCTCCAGCGTGAAGGGTCGCAGACGCGCATACAGGCCCGCCTCGGTATTCCAGCCGCGTTCGGGCTTCAGGTCGGGGTTGCCGCCGGGCCGAAAGAAGCGCTCACCCAGCGTAGGAGCTCGAAAAGCCCGACCAAGGGCTCCTTTCACATGGAGCATGCCTTCGCGCAGCGCCAGGTTCAGACCAAGCTGCGGGCTAAAGGCCCAGAGGGCGTGCCCGGCCGTTGCATACAGATCCAACCGAAGGGCCGGATAGAGTCGCAGCCGTCCCTGGCGCCCGGCCAGATGAAGCGCCAGCGCAGTTGCCCGCTGATCGACGCCGCCCCGTAGTGCTGCCTGTTCCCATCGGGCTTCGACCTGTGCGGTCAGCGCCCAGCGGGCATGCAGCGCACGATCGAGCGTTGCCTCCAGCGCCAGACCGCGCGTGCGCGTGGTGTCGGCTTCACCGGCAAAGCGGTTGACGTAAGCCAGCAGCGCATGCTGGTAGCTGCTGCGCACCGTAAGGCGTCCAGCCGGCAGTGGCCATTCGGCCAGCAGGAGCACGCGCTGCTGACGGTCGGTCTGGTGCGCATCGACCGGCGGGGCGTTGCCCGGGCCGGGCAGGCTCCGTTGGGCGGCGACGAACCACAGCGTTCCTTCGAGCTGCCAGGTGCTCTCATAGCGCACTTTACCGAACACCGTGGTCATCTGCCGGTCGGCCCCTTCCCGGCGGCGTACTTTCGGTGGGGGCAGCGGATTGGGATACGGGTAGTTGCCGGTCG
>JALSJJ010000148.1 GCA_026989375.1 Rhodothermus sp.
CACACCTTCGGCGTCGATGGGAAACACGTGGCGCTGCCGGATCCGGAAGGCCACCTGTTCGTGCAGCTTTCTTACAGAAAGAGAGGGATCGTCCTGAAGGGCTTCGATGGCCAGCTCCAGGGTCTGACGAAGGTCTTCCGTCGTGAGGGGTGGGCGGCCGCGCATCGGCTCGGCCAGCGCCTGGTGGCGGCCGAAGGCGGCCGTGCGGATGGCCTGCCCTATCCTGCGCCAGTACCGCAGCAACACCACCACATTGTACGCTGCCATCAACGCCTCCTGGAGCTGGTGCCCATCCGGCACCATCGGCAGCTTCTCGTCGTCCGGGGTGGAGGGGGTCTGGTTTTCAGGGCGCAACCCGGTGGCGTCGAAATGAACAGGGCGGAGGCGGAGCAATGGGCGCCTCTGGTTGAAAGGAAGGGGCTGGCGGGCGGCCTCCAGGTCCAGCGTCGGCAGCTTCAGCTCCGGGAAGGCCCGCCACACGTGGAACAGGAGCGGACAGATAGCCAGCTCCTGCAGCCAGCGCACCAGCGCCGCCGCCACTTCTCCCTGAAGCGCTTTGAGTGAAGCCAGTCCGGCTTTCTGCTGACGCCCGACGATTCGTTCCAGTTCGTCGGGATAAGCTACCGGGAAGCTTATGGCCAGCTCGACCGGGTAGAGCATCACCAGCTCCCCGTAGCCGGGCCGGTCTTCCCGGAAGCCTGCCGCCAGGATCTGCAGCAGGGGACGGCCTTTCGCATCCCGCACCACCCCCCACACCTCCACCCCCACCTGCCGGGCTTTTTCCGTGAGGGGGAAGGTGCGGATGTGGTGGGGGAGACGGTCGGGCGTAAGATCGTCGGCCCACAGCGTCAGCGGTCTGTTCCAGAAGCTCATGGCAGGTCGATCGTTTTGAAGGCGGTTTCCAGTGCACGACGCCGGGATTCGTCCCAGGCGCCCAGATACTGCTGCAGGGATTCCAGATCCGCGTGCGTCAGCCCCAGCAACGGGGCGGTGCCGGCGGCATGGGCCACCAGCGTGATGAAGGTGCGGCGGCCGCCGTGGAGCGAAAGCAACTGCCACTTGGGCAGCTCCCGATCCCCCACCCGCACCGGGGCCGTGATGCCGGCCCGTCGGGCGATCTCCTTCAGATAGACGTTGGCCTTCTGGTCGGAGAGGCGGGGGACGGGGGTCGGTGCGCCCTCCTCCAGGCGCCGGCGCAGCAGACGCCGGGCCGGCTCAACCAGCGGCACGCGCCGGAACACGTTCGTCTTGCGCTCCCGGAGCATCCAGATGCCCCGCTCCAGGTCGATTGTTTTCCAGGCCTCGGGCCGCATACCGGTCCTGAGGTCGGAAATGCGCAAGCCCGTAAGGCAGGCCAGCAGGAAGATCGTGCGGGCCTTTTCGTAACCCGGGGGCAGATCGGCCAGCCCCACCTTCGCCAGGGCCTCCAGCTCCGCCGGCGTCAGAAACACCACCTCCCGCTTCGGCTCCGGAAGCGTGAGGCGGCGCGGGGCTTTTTCGATCAGCTCGCGCTCCTCCAGCCACAGGAAGAAACTGCGGGCATAATGCGCCAGGCGGTTGGCTGTGGCCGGGGAATGGCCCTTCTCCGTGGTCAGATAGGCCTGGAAACGCTCCAGGAACGTGCGGTCGATTCTCTCCAGCAACACATTCCCGGCAAAGCCTTCCAGATGTTTGCGCACCCGCCCCAGCACCTGCAGCGAAGAGGGCTTGAGCGTCAACCGTTTGACGCGTAGCCACTCGTCGAACAGGTCCAGCAGGCGGTGCTCACGGGGCTTCAGGCCCAGCTCCTGCTGAAGCTGTTCCCGCACCCGCTCCAGCGGTGCTCCCTCCATCATCAACACCCCGGCCCGGGCAGCCAGCCGATCCAACGCCCCGTTGATCTCCGTCGCGCCCGGAGCACTACGCCGAAGCCGCTGCCGCCGGCGATTCCAGTCCGCCGGCCGCACCCGGATCGGAAGCGTCAGCGTCAGCTTACGCCCACCCCGAAGCAACGCCATGCGGATGGGTGCCGTGCCGTCCGGCCCCACCCGCTCCACGTAGAACCTTGCCGCCATCGCACCCTGTGAAATTTATGCACAGTCTCTCGAACCTTCTGCGTTTTTCGCGCAAATAAGCAGATTTCGATCAAAAACCCCCCACTTTTGACTCGAACCTGAAACGCGGAAGTATTGCGGAAATAAACTTGAAGCTTTCGTGAACAATGGTGAACAAAGTTTTACTCCTGATTCCCTTTTTGAGGTAATATGAGCGTTTTTGGAGGTTGAAATATGTTCACCCAGGTTCGAGAGATTTGGTTCCCTTGTCTCCACAACCTGAAAGCCGCACTTTCCCTATCGAGGGGGAGGTGTGGCTTTTTTTGTGGAGTTTTTTCTCTAACCAGCGCTTCGCCTTATGCTGGCATGATGAGGGCACGGCTCTGAGGACGCGTAGCGGCTTTGCTCCGCTTGCCCTTCAGCTTTGTCGGGGCTATATGCTCCTGGGCCTCAACGTTGCCCGCTGTTTTTTGCTTGCTCACCATTATTCAAACACAAAGCCGTAGCAGGCTTTGCGTCTGCATTTGTTGCCGTTTGTTCGCAAACACAGGCTTTCCATCAGTCGGTATCTTTTCCCTGGATACGTCGAAAATTCTCCAGCATCGCTTCAATCCACCGGCGTGCTTGTGTGGCGGTCAGCTCGACTTGCAGGGAAGCGGCTTCCAGGTAGATGCGGTCGCCCCGACGTTCGTAATAGTCAATGAGTCCAAGTTCAAGCGCGCGCTGTAGCAGTGTTTCAAGAGACTCCGGGTAAGTGTTCGGCATACTACGATCCTGTTCTGAAGGTCTGGCTGTATCAGATCATGCCGAACGCCCCCTCTCGTTCATTTATGAACGATTCATGCGCACGGATGCAAGTAATAGATTACTTCTCACCCGCTGATATCGCCTTGGGCGCATCCAAGGTGCGCCTTTAGCGCAGTCCCCCCTGGTAGAGTTGGTTTTTCAGGATGTATTGTCGGACAGCTTCAGGAACCAGGTAGCGAATCGAACGGCCCTGGCGGCAGCGTTGCCGGATCTCGGTGGCTGAGATTGCCAGCACGGGGGCTTCCACAAACGTCGTTCGGGCCAGGAAGCGGGGGTCAACCGGGCTGTCAGGGCCACCGGGCCGGCGATAGACCACCAGTGGTACGCGTGCAATGATTTCGTCCGGCGCGCGCCAGGTGTGTAGCGTACGCAGGCTGTCTTCGCCCAGGATCAGCATCAGCTCCCAGTCGGGCTGTTGTTGCTGAAGTTGCTGGATCGTGTCGATGGTGTATGAACGCCCGCCGCGTCGAATCTCCACATCGGAGACTGCAAAGCACGGATTGCCTTCGATGGCCAGTTGTACCATGGTCAGCCGGTGATGGGGAGCGGCCAGCTCCTGTTCGTCTTTATGAGGGGGGATATGGCAGGGGATCCACAGAACCAGATCCAGCCGGGCTTGCTCGCATACCTGTTCGGCTACAATCAGATGAGCCAGGTGGGGTGGGTTAAAGGAACCGCCAAAGAGGCCAACGCGTCGTCGTGCCATGTTTCAGTGCTGAACCTGCCCCTGTGCCAGCGAAGCGTCGTTTTTTAGCTGTTCCAGCCGCTGTCGGGCCCGGGTATAAAGCGCTTCGGCTGTTCGCAGCAGGGGGCTGTCCGGGAAGATCTGAAGCATACGCTCATAGAGTTTGATCGCCTGGCGGTAGCGTTCGGGTTGCCGTGTACGTACGCTCTGATCCGCAAAGGCGATATAAGCCCGTATGGCGCCGACCAGCGCGTCGTCGGCCCATGGTGTATCCGGATAGGTATCAAAGACCGCCTCATAGGTAACGGCTGCAGCCTCGTACAGCTCACGCCGCTCATAGAGGCGTGCTGCTTCGTATTGCTTACGAGCCAGTTTGGCGCGCAGCTCTCGAATCCGCTGCGTTGCCTCGTCGACCAGTTCGTGATTGGGATAACGATCGATAAACAGTTGAAAAGCCTCTATCGCTTTGCGGGTATCGGTCTGGTCAAACTCGTAGGG
This sequence comes from Rhodothermus sp., assembly GCA_026989375.1. Lineage (GTDB taxonomy): Bacteria > Bacteroidota > Rhodothermia > Rhodothermales > Rhodothermaceae > Rhodothermus. The sequence goes on from JALSJJ010000148.1 coordinate 4,024, forward strand.
GGGTGAGAGCTTGTAGTAGCACAGGGCCCGTTCGTACTCAGCCTGCGGGACACGTGGGTCGATCTGATAGATCTGAATAAAGCGCTCGTATTCGCTGGCGGCCAGCAGGTATTCTCCGTTTTGATAGTAAGCACGTGCCAGGTAGAACTGTGCGTCGGCCGCCCATTCATGGGCACGGCCATAGGAAAAGACTGCTTTGAAGTATTCGATAGCGCGCTCGTATTTCCCCTGGTTGTACAGCGCCATTGCGCGTTCGAAGGCTTCCTGCGGCGAGGCATGCCGCAACCGGCCACTACCGGCACATCCGGCCAGCAGCAGGCCTGCGATCAGCAGCCATGCACCTCTGATCTGTCGAATCCCCTTCAGCATAAGCACCTGTTTTTAAATGCCGCGACTGGTACGAAACGTCTCGGCCCCTGTTCCGCTGCTACCGCAGCAGCTCAAGGCGGCCATCGCGATAGCGGTGATAGTAAAGCGCTTGATTGACCTGACCACCGTCGAAGTGTATCCGAACCCCCAGTCCCTGATAAAAGGGGGCCCTTCGGATACGGTCAGCCAGTTCGGCCAGCGCGGACCGGTCCGACAGTTGCGCCAGCAGAAAGCGTGTAACATCGTAGCCGGTATAAACCAGCCGGTCGGGCTGCCCCATACGTCCCAGCGCTTGATAGCGCTGAATAAAATCCTGCACCTCGGCTCGGCTGGTATCGACATAAAAGTCATTGCTGAAGGTCAACAGGTATCGGCTGGCCTGTAGCGCCGCCCGCATTTCCCTCCAGGCTGCATTCCCGAGCACCCGTGGCGCCAGTCCAGAACGGTCCAGGCTGCTCAACGCTGCTCGGGCCAACACCGGTGCATTCCCTCCTGCAAGTGGCAGGTAGAGTGCCCGTGCCTGTGCCAACGTATCGCGTCCAATATGCTGGACAAGCTGGCCCCATGCCTGTGCTTCAGCAAGCAGTTTGTAGAAGGGAACCACTGCACCCAGACGAAGTGCTTCAGCCCGAAACGCCTCGGCCATACGCTCGGCGGTCGGATTCCCCCGTTGCGCTACCACCCCAATGCTGTCCAGACGCAGTCCGTAGACAGCCATACGCGCCATCAGTCGCCCCCGTACTGCAAGGGTAGGATTGGCCTGAAACACAAAACGTCGCCCCTTAGAGACGGCTTCGTCAGTTGCCAGCGGTGCTATCAGCACTACGCCGCGTTGCTCAGCCACCTCAGCCGCAGCCCGTGCCTGTTCACTATAGAGCGGCCCAATGACCAGATCGACCTGTTGCTCATCGATCAGCGACCGCAGGGCAGCCTGCACCTGCACCGAATCCGTTCCGGCATCCCGAAAGACCATACGAACCGGCACGGCCAGACTCTCGGCATTGTGTGCTTCGACGGCCAGCCGGATGCCATCAACCAGTGCCTGCGTCAGCGGCGCGTTCTCGGCATCCAGGGGCAACAGAATGCCCAGCGTGATCAGGCGTGCCTGCTGTTGACGCCGACGCAGCGCAACTTCGGCCAGGCTTCGAAGCTGCGTCGCCTCACGCTGATACCGACTAGTCGGATACCGACTGACAAACGCCTCCACCCACGTGATCACATGGGCGTACTCGCCCATGCGATAAAGCGCTTTAGCCGCCATAATCCAGGCGGCCGTCGTCCGACGGTGCGGAGGGTACGCATCAATTACCCGCCGAAACTGTCGATAGGCCAATCCGTAGTCGCCTCGCTCAAAAGCTTGCAGCGCCTGCGCAAATTCGGTTTCAGCCGCCTCAATACGCGGAATCTCAAAAGGCTGAGCCCAGCCTCCGGCGCTCTGAAATCCCAGCAGCAATCCTACCAGAAGCGTCTGTACCACATGCCGTCTCATTCCCACTCGATCGTTGCCGGTGGCTTGGAACTGATGTCGTAAACCGCCCGGTTGATGCCCCGTACCTCATTCACAATCCGATTGGACACGTGGGCCAGAAACTCATGGGGCAGGCGGGCCCAGTCGGCCGTCATTCCGTCCACGCTGGTAACGGCCCGCAGGGCACACACGTATTCATAAGTGCGTTCATCGCCCATCACGCCCACGGTCTGTACCGGCAGCAACACGGCAAACGCCTGCCACACCTGGTCGTACAGGCCATGCCGCTGCAGCTCTTCAATGAAAATGGCATCCGCCTCGCGCAACAGATCCAGCCGCTCTTTTGTTACCGGGCCAATGACTCGAACGGCCAGCCCCGGTCCCGGAAACGGATGACGATGCAGGATCACCTCAGGAACCTGAAGTAAACGACCAATCACCCGCACTTCATCTTTGAACAGCTCGCGAAAGGGTTCGATGATTTCGAAATGGAGCTGTTCAGGCAGGCCACCTACATTGTGATGCGTTTTAATGGTGGCCGAAGGCCCACGAAACGAGACGCTTTCAATGACATCCGGATAAAGCGTACCCTGCGCCAGAAAGCGCGGCCGACGGCCCAGCTCACGGGTCAGCTCTTCGGTAGCCTGTTCGAAGACCTCAATGAAGGTCGCCCCGATAATTTTGCGTTTCTGCTCCGGATCGACCACCCCTTCCAGGCGCGACAGAAACAGTGCGCCCGCATCGACCACCTTGAGCCGGAGGTGAAAGTGATCCCGGAAGGTGGCGACGACCTGTTCGGCCTCCCCTTTCCGGAGCAGCCCGTTGTCCACAAAGATGCAGGTGAGCTGCTGGCCCAGTGCCCGGTGCAGCAGCACGGCCGCTACCGACGAATCGACCCCGCCTGAAAGCCCGAGAATCACATGCTCGTCGCCCACACGCGCCCGCACCTCCGCGATTTTCTCTTCGATGAAGGAGGCCGGCGTCCAGTCTCCCCGACACCCACAGATCTTCAGCGCAAAGTTCTGCAGGATCTGGCGGCCGTAGTCGGTATGGACCACTTCCGGATGAAACTGCACGCCGTAGAGGGGACGCCCGATGGCGCGTACGGCCGCAATCGGTGCGTTCTCTGTATGGGCGATGACCTCGAACCCCTCAGGCAGGCGGGTCAGGTGATCGCCATGGCTCATCCAGACCGTGGTTCCGGAAGGAATCCCGGCGAACAGGTCCGTATCGTCGTCAATCTGGAGGTGGGCCCGGCCAAACTCTCGCCGTTCGGCCCGCTCAACCGCCCCGCCCAGTGTCTGGGCCATAGCCTGCAGTCCGTAACAGATGCCCAGTACGGGCAATGGCGAACCATCGTCCCGGCGCAGTTCCAGCATCTCGCGGGGTAGCTGCGGCGCTCCGGGATCGTACACCGAGCAGGGGCCACCGGAGAGGATCAACCCCTTCGGATGCAGGGCCGCCACTTCTTCCGGCGAAAGCGTGCAGGGATAGATCTCCGAGTAGACCCCGGCCTCGCGCACGCGCCGCGCGATCAACTGGGTGTACTGTGAGCCAAAATCCAGAATGACGATCTTCTCATGCATTGTTCGCCTGTTCCCCTCCGTTCGCTTACCCCACCATAGCCGCGTAGTCTTCCGCCGTCAGGAGAGACTCCAGCTCGGAAGGATCTTTTAGGGCGATACGGATCATCCATCCCTCCCCGTAAGGCGACTGGTTGACCCTTTCTGGATGATCCTGGAGTGCTTCGTTGACGGCAATGATGGTCCCGGAAACCGGCATGTATAGATCCGATACCGTCTTGACCGCTTCAACCGTACCAAAGACTTCATCTTTTGCCAGCTCGGTTCCGATAGGCTGCAGCTCAACGTAAACGATGTCGCCCAGTTCTCGCTGGGCAAAGTCCGTAATGCCGACCGTGGCCTCCTTTCCATCGGCTTCCAGCCGCAGCCATTCATGTTCTCGGGTATAACGCAGCTCACGGGGAAACTCCATAACGCCATCTGTTTGTTTTTTAGGAAACTATCTCAGGCCTGTCAGGAAGCCGGCTCAGGTTCCAGCCGAAACGATTCCAGAAACCGTGTGTCGAACCGTCCGGCCTGAAAATCCGGGTGCTCCAGCAGCCGGCGATGGAACGGAATGGTCGTGCGCACCCCTTCAATGACAAACTCCTCCAGAGCCCGTAGCATACGACGGATGGCCTGCTGACGTGTGGGTGCCCGCACGATCAGCTTGGCAATCATCGAATCATAGTAGGGAGGGATCACATAGCCGGCATACACATGCGTGTCGAGTCGCACGCCGGGGCCTCCGGGCGGATGAAACACGGTGATCTTTCCCGGGGAAGGGCTGAAGTTTTTAAATGGATCTTCTGCGTTGATCCGACACTCGATGGCATGCCCTTCGATTTGGACGGCTTCCTGAGGGGGCAACGGCTCGCCCATCGCAATGCGCAGCTGCTGCTCAATCAGGTCGAAGCCGGTCACCTCTTCGGTTACGGGATGCTCGACCTGAATCCGCGTATTCATCTCCATGAAGTAGAAGTTACGGTCGGCATCGACCAGAAACTCGATAGTGCCGGCTCCTTCGTAGTTGACAGCCTGAGCACCCCGGACGGCTGCCTCCCCCATACGCCGCCGCAGGTCTTCGTCCACAATGGGCGAGGGCGCCTCTTCCAGCAGCTTTTGATGGCGTCGCTGGATGGAGCACTCTCGTTCGCCCAGATGAATCACGTTGCCTTTCCCATCGCCCAGCACCTGGATCTCTATGTGGCGGGGCTGGACGATAAACTTTTCCAGGTAAACGTCGGGTCTTCCAAAAGCCGCCTCGGCCTCGCTACGCGCCGCATTAAACTGGCGCTCGAAGTCTTCTTCACGCTGCACCACCCGCATTCCGCGTCCGCCCCCTCCTGCCGCCGCCTTGAGCATCACCGGATAACCAATCTCTGCCGCCACTTTCAGCCCCTGTTTCACGTTCTCAATCACGCCATCCGATCCGGGCACGACGGGCACGCCAGCTTTACGCATGGTTTCCTTTGCCAGACTTTTGTCGCCCATCAGGCGAATGGCTTCCGGCGAAGGCCCGATAAACTTCAGGCCATGATCGGCACAGATGGCGCTGAAGTCAGCATTCTCTGAAAGGAAACCATAACCGGGATGGATGGCGTCGGCCCCGGTGACCTCGGCGGCCGCAATGATGCGGTCGATGCGCAGGTAGCTTTCTGAAGAAGGGGGCGGGCCGATGCAGACGGCCTCGTCTGCGAAGCGCACGGGGAGCGAGTCGCGGTCGGCTGTCGAATAGATCACGACCGTCTTGATGCCCAGTTCACGGCAGGTGCGAATCACCCGCAGGGCAATCTCTCCCCGGTTGGCAATCAGAACCTTGCGAATCACGGCTGCTCAGTCGAGGGCGATGACGAAGAGTGGCTGGTCGTACTCAACCGGTTGGGCGTTCTCGACCAGAATCTCTTTGACCACGCCGGCCACTTCACTTTCGATCTCGTTCATGAGCTTCATCGCCTCAATGATGCAGAGCACATCGCCGGGTTTGACCCGGTCGCCCACCTCCACGAACGGATCCGCATCAGGAGCCGGCGCTCGATAAAAGGTGCCCACGATCGGCGCCCGCACCACCCAGGTTTTCTCTTGCGTACTGGTGGCGGTTGTGGTTCCATCAGCACGCTGCTCGGCCTGCACAGCCGGCGCTTTGGCGGAGGGTGCCGGGTTGGCACTGGTCTCGGCCGGCGCAGTTACCGGCTGCACCACGGGAGCTGGCGCTGGCATGGGTTGGGGTGCACTATACGGCATCGCATAGGCCGGCATGGCCGCCGGTTGCATCACGATGGTCGGCGCACTTTTGCGAATGACCAGCTTGAAGTCGTCTTCCTCAATTTCCACCTCCGCCACACTGCTTTCAGCGACAATTTTCAGCAATTCGCGAATGCGTTCCAGATCCATGGTAGGGCTGAGGATGGTTCAGGGGAGGATCAGCCGGCCTCGGCCGTGGCCACGCGCGTGATGTACGCGCCCGTTTCGGTGTTCACGCGTACCACGTCGCCTTCATTGATGAAAAGCGGGACCTGGATGACTGCGCCACTTTCCAGTTTGGCCGGCTTCGAACCGCCTGTGGCCGTGTCTCCACGAACACCGGGTTCGGTTTCGACCACACGCAGCTCTACATGTTTGGGAATTTCGACGGTAACGGGCGTTTCCGTCTCGGCATGCACCAGCACGTCGGCCTCTCCCCCCTCCTTCAGAAACGCACGTCGGGGGACCAGCTCGGGCTGAATCGTTATCTGTTCATAGGTCTCCAGGTTCATGAAGTGCATGCCCAGTTCGTCCTCATAAAGAAACTGGTGAGGCCGGCGCTCAATCCGGGCTGTTTCAACGCGCTCACCTGCGCGGAAGGTATTGTCTACAACCTGCCCCGTACGCACATTTTTCAGCTTCGTGCGCACGAAGGCTCCTCCCTTACCAGGTTTAACGTGTAGAAACTCCACGATCTGCCACAGATCGCCTTTCCAGACGAGCACCAGCCCGTTTCGGAAATCGCTCGTATCAGCCATGGGTATAGCAGCGTTCGTTCTTCTCCAAAGCGTTTCTGCGGCAAGTCAATATAGGCAGCCTACCAGCCCAGTGTCAATCAAGCGGGATCGTACCGGTAGGTATGGAGCAAACCTTCACGTCGCGGTTTCGTCTCCCCCCTCACGGATATTTCATTGTAGAAACCGCCGACTATCGGCTATCGGTAGGGTTTCTCATGTCGAAGCACAGCCATCAGATCGGTGACGCCTACGGGTCCGTGCCGGTAGAGAAACGGCTCACCGTAGGTGGCCCCGATCTGATGGCCGTAGGTGCGGGCACGTGCCTCAATCCACTGGAGAAAAGCCGGGTTCGATACGAACGTTTCCGGCTCCTCTTCGCCTGCCTCATACTCTGGATGGTAAAACTGAGAGCGGAAGGCGCGGAGTGCCTCAAGGCGTTGTGGCCATACCTCGGTAACATCGACGACCAGGGTAGGCTCAAAGGGTACGGCCTGCATATAGTGGAGCACATGGTGGGGGCGCCAGGGTTCCTGGGGTGTCCCGTCGGGCTCGAAGGTCTCAACGCGCCGTAGTCCGGCCAGGAATAGCGCCGAAGCCGCCAGACGGGCCGCAGCGCCATGATCAGGATGGCGGCATGCCGGTGCATTAATGAGCACGATATGGGGCCGATAGCGCCGCACAGCCTGCACAACGGCCAGTCGTTGCTCCCAGGAGTCTTCCAGGCGTCCATCGGGTAGTCCCAGGTTTTCGCGTGCAGCCAGCCCGATGATACGGCCAGCCTCGAAAGCCTCCTGCAGACGACCCTCCGGTGTGCCGCGCGAGCCCAGTTCGCCCCGCGTAAAATCCACAATACCCACCCGATAGCCCTGCCGCACCAGCAAGCACAACGTACCACCTGCACACAGTTCCACGTCGTCAGGATGGGCTGCCAGCGCCAGGACGTCGAGGGGCCGGCCGCGCTCCGGATCTTCGATGAGCACTACGCGCCGATCTTCCATAAGCGTTCCTGGCCAATTAGCTTACCACAAAGTTGATGATGCGACCCGGCACATAAATGGCGCGCCGGATCGTTTTGCCGTCAATATAACGGGCCACGTTTGCGTGCTGACGCGCGATCGCCAGGGCCGTTTCCTGGTCAGCCTCGGCTGGAATGCGCACAGTCGCTCGCACCTTGCCGTTCACCTGCACAGCAATCTCCACCTCTTCTACCTTCAGATAGGCCTCGTTGACCTCTGGCCAAGGCTCATAGGCCAGCGACCGGGTGTGGCCCAGACGCTCCCAGAGCTCTTCAGCAATATGCGGTGCAAAGGGACTGAGCATAAGCACGAACGGCTCGGCGATAGCGCGGGGGAACGTGTCCCACCGGTTTGCTTCGTTGACGAACTCCATCATCGCGGCGATAGCCGTGTTGAAGCGCATGGATTCGATATCGTCCGTCACCCGGCGGAGCGTCTGATGCAATACGCGGAGCTGCGCGCGCGTAGGTTCGGCATCGACTACGCGCAGTGAGCCATCCTCGTTGTTGATGTAAAGCCGCCAGACCCGGTTCAGAAAGCGGTGAACCCCCTCCACCCCCCGGGTACTCCACGGCTTAACCTGCTCCAGCGGCCCCATAAACATTTCGTAAAGCCGAAGGGAGTCGGCACCGTATTGCTCGACGACTTCGTCGGGATTGACCACATTCCCCCGACTTTTGCTCATTTTGTAGGCGCGGGCTTCCACGCGAATTTCCGGATGGGCTTTGAGCACAAAGAAGTCCCCTCGTTTTTCAACCTCGTCCTCTTTCAGCTTAATGGCCTCCAGCTTTGCGCCGGTGCGCACGTCGACACCATCGTCCACGTGCTCGGCCGACACCCAGTGGCCTTCCGCATTCCGAAAGGCCGTATACTCCATCTCGCCCAGAATCAGCCCCTGGTTGACCAGTTTCATGAAGGGCTCAGGCGTGGAGACCAGCCCCAAGTCGTAGAGCACTTTGTGCCAGAACCGGGCATATAGCAGATGCAGTACAGCATGCTCGGCACCGCCCACGTAGAGATCGACGGGCATCCAGTACCGCTCCTTTTCCGGATCGACGAAGCGCTCGTCGTTGTGCGGATCGATGTAGCGCAGATAGTACCAGCAGGAGCCCGCCCATTGCGGCATGGTGTTCGTTTCGCGGTGAAAGTTTTTGATCTCGACGCCGGGCGGTGGCTCTACACCGGGTTTGAGCAATCGGACGCTCCCTTCAGGAGTCACCCAGCCTTTGACGCGCACCCAGTCAACGGCGCGGGCAAGGGGCGGTTGCGGTTCGGCTTCTGGATCAGACACCGGTTGGGGACGAAAGTCTTCCAGATCGGGCAGCTCGACCGGCAACTCCGATTCGTCAAGCGGATAGGTGCGGCCGGTACGACGTCCCTCTTCATCCACTTCGTGCACGATCGGGAAGGGCTCGCCCCAGTAACGCTGGCGGCTGAAAAGCCAGTCGCGCAGCCGGTACTGCACCGAACGTTTCCCCAGGCCTTTACGCTCAAGCCACGCCACGATCACGCGCTTGGCCTCTTCGTTATACAGGCCGTTCAGCGACACCTCATCGTTGGCCGAGTTAACATGTGGGCCATCGCCTTCATAAGCCCCTTCCTCCAGATTACCGCCCTGCACCACTTCTACGATAGGCAGGTTGTACTTGCGGGCGAACTCCCAGTCGCGCTGATCGTGGCCGGGCACGGCCATAATGGCGCCCGTCCCGTAGTGTCCGAGCACGTAATCGGCAATCCAGATAGGAATCTGCTGGCCGGTGGCCGGATTGATGGCATAGCCGCCGGTAAACACACCGGTCTTTTCGCGGGCCAGCTCGGTACGCTCCAGGTCGGACTTCTGCTGCGCCTGCTGCCGATAAGCTTCCACCTCGGTGCGATGAGTTTCGGGGGTGAGCTGATCCACCAGGGGATGCTCGGGTGCCAGCACCATGTAGGTAGCCCCAAAAAGCGTATCAGGCCGCGTTGTAAAGACCCGGATACGGGCATCCAGCCCCACCACCGGAAATTCGATTTCGGCCCCCTCCGACCGACCAATCCAGTTACGCTGCATCTCCTTGATGCTCTCAGGCCAGTCGAGCAGCTCCAGGTCCTCAAGCAATCGATCGGCGTAGGCTGTAATGCGCAGCATCCACTGGCGCATGGGGCGGCGATACACTGGATAGCCTCCCCGCTCCGACTTGCCGTCGATCACTTCTTCGTTGGCCAGCACGGTTCCAAGCGCCGGGCACCAGTTGACAGGGACTTCGGCCTCATAGGCCAGCCCTTTCTTATAGAGCTGCAGAAAGATCCATTGCGTCCACTTGTAGTAGCGGGGATCCGTTGTGTCAATCTCGCGATCCCAGTCGTACGAGAAGCCCAGGCTTTTTAGCTGTGCCCGGAAACGCGCAATATTGCGCTCGGTCGTAAGGCGCGGATGCGTGTTCGTCTCGATCGCATATTGCTCTGCAGGTAGCCCGAAGGCATCCCATCCCATTGGATGGAGTACGTGGTAGCCTTTCATGCGCCGGTAGCGGGCCATAATGTCGGTGGCCGTGTAGCCTTCGGGATGTCCTACGTGCAGTCCGGCCCCGCTGGGATAGGGAAACATATCAAGCACATAGTACTTGGGCCGCGTGGGGTCAAAGCCGGGCTCTCCGGGGCCAGCAGTCCGAAACGTCTTGTGCTCGTCCCAGTAACGCTGCCACTTCTTTTCGATCTCCTTAAAAGGGTATCCGGCCATAGCCCTGTTCTATCTGCGCCGTGTTTTGTCAGAAGCAGGGGCAATATACGCTACGAATCGAGCGATTGTTTATTTGTACAAAAGGCCCCTTTCGGGGCCTGTGGGGTTGTCTCGGAAGTGGCCGATCGATTACCGAAAAGCTACCCCCAGTATAAGGGAGAAGTTTCGATTTTTCACATCATCCGTCCGGGGGCCACTGCGGTCGATTTTCGTAAGGCCCAGGTAGTAACGTCCGGCAAGAAACACCTCCCGCATCAATCCGCGTTGCACCGGCAGTCCCAGCTCTATGCCCCCTACCCCGCCCAGATCGAAGGCCTGAAGCATCGCGTCAGCGTCCTGCTCGTTGATCTCGGTATTGAGTCGAACGGAGAACTGGGGACCTGCCATGAAGCGCAGGATACCGTTACCAGGCGGTACGGCGACACGCATCAGCAGGGACAGGCTCGTATAGCTGATGCGCACGCGCGCATCGTCTGGGGCAAACGGGGCCCCTTGCACCTGCTTACCTCCCTTTACTTCATACCAGAGCTCCGGTTGAAGCGCCAGCAAGTCGTTCAGCGGATAGCGCAGAAAGGCGCCCGCCGTAAATCCGGGCCGATAGGCGGCACTGCCCAGGTCTTCACCGACGAACGTAGCCTGCACCCATCCGGAAGCAAATCCAACCAGCGGGTCCGGCTGGGCCTGCAGCATGTGCGCTCGTGTGAGCACGAGTATAAGCAGCAGAATAGCTCCTGACCAACGAGTACGCATGGCCGCTTCCGGTCTGGTTCGACATACGGACGATCCGCTTGATCCTCTTCACACCGAAAGCGTTTCCAGTTATTTTTAACAACGTTGTTAATTTTCTGCAGGTCTGTCGTTGACCCACCGGGCAAAACGCTCAATTTCTTGGCTTAGACGCGTGCGTAGCGGCTCAAGACGGGGCTCCTGATGTTGCGTGGCCAGCGTCAGCAGGGCGCGATGAAAGCGCAGTTGGGCTCGGGGGCCAGCGCTGAGCGCACGCCGGCCGGGTCCCTCTGCAAACACATCAACGCCGGCCTGCAGGCTCTGGTTGATCGTCCACAGGTTATGCAGCTTATCAGCCAGACTGATGGCGATAGCGGCTGGTGGAGCGGTTCGCAGGCGTGCCA
>JALSJJ010000149.1 GCA_026989375.1 Rhodothermus sp.
GCCAGAAAGAACCCACTCCCCCTTGTAGGGGGAGCAGCCCGGAGGGCTGAGGGGGTGAGGGTGGAAGGCAGCGTTGCAGTCAGAGAGCGCTCAGCGGCCAGGTTGGCGTGGCAGGCTGGTTGGCCCCTCCCCCTGACCCCCTCCCCGGAGGGGAGGGGGCCTTCATGAGAAAACCCTCGTCGCGGCCTGATTGCTCAATCGGCCTCGCCGGCCACGCGATCGTGCTGCTTGAAGAAATGTTAAGGTCGGCGCCGGCGGCCGCGGCACGGGATCCTGACACTTGACTGCGCGTGAAATGCCTCGCTAAATTGTTCAGGTATGCCACGCCAACGTAGCTCAGCTGGTAGAGCGGCTCACTCGTAATGAGCAGGTCGCCGGTTCGAGTCCGGCCGTTGGCTCCCGCAAACCCCGGCTTTATGCCGGGGTTTTTTGTGTGGGGCCAACCCAAACCGATGCGTCGCAGGGGACTGGCGCATTTGAACGGCTGTAGCCACATCTGATACATACGCTTTTTCCACGGCTTCGCTGGGATCTTGACAGGCTTGTCGTAGTTGCATAATATAACAATTCTGTTAATTAACCATTCTGTTAATAATGCGACGACGACAGGAGGTAACCGACCGCACCTGCGTGCGTGCGGCCGTCGATCCGGAGAAGCTGGCATGGCTGCGTGGGGAGGCGCTCCGCAACGATCATCTGGTAGCGCTGGCGGCTTTCATGCAGGCGGCCGGCAATGAGACGCGGCTGCGGATGCTCTACGTGCTGCATCGGGCCGGTGAGCTGTGCGTGTGCGACCTGGCCGATATTTTCGAGATTTCACAGCCGGCTGTATCACGGCATCTGAAAATCCTGCGGGAGAAGGCGCTGGTCGAAGCGCGGCGGGAAGCGCAGACGATCTACTACCGGGTCTGCCGGGCGAATCCGTTTGCCCGTTTGCTGCTTCGCTTGTTTGACGAGCTCGAAGTGGACCGCATCCGGTTACAGCTAAATGAGAAGGAGGTAGGTCATGCGTGACAACAAAGCTACACGTTCCGATGGGATTGCCCGATCCAGTCTTTTCGCGGCTGTAGGAGCGGGCGTGTTGGCTTCCATTTGTTGCGTGGGGCCCCTGGCTGCCGTGGCCGTGGGGGTCGGCGGTGCCTGGGTAGGGCAGCTTTCGGCGCTGGAGCCTTATCGGCCGCTTTTTATTGCGCTGGCCCTGGGCGCGTTGGCTTTTGCCTGGTATCGGGAAGTGCGACCGCGCCAGGATCCCGACTGTGCATGCGAGACGGGACCTTCGCTAAAGACGCGCCGGCTCCTTTTAGGAGTGGGGACGGTGCAGGTGCTGGGGTTGTTGGCTGCGCCCGAATTTATCGGACGCTCGCATGCAGCAACGATGAGTAATGAGGTCGTCAATGTGGCGACCCAGGAAGTGACGCTGGAGGTACAGGGGATGACCTGTGAGGCCTGTAGCCAGGCGGTGGTTTATGCGTTGCAGCGCCTTGAAGGAGTGCAGGACGCCATCGTGACGCTGGAGCCGCCGGAGGCACGCGTGCGCTTCAACCCGGAGAAGGTGTCGGTGGCGCAGCTCATCGAGGCCGTTCGCAGCGCTGGATTTGAGGCCAGTCTAAAAACGGAGCCGTCGTCATGAAGAAAATTCTTGAACTACGCATCAGCGGCATGACCTGTGCGCACTGCGCGCGTACGATTGAGCGTGTGCTGGCCCGGGTGCCCGGGGTTGCCCGTGTGCAGGTGCCCGATTGGCAGCGCGGTCGCGCGGTGGTGACCTGGGAAGGGGATACCGTTGACGCTGACGCGCTGGCGAGGGCCGTGGCCCAGGCGGGCCACGGGTATCGGCTGGAGCGGTGGGAAGTGGTGCGCGAGATTGGTGGAGAGGCACCGCCTGAGCGCGTTTCGGATCAGGTGGATTACGATCTGCTGATCATCGGAGGCGGCTCGGCAGCGTTTGCAGCCGCGTTGCGGGCGCGTGAACTGGGCTTCCGGAGTCTGATCGTCAACGAGGGGCTGCCGCCCGGAGGCACCTGTGTGAACGTCGGATGCGTGCCATCGAAAGCGCTCATTCGGGCGGCCGAAGCCCATTACCGGGCGGCGCATCATTCGTTTGCTGGAATTCGCGCGACCAGCCAGGTGGTGGACTTCGGAGTGCTGATCGGACAGGTGCGGGCACTTACCGACGAGCTGCGCCAGCACAAATACCTGGACCTGATCGACGGCGAGCAGATCGTCTTTCGGGAAGGACGGGCGCGCCTGGCCGGCCCGAACACAATCCA
>JALSJJ010000150.1 GCA_026989375.1 Rhodothermus sp.
AGAGCAACCCAATCAGACGCCGTTGGCTCCAGGGCTTAAGGCCCGTAACACGCATCATTTTATCGTAACGGGTCAGGGAGCGTTGGTGGCCAATTCTATGAATGCCCCGTGGCAGGGGGACTATGTATTCAACAGTGGTGATTTGGTGTTGGACCTGCTCCACAACTTCTTTTTGGAGTGCGGGGCGCGCTTACATAAGATTCGCGTGTATGAGATGACCAGCAATCCGGTCGCCCGTGAGATGATTGGCTATTTGCTGGTGCGGGGAGGGGTGCACGCCACAGCTTATGCGAAGGCGCTGGAGATATTGACGGGCGTTGATGTGACAAAGATGTTGCCTATTCCAAAAATTGAAAATAGCCATTTTCCTGAAGCTCGGAAGTTTGAGGAGCTGGGACAGCACCGTAAGCTATACCGCTTTAGTTTGGAGGATTATAAAGACATTGCCAGGATCTGGAAAGGAGTGCATCCGCAGGATGGGCAGCCCTTAGAGGTGGTGGATGGTGCGCCGCCAGGAGCTTCCCAGCTTGACCTGGATGAGGCGCCCGAAGCTTCGATTCCGGGATTTGCGCCGGAGGAGCTTCACGAGGTTGCTCAGCGGTTGCTGAAAGAGCTGTGAGCCTCTGAAAGCGAAGGAGGGATTTGCGGTGGGACGCCTGTGTTCTTCGGGCGTCCCACCGCGGCGTTTTCAGTTAGCGGGAGCGGGTGCGTAGGTATGCGTGGCGGCCGCGCCTGTCCGAAACTGCTCCATGAGCACTTGCAGGCGTTGCGTCAGGTGGGCCAGCTCCTCGGTTGAACGGGCGATGGTAGCCACGTTGCGTGCAGCTTCGGCGGCCAGGGACGAGATCGTTTCTACGTTACGCGAGATTTCTTCGCTGGTGGTTGATTGTTCTTCGGTGGCAGCCGCAATCTGCGTGACTGTGTCGATCGCCTGCTGTACGCCTTCGACGATGCGGGCAAGGGCCTGTCCGGCTTGGTCGGCCAGGCGGATACTTTCTTCAACTTCCTGGGTGCCGCGTTCCATGGCGGCAACGGCTGCGCGCGTATCGGATTGAATCGTTGTGATCATGTCGGCAATTTGGCGGGTAGCCTGTGAGGTGCGTTCGGCCAGTTTGCGAACCTCGTCGGCCACGACGGCAAATCCCCGGCCCTGCTCGCCAGCGCGTGCTGCCTCAATGGCTGCGTTCAGGGCCAGCAGGTTGGTCTGGTCGGCAATTTCGTTAATGACCGAAACGATTTCGCCAATCTCTTCGCTGGAGGCGCCCAGTTTCCGGATGGTTTCGCTGGAGTTTCGGACCACGTCGGCCAGTTCGCGGATCTTGTGTACAGTCTGATCCACGATGTTGCGGCCGTCCTGCGCGAGCTGTCCGGCTGTCTCAGCGACTTCCGCCGTCTTAGAAGCATGACGGGCACTTTCGATGATCGTGCGGGTCATTTCTTCAATGGCCACCGCGACGTCGTGTGTCTGGGTGGACTGTTGCTGCGAGCCGGCGGCCAGCTCGTCGGTTGCATTGCTGATCTGGGCCGAGAGAGCAGCCGTCTCAGTGGCAATTTCACGGGCTTCCTGGATCATGCGTTGTACGCGGCTCAGAGCCTGGTTGAAGCCTTGAAATAGACGGCCCAGGTCGCCCTCTTGGTCTTCGGGAAGCCGCACGCGCAGGTCCCCTTCGGCAAAGCGGTCCATAGCTTCCAGCATGACTTCTACCCCACGGCGCAGGGCGGTGCGCTCGGCTTCCAGCGCGGCCATAGCTTGCTCTAACTCATTCTGCTGCTTGTTTAAGAGCGCTTCCTGTTCCTGGGACTGTTCTAACAGGGCCTGGTTGGAGGCGTTGATGGCTTCAATGTCGGCTTGTTGCTGAGCCATGCGCTTGACCTCCGCAATGGTGTTGGCATAGTTCTTCAACAGGAAGGCGACCATGAAAACCACCCACCAGGCATGCTCAGCAACGCGCCAGAGGTCAGCGGTCAAAATTCCGAAGACGGACTGTGGGTAGTAGATCCCTCGAAACAGGTGGTCGACTGCGATCACAACCGTTGCAAGAAGGAAGACCTTCCAGTCGCGATAGCCAGCCAGGATGCCCAGCGAGGCGAATACATGAAAGTGCGTTTCAATGCGACCGCCTGTCAGGTGAATAAGCAAGGCCGAGGTAAGCATCTGGCCTATGGCGATGACATAACGGGTAGAAGGACGACCGGGGCGTCGGAAGGCCAGAAAAGCCGGCACCAGCGTGACCAGGGCGCCCAGGAAGACCGCGGCGTACACATGCAGGTGCACTTTGCCGGTATCGCCGATCCACGTGCGGGGTGAGACAATCAGGGCCAGCACGATGCCCGCCACGTACTGGGCGATCATCAACCAGCCAAAGAGTCGGTCCGTTTGCACATAGGTCTGGTGCTGAAACTGTTGGTAAAGCTCTCGTGGCCGCTCTGAAAGTTCTTCCGCGCGGTCCAGTTTACTCCAATGAAGCAGGGTGTGCATCATGATTCTAAGGGTTTACGGTTTGGGTTTCCTGAATCAGACAGCCCCATACCGCCGTGTGATCGATCGTACCACTTCCTTCACGTACCAGACGCAGCACTTCGTTGCGACCGGGATTGGGGCCTTCGTGCCCCCGGCCGGCTGTGATGCCCCCAAAAAAGACACGGTGGCCGTCGGGACGAAACAACACCACTTGTCCAGAAGCTAAAGCGCCAAAGCGTGCGGCTACCTGTCCATTCAGGTCGCGATGCACGGTGGTAAAAGGAAGGGTCTGGGCGTAGCGCCAGAGGTCAGTTTCGCTCCAGGCAGCCGGTTTGTCAGTAGGCTGATAGAAAAAAATGTGAGCGGTCAGATTATGCCGTGCTCGCGTCATGATATAGGCCAGCTCCCGCAGACTGGCTCGGCTACAGGAGCAGCGTGGATGGACGAACATCAGGAGGGTCATGCGGGTCTTGTCGAGCGCAAGGGGCGCGTCCGCTGGCCATGTAGCGGGCACCTTCCCCACAGGTGCGGGACGGCTGCTGTAGTCGGTAATGATGATCCATCCAATACCGATTAACCCTAACCAGAGAACACCGCCCAGCCACGGAAGCCAGCGGTGGCAACGACAACGCGAGCGCACGACGCAGTTTTCGCTTGTGTTTGGCAGAGCGCTTGGTATATCGGATGGAAGCCTCTGCAGTTAAGTGAGCAACCTTACGTATTTAGACCACGCAGCTACCTGCAATGGAATGGACGCTTTCCTGGAGCACGTTCACAAAGGCATTGAGCAGCCTGCGCTTCAGATGAGCTCGGGCATAGATCAAATAAATCGTACGGTGAGGGGCTGGATCGCGAAAATGACGGATGCGTTGCCGGGCCTCAGCAGGTAGATAATGCGTAGCCAGTAATGGCAGAAGCGTAACGCCACCCACCTGGTCGACCAGCAAGCGAAGCATCTCCAGGTTGCCGCTCTCAAAGCGTAGTTGTGGCGCAGGACTTGCCTCTTCGCGACGGCTGCATATCTGGAGTACCTGATCCCGAAGGCAGTGCCCTTCCTTGAGCAGCCATAGTTCTTCAAGACGAAGTTGCGCAGGTTCAATGCGCTGTCTGGTTAGCAGGGGATGTCCGACACTTAAATAGGCCACAAAAGGCTCCCGGAACAGGACACGCTGACGCATTCCAGGACGACTTTCCTTTGTAGCGATTAGACCGGCGTCAAGCCGATCTGTGGCCAGCGCATCTAAGATCTGTTCTGTTGTCAGCTCTTCGACGTGAACGATGAGTTCCGGATACCGCTGCTGTAATGGCCGCGTTATCAGCGGTAGGAGGTACGGTGACAGGGTGGGAATTACCCCCAGCTTTAGCTCACCCCGGATGGTTTTCAGGTCTTCGTTCAGTAGCTCATAGAGTCGCTCGCATTCGCGGAGAATCACACGTGCCTGCGCCAGAATGCGTTCTCCGATAGGGGTGGGTAGGATGGGTTTACGACTCCGATCAAAAAGCTCTACGCCCAGCTCTTCTTCCAGTTTTTGTAGCTGCATGCTCAGCGTTGGTTGCGATACGTGGCAGTGTTCGGCCGCCTTGCCAAAATGCCGGTATGTGTCGACGGCCACCGCATAAGCCAGTTGAGTCAGCGTCATGGCTTGATCGGTTGAGTTTATCCTGACAAAGGTCGGCGCGCCCGTTCGGTTTCCATTATTCAGGTCAGGATAAGGACCGGCGTTACGTCCGGTGTCCCGAGGTCATATTGAATGCAGAAAGAGGGACTGAAGCAAAAGGAGGCTACCAAATTACCGGTATACTTTCCTACCCTGGAGCAGATCTGACGAGGACGGTAAAAGCGTCGTGGACAGGATAACGGCCGATAGGAGGCCGGAGCGCTGAGTGGTGAGGCAACCGAGAGGGAGGCGCCGGGTATCGACTTCGTCCGAGAGGCTGCATCCGCAGGCAGAGACTTTTTGTTCGTAGAGCGAGCGGTAAAGGTTTTATTGGATGAATTTTTTTTGTACTTTTCGTGCGTGAGTGAAGCCTGCAGGCCCGATGTTCTGGATAGATGGACTGGCTGTGCTGTTGTTGACCGGAGGGCTGGGTATAGCCGTCTGGCTTATTCGCTACGTCAATCGGCAGACCGGTGCTGGTGGTCGCGGATTCCGGCGGTTGGGCACGCTGGGTCCGATTGCCCCTCGTAAGGGTGTGCGTTGGGTCCGACCGCGCCGGCCTTCAAGCCGCGACCGCCGTCCGGTGCCGCCACGTTTCCAGTAGCCGCTGGACCTCCGGACGACAACTGCCGCACCCGGTGCCGGCCCGCGTGCGTTGGCACAGCGTTTCCAGTTCGGTGTACCCATCGGCTATTGCCCGCTTCAGGTTGCCCTCTCCCACATTATAGCAACTGCACACGATCGGTCCTTCGGGGGGTTCGGTGGATTCCATGTTTTGCAGCAGTCGGTGGGGGGGCACTTCCAACTCCAGCCCTTCGGTAATCAGCGCCTGTAGCTGTGCGAAGGCACTTCGATCTCCCAGCAGAATCGCTCCGACTACTCGGTTATTCCGAACGAGGATTTTCTGGTAAACCCGGCGCGCACGATCCAACAGCACCACTTCTTCGTAGTCCATCATACCGGGAGGTACGACAGACTGCCCTAACGTGCACAGCTCAAAGTCGGGGATTTTCAGGATGTTGAACTGTACAGAGCCTGTATAGCGGGCCCAGATGTCACCGCTGATGTGGGCAGCTGCCACACGGGCCTGTTCTTCGGCAGCAGGCGTGGTGCCGTAGAGCTGGCCGTGGTGCTCGGCTACCTCGCCGATGGCATAAATGGCGGGGTCACTTGTCTGCAGGTGGTCGTTGACGCAGATGCCGCGTTGGACGTGAAGTCCGGCCTGTTCAGCCAGCCGTGTTTCTGGGCGGGTACCTACAGCCACTATCAGGAGGTCAGCGTGCAGCTCTCGTCCGGCCCGGGTGCGTACGCCTTCAAAGCGATCAGTCCCCAAGAAGGCTTCGGCCATGTCGCCGCAGTAAATGCGAAGACCGCGGGCTTCCAGTTCTTCGCGCAGAAGCGTAGCGGCCGTTTCGTCGAGCTGGCGGGCCATAAGGCGCTCGGCCAGTTCCAGGATCGTGCAGGCATAGCCAGCTTCGCATAGGGCGGCTGCTACCTCCAGACCCAGCAGGCCACCCCCCAGGATCAACACCTGTTGGTTGGGCCTCAGCCATGCACGGATGGCATCAGCATCGGCCAGTGTGCGCAATGTGAACACATTCGGCCAGGTATTCGGAAGGCCGGGCGGAACGAAGGCGCGACTTCCGGTTGCCAGGATCAGCCGGTCGTAGTGCAGGCTGGTGCCATTGCTTCCGCGCACGAGGCGTGCGGCGCGGTCCACTTCGACCACTTCGATGCCCCGATGGAAGTGCACGCGCAGGGCATCCAGTTGTGTATCGGTCAGCGTGCGTAGCTGTGCGAGCCCGCGTTGCCCGGTAAGGTATTCGGGCAACTGCACGCGGTTATAAAAACCCTGCGGTTCTCGGCCAAATAGATGGAGTTCGTCGGTGTCATTGTAGCGGCGGTAGGCTTCCAGAAAGGCGCGGGCAGCCGCGCCAGCTCCAACGATGACGATGCGCTGCTGTTGGCGTCGAACCGGGGCCACCTGCACGCGGGCAAACTTGAAGGCAGGCTGGCGTGAGACAGGGTCGACCCGGCAGGGAATGAGCACGTTAGCGCGGCCATCGGCAGATTCTGTCTCTTGGCCCCAGTGCATAGGCAGAAAGACCACCCCCGGTTTAATATCAGAGGTCAGGCGTACGCGCACCCGGAGGCGTCCACTACGGCTTGTGATTTCGGCCACGGTTCCATCTAAAAGGCCGCAGGCGGCCGCGTCGTCGGGATGCATTTCCAGAAAAGGCTCCGGCGTGTGTCGATTAAGACGGGCGACCTTTCCGGTTTTGGTACGCGTGTGCCATTGGTCGCGTACGCGGCCGGTGGTCAGAATAAACGGAAAGGCTGCCGAAGGTGGCTCTGGAGGCTCGGGCTCGGCTACGGAGTGCAGGTGTGCCCGTCCCGAGGGCGTAAGAAATCGATGATCGGTGAAAAGGCGTGGCGTGCCCGGATGGTCGGGGGTTGGACAGGGCCACTGGATACTGCGTTCTCGTTGCAGGCGTTCGTAATTGACGCCCGAGATATCCACGGGGGTACCACGTGTTAGTCGAGCGTACTCATCGAAAATCTCTGATTCATCTCGATAATCAAAAGCGTGTTTCCAGCCCATACGTCGGGCAAAGTCGCAGAGGATCCAGACGTCCGGGCGGGCTTCGCCGGGCGGGTCCAGCAGGCGGGGCAGATAGGTGATGCGGCGTTCTGAGTTCGTCATGGTCCCTTGCTTTTCAAGCCAGGCGGCTGCTGGCAGCACGACGTCTGCCCACTGGAGCGTAGCGGCTCGGGTAGAGATATCTTGCACGACGACAAGCTCAGCGCGGGCGAAGGCGCGGTCGAGTCGCGACAGTTCTGGTTGGCTGAGCGCCGGGTTGGTACCGATGATCCAGATACCCTTCAGGCGGCCGTCTGCAAGCGCATCGATCATCTCGGTGGCCGTCAGGCCCGGTCGGTCTGAGAGGGTTGAAACGCCCCAGAAGGCGGCTACTTCAGCCCGATGCGCCGGGTTGTTCAGGTCCCGATGGGCTGGTAGCAGGTTGGCCAGGGCCCCGACTTCCCGCCCTCCCATAGCGTTGGGCTGGCCCGTCAGAGAAAAGGGGCCCATGCCTGGCCGGCCGATCTGGCCCTTGAGCAACGACAGGTTGATCAGAGCCAGGTTGTTGGCGACACCAGCCGTGCTCTGATTTAGACCCATGGCCCAGAGTGTCAGCAGCGCCGGGCTCTGGCCGATCCATTCGGCTGCCCGCCGAAGGTCGTCCAGGGGTACATCACAGATGTGGGCTGCGCGTTCAAGCGTAGCGCCCTGCAAATGGGCACGCAGGGCCTCGAAGCCTTCTGTATGGTGAGCAATGAAGTCACGATCAATGTAGTCATGGGCAATCAGATAAGCAGCGAGTGCATTGTAGAGCACAATGTCGGTGCCTGGCCGGATCTGCAGGTGCAGGTCAGCTACAGCAGCGCTCTGCGTACGACGTGGATCGACCACGATTACCCGCACTTCCGGGTGATTCGCCCTGTGCTCCTCAATGCGACGAAACAGGATAGGATGGCACCAGGCTGGATTAGCACCAGCAATCAGGATGCACTGGCTGTGCTCGATGTCCTCGTAGCAGATAGGAGGTGCATCGTCGCCCAGTGCCAGTTTATAGCCGGCTACGGCCGAGCTCATGCATAACCGGGAGTTTGAGTCGATGTTGTTGGTGCCGATAAAACCTTTGACCAGCTTGGTAGCGATATAATACTCTTCGGTCAGGAGCTGGCCCGATACATAGAAGCCCACAGCATCAGGGCCATGGCGATCAATTATCTGTCGGAACGTGGCCGCAATATGATCAAGTGCTGTGTCCCAGTCGGTGCGTTCCAGGGGGGCATTGCGATGGGGCCGCAGCATGGGATGGAGTAATCGGTCGTCGCGGTCTAAGGCTACTTGCAGCAGGTAGCGTCCCTTGCTGCAAAGTCGGCCGCGGTTGGATGGATGGTCCGGGTCGCCGGTAAGCGTCAGGCGGCCCCATCGATCGCGTTGGATTTCAATGCCGCAACCAACTCCGCAATAGCAGCAAGTGGTTTTGATGCGCATAGTTCGAGTATAGACTTTCAGTACACATCACGCTGATAGCGACGCGTTCTTTTGAGTGTGGTCAGGTAGGCATGGGCGGCTTCCTCGGAATGGCCGCCTTCCTGCTGAATGATGGTCAGTAGGGTTGCTTCGACATCACGTGCCATATGGGTGGCGTCGCCGCAGACGTATACACAGGCGCCCTCTTCCAGCCAGGCGTAGAGCGTTCGGCCCTGCTCCAACATTCGGTGCTGCACATAACATTTCTGGGCCTGGTCGCGAGAGAAAGCCGTATCGAGCCGTGTCAGCACGCCGCGTTGTAGCCAGCCCTCCAATTCGTCCTGGTAGAGAAAGTCGGTGGCTCGGTTGCGTTCGCCGAAAAAAAGCCAGTTTGGGCCGCGAGCCCCTGTAGCTTCCCGGTCTTCCAAGAAGGCGCGAAATGGTGCAATCCCGGTACCCGCACCGATCATGATAATCGGCGTGTCGGGGTCAGCGGGCAGCCGGAAGTTGGGATTCGTGTGGACAAAGACGGATACCGGGCGATCCAGCGACGCTCGTTCGGCCAGAAACGTAGAGCAGACACCTTTGCGTAGGCGGCCGTGAGCCTGGTAACGTACTACGCCGACGGTCAGGTGCACGGCCTCAGGATGCACGCGCGGACTTGACGAAATGGAATAGAGTCGGGGCGCCAGCGGCCGTAGCAGTCCAATTAGCGTGGTTGGATCGGGACGAAAGGACGGTGCCTCGCGCAGCAGATCGAGCACGTCGCGTCCGCTTAGATAAGTGGTTAAAGCTTCGGAGTCCTCAAGCAGGCGCGGGAGTAGCTCGTGATGGGGCGCAGCCGCTTCGAGAAGGGGACGGGGTAGGATCCCCAGTTCATAATGACGAAGCAGGGCTTCCCGGATGGGGAGCTCCGTACCGTCAGGGCCTGGAGTTAGTTCGTCGCCCGTGTATCCAAGCGTCTTAAGCAGGGCCGCGACGAGCTCCGGGTCGTTTTCGGGATAAACCCCCAGCGCATCGCCTACTTCATAGGAAAGGCCTGCCCCTTCCAAGGAAAAGACCACGTGGCGGATGTCTTTGGTCGAACCCTCACCGGTGAGGCGTCGGCACTGAAGCAGGTGGGCCGGAAACGGATGTTTGCGGTTGTAGCGAGGTGGTTGTGGGGGTGTTGGGATGGACTGGTCATCGACGCCCATGAGGGGCAGCGTGGTTGTGGCCTGTCCATCTCCCTCAGAACTGAAGGTGCGTAGGGCCAGCTCCCGGAAGAAAGTGTTCAGCCAGGCCCGCTGCTCGGGGGTGAATGGAGCAGTTTCGGGAAGATACGGTGCGTACATAGCGTATTTCAGGTTGCTTGGCGGAAGCGTTCAGTCTCGGCTGCTGTCTGGAGTGCCTGTAACACACCTTGAAACCACGCTTCAAAGGGCGCTTCGACGTCCACGTCGCAGTCGATTCGTGGATGCAGGCGATGGGCACCCAGCGCTTCGAGACGGGCATCAAATGCCTTACCCGCCGCGCAGAAGTTGGGATAGCTACTATCGCCCAGTGCCAGCACGCTGAACTGTACGTGTCTGAGGTCGGGTGCCTGGTCACTTGAGAGAAAGTCCCAGAAAGTCTGGGCATTGTCCGGCATGTCGCCGTCTCCATAGGTACTGGTAATGATCAGCAAAAAGCGTTCGCGGCCCAGTTGGGACGTGTCGTAGGCGTCCATGCCGGCCACGGTGACGGCAAAGCCTTGTTCTTTGAGTCGCCGTCCGGCTTCACGGGCCAGCCCTTCGGCCGTTCCGGTCTGCGATCCAAAGAGAATAGTGACGGCCGAACGGTTTGTTGGCGTCTCAGGCGGGGCAGATGGTGGTTGGATTGGTTGTGTTGAAAACAGCCCTGCCAGAAATCCGTTGAGCCAGGCCCGCTGGGCCGGCGTGAAAGGAGCGTTCTCCGGGATATAGGGAATCATGGGGGTCATGGCGTTGCGTCAGGTTTACCTTCCGCAGTCAGGGACTCCAGGGTGGCCGCGTCGAGCCGTCGAGTGAAGGCCGCAAATGATTCATGGTTCTGGCGCTGCTGGAGGTAGGCGCGTAGCAGGCGGGCCAGTAGGGGCGGGATCGCTTCAAATGGAACGCCACGGGCTACTTGGCGGGCCAGTCCTTGCTCAGACTCCAGCCCGCCGCCCAGCACGACATCGTAGCCCTCCACCGTCTCTCCGCTATCGGTTTTTACCTTGACGCCGAGCAATCCGATGTCGCCGCAGTAGTGCTGAGCGCAGGAGTGTGGGCAACCGGTCAGATGGATATTGAGCGGCTGGTCCACTGCAATCCCAGCCTCTTCCAGGTACTGGACCAGTGCCAGTGCATGCGCTTTTGTGTTAGTGCGGGCGTAGGGACAACCGGCACTGCCTGTACAGGCTACCAGGCCCTGTCGTAAGGGCGTGCTTTCGTGCGTGAGTCCTATCTTGCGCAGGGCCAGGCACAGCGGCTCCAGATTGGACTCGGCCACTCCTGGGATTAGCAGGTTCTGAAAGACCGTGAGGCGCAGCTCGCCGGTGCCATAGCGTTCGGCCAGGTCGGCCAGGCTGTGGAGTTGCGAGGCCTGCAGGCGACCTACTGGAATATCAATACCTACATAGTAATGACCTTCGGGACGTTGCGGATGAATGCCGATATGCGCGCCGGGCTGCAAGGGGGGGCGAGGGGCACAGGCTTCGCGAGGAAAGCGGACCAGCGGAAAAGCCAGCCGTTCCTGTACGGCTTCCATGAAGCGGTCTATGCCCCAGCGTTCCAGCAGATACTTCAGGCGAGCTTTCTTGCGATTGGTGCGGTCTCCGTTTTCCAGGTAGACCCGAATGATGGCAGCGGCTGTAGCAATGCAAGCTTCGGGCGGTACCATGAAGCCGGTATCTTGCGCGAAGGCACCATGGCCTGTGACTCCGCCCAACTCGATTCGGAAATAGATGCCCGGCGGGACGTCATGGCCTTCGTCCACCTGCACGGCCACGAATCCCAGGTCGTTTGTATCGGCGGCTGCCGTGATGACACCGCCGCTGTCAAAAGCGACGTTGAACTTTCGCGGCAGGTTGTACAGGTCACGGCTGTTGAGGATGTAGTAGTAGAGGGAGCGGACGAGCGGCCGCACGTCGTAGAGCTCTTGCAGATCGAAGCCCGTGGTGGGGGTGGCCGTGATATTGCGAATGTTATCAGCGCCAGCGCCGCGGGAGGTCAGTCCAAGATCGGCCAGCGCCATGAGCACGTTGGCTGCGTCCGGGGCCTTGATTTCCCGGATCTGGATGTTGGCGCGTGTGGTCAGGTCCAGGTATCCGGCGCCGTAGCGTTCGGCCAGACGGGCCAGGCCATGCGCCTGATTGCTGGAGAGAAAACCGCCAGCGATGCGGCAGCGTAGCATGAAGGCATTCTGAGCGGGTGCTACGTAGAAGAGTCCCAGTGCCTTGTACCGAAATACATCGTCACCTTCAGGGAAACGACCAGCCGCAGCGTTTTCCAATATCCGGTCCCAGATGTCAAGCGGGTGTTGTTCTAACTTGATGCGTTCCTGCTTGCAGAGCTGGTCGATCGGGGTGCCGAAAAGCGTTTCGGTCGAAGGCGGCGTAGCCAGGTCGCGCACGGCCTGTTCGGGTTTGTGGGTGAGGCGGCCGTCTGCTGTCTGGCCCACGAAAGACAGACCACCCCGCTGCAGCACCCCGGCCATGAAGCCCTGCAAGTACTGCTTCTGCTCCTCGCTGAACGGCAGATCTGGCATGTGCTGCATCGCTTCCATCGCAGTTATTAGACGGTTACTGGTTGGCGGCCAGTAGGCGGGCTGTCTCGGCCTGCACGGCCTGCTCGTCTTTTTCCGAAAAGCGCACGGCAAATGCCAGAAAAGCCATGCCGACGATTACCAGGCCGAGCAGGAAGAAAGCTTGGTTCCAGGGTAAAGCCCCTTTGAAGAGAAAGCCGGCCAGAACGGCTCCCACATTGCCGCCGGCTCCGATGATGCCCGTCACCGAACCCAGTGCTTTCCGGTTGATGAAAGGCACGACAGCATAGGTCGCGCCTTCTGACATCTGCACAAACAGGCTGAACAGGATTAGCGTCGCAATAGCCAGTTCGAGCAGCTTCATCTGGGCGAACAGCATCAAGGCAAGGCCTTCGCCAAGAATAGCCAGAAACAGCCAGCGTACGCGGCCGGCCAGCCCCCAGCGCCGACCGAACAGATCCCCGACAACACCGCCCAGCGTGCGGGCAAAAATGTTCATCAGTCCGAATAGAGCAGCTACTGTACCGGCTGTCTTCAGGTCGAGCATGAAGTAGTCGGCAAAATAGAGCGCGGCCACATTGTGAATCGTCAGTTCGATGCCAAAGCAAGCGGCGTAGAGCACAAACAACACCCAGACGCGATAGTCACGGGCAGCCAGACGAAAGCTTCCACGACTGACGGAGCGAGGATGCTCGGGCAGGGCTTCAAAGTTGCCTGCTGGCGTGTCCTGCGTCAGAAAATAGTAGGCGATACCGGTGGCCAGGCACATGAGGCCGGCTACAAGCATGGCCAGTCGCCAGCTCATTGCTTCGGTGAAGCCCAGCCCCAGAAAACCGGCAAAGACCAGCGGCATGGCTATCTGGGTAATGCCACCGCCGAGGTTGCCCCAGCCGGCTGTGGTGGCATTGGCCGTGCCCACGATGTGGGGCGCGAACATAAGTGAGGTGTGGCATTGAGTGATCACGAAACTGGCCCCAATGACACCAATGGCCAGCCGAAAGAGCAGGAAGGTTTCGTAAGAGTGGGCCAGGCCGATCGTCATGACAGGCAGGCTGCCCAGCACCAGCAGGCCGGCGTACGTTCGGCGCGGACCAAAGCGGTCGCAAAGACGACCGATGAGCATACGGGCCAATACCGTGACGGCCACGGAGGCGATAATCGTGTTGCCCACCTGAGCAGGCGTCAGCCTCAACTCTTCGCGCACCACTTTCATCAGGGGGGCAATGCCAAACCAGGCAAAAAAGCACACAAAAAAGGCAAACCAGGCCAGGTGAAACGCCCGCATCTGAGGCGTCCGAAAATTGAACAGATCAATGCGTGTAGCTTTCTGGAGAGACTGCATGGTGATGATGCGTTGCTCAAGATTGGTTTTGTGTTTGATGAAATTTTATGTTTGCAACGTTTTCATTAATTTTTTTAATGAATACATTTAAATGATATTAAATCGTTAGACAATGGTAAATCGAAAGCTTTGTTCTGTAAATAGGGGATGTATAAAGATTCTGAAAAGAGGAGCGCTTCCATTAGCAGCGAAATGCGACGGGATCGGAAACCTCTGGTACAGCAGGCGTTTGCTTCAGCGGGACTTTTTTTGTTTTTTTGCGGAACGAAAGCGCTTCGGGGAATGCCATGCGCGAATTACGTGAGCTGCTGCAGAAGGCCGAACGACTGGCCGAAGCCAGCACGCCGCACGTCGTGGCCACCGTCGTCCGCATTGGAGGATCCACCTACCGACGACCGGGTGCGCGCATGATCGTGGAAGCGGACGGAACGAACCGGGGCACAATCAGCGGCGGCTGTCTGGAAGGCGAGGTTACGCGCCAAGCGCTTCAGTTACTGGAAGAAGAAGCCCCCGCTCGTCTGCTTCCCTTCGACCTGGCCGATGATGATCTGATCTACGGATTCGGAACCGGGTGCGACGGCGTGGCGCACGTCCTGTTGGAGCGGGTGCCTGCGGCAGGACGCCATAGCCCGCTGGCTTTATTGGACCGTTGTCTGAAAGATCGACAGCAGGCCGTGCTGGCTACCGTGATCGAAACAACCGGTGAGGGGACAGCGTGGCTCGGTCGCCATCTGCTGGTGCGCGCAGACCAGGCTGCGGAGAGCGATTTGCCCGAGGGTCTTATCGGGACGCAGATCCACGAGGCGGCGCATCAGATGCTGGAACGGTTGCTTGCCGGCTCCGAGGAGCGAGGTTGGGCTACCCGGCGCTTCGCCGAGGGCACGATGCAGATAGAAGTGCTCCTGGAGGCCGTCCAACCACCTGTGCGCCTGCTGGTCTTCGGTGAAGGGCACGATGTGTTTCCGGTGGTGCGTTTTGCCCGGGGACTGGGCTGGGAAGTAGAAGTGATTGGCCGCCGGCCACCGGAGGAACTCGCCCGGCGCTTTCCCGAGGCGGACACCTGCCGCTTCCTGATGCATCCCGATCAGCTCACGCAACACGTAGCTATTGATCGCCGCACGGCTGCCCTGGTCATGAATCACACTTATCTGCGCGACCGCCAGATTCTGGAAACTTTGCTGTTTGAAAGCGCCATTCCGTATATCGGGATGCTGGGGCCAAAGGAACGCACCGAGCGCATGCTGAGCGAACTGGCCCGCACGCATGGCAAGCGGCTGGAGGCCGAGCGACCGCGCATCTATGGACCTGTTGGGTTGGACATTGGCACCGAGACGGCCGAAGAGATTGCGCTGGCGGCGCTGGCCGAAATTCAGGCCGTGCTGCACAGCCGTTCGGCGCGTCCACTTCGGGAGCGAAAGGCTCCGATTCACGGCGAACGTCCGCCGCTCCCCCGGCCGCTCAATGTCCCCTCCTGAGTGCCTCGAACGCTTCCGGCGTGTCGATGTCCTGCAGGATGTGGTCGGTGGGCATGGCGATGCGCACGACGTGCTCGGGGTAACGGCGCACCAAGCCCCGACAACCGGTTAGCCGCTTTTCGGCCAGGATGGCTGTGCGATAATGTGCCGCAAACAGGACGGGGTTGCCGCGTTGGCCCTGAAATTCGGGCACCACGATGCAGGCCGGGTCCCGGGCAAGGGCTTCGCGGAATGCTTCGAGAAGCCGGTCGTACTCCGCCGTTTCGATCAGCGGTAGGTCTGACAGGCAGATCATGTAACCAAGCACGTCTGCCGGGGCCGCC
>JALSJJ010000151.1 GCA_026989375.1 Rhodothermus sp.
AAGCTACTTTGTGGGTGCGGTACGGTTTTTTTCTTTTCGCTGAATGCGGACACCGATGGGCACCAGAAGACTTTATTGGCTGGCGTTATGGATGCTCTGGGGGTGCACGCTGGAGCAGCCGCCATTAAGCTACCGAGTGGTGGGTTACCTGTACGGGCCGCGGATGGATAGTCTGGAGACATGGGATCTGTCGGGGCTCACGCACGTGAACATTGCCTTTGCGAACGTGCGACCTGATGGGCGGGTCGTGCTGGAGACCGCGGCCGACAGTGTGCGGTTGCGTCGCCTGACGGCGCTGCGGAGTGGGGAAGGCCCCCGGATGCTGCTGTCCGTGGGGGGCTGGACATGGTCCGACTATTTTTCGGACGCGGCCCTGACGCCGGCCTCGCGAGTGCGTTTTGCCGCGAGTGCGGGGTCGCTGCTGGTGGAGTTCGGATTGGACGGGTTGGACATTGACTGGGAATACCCGGGGCAGCCGGGCGAGGGGAACATCTATCGGGCAGAAGACCGGGAAAACTTTACCCGGTTGCTGGCCACGGTGCGGGCGTGGTTGGATTCGCTGGCGCAGGAGCAAGGACGCGCGTATCTACTGACCATTGCGGCGGCAGCTAGTCCAACCTATCTGGAGCACGTCGAGATCGAGCAGGTGCACCCGCTGGTGGATTTCATCAACCTGATGACGTATGATTTTCACGGGAGCTGGACGGCCCACACAGGGCATCATGCCAACCTGTATCCATCGACGCTGGATCCCGAGGGGATATCGGTGGACGGGGCTGTGCGACGTTATCTGGCGGCCGGTGTGCCGCGAGAAAAGTTGGTGATCGGAGTGCCGTTCTACGGGCGAGGGTGGCAGGGAGTGCGTTCGGAGCACCAGGGGCGGTATCAGCCCTATGAGCGTGCGATGGCAGAGGCGCTTTCTTTTGCAGTCTTGCAGCGTCGCTACCTGGGGCAGGAGGGATTTATACGGTACTGGGATGCGGAGGCGCAGGCGCCCTATCTGTGGCATGCGGAAAGGCGTGTTTTTATTTCGTACGAAGACCATCAGTCGCTGGCAGCGAAGGTTGCGTATGTGCGGGCGCAGCGGCTGGGAGGGTTAATGTTCTGGGAGTACAGTGGGGATGTGGGAGGCGCGTTGCGGTGCCTTATGGCCACATTAAATCCGTTATTGCAATGCAACGAAGAGAACTGATTCGGCTGGGGCTGATTTCTGGCCTGTTGGGGTTTTTCGGACCTGGGTGCAGGTCGTCACTGGGACGCAGCCGACCGGCTGCGGTGGCTACCTGGGATCATGGACGGATGGCCGTTGAAAAGGCCTGGCAGGTGCTTCATCAGGGGGGAGACGTACTGGATGCAGTAGAGGCAGGCGTACGGGTAGTCGAAGCCGATCCGACCGTACGAACTGTTGGACTCGGAGGCTACCCGGACGCAACCGGACGCGTTACCTTAGATGCGTCCATTATGGAAGGATCCGGTCGCTGTGGCGCGGTAGCTTTTCTGGAGGGTTTTATGCATCCGGTGTCAGTAGCGCGGCGTGTCATGGAAAAGTCTCCGCATGTTTTTCTGGTGGGCGAAGGCGCTGCGGCGTTTGCCCGGGCAGAAGGGTTTGACGAAGTAGATCTGTTGACTCCAGAAGCTCGGCAGGACTGGGAGCGTTGGAAGGCCCAACAGAGAGCTTCGGTACCTCCTCCCAATATTGAAAACACCAACCGAATTTCAGGGCACGACACCGTCGCTTTGTTGATGGTAGACGCGACCGGACATCTGGCCGGGGCCTGCTCTACCAGTGGAGCTGCATTTAAATGGCGAGGGCGGGTGGGGGACTCGCCCATTATTGGGGCTGGATTATTTGTAGACGATGAGGTTGGGGCGGCCTGTGCTACTGGATGGGGAGAAGGGGTGATTCGTATTGCCGGCTCCCACCTCATTGTGGAGTTGATGCGGCAGGGAGACGAACCGGAAGTAGCCTGTCGAAAAGCGGTGGAACGCTTTCGGGCGAAAAGTCCAGAGGATCCTCCACCTCAGGTTGGCTTTCTGGCTCTGCGCCGCGACGGGGTTGTGGGGGCCTATAGCTTGCAGCCAGGGTTCACTTATGTAGTGCAGTATGCAGGTCAGGAGGTGCAACGGATGAAGGCTCCCAGCTTACTATACCGCTAAAGACCAACAAAAAAGCGTCGGCGGGCATGCCCGCCGACGCTTTTAAGAAAGAGCACACCCTGCCTTCATTCTGTTGTGCCTTCCTCGGCAGCTTCAGGCTTTTCAGGCGATGCCGCTTCCGCCTCAGCAGATGGACGGGTTTCGAAAATGAGCTCTCCGGGTTTGACCGATTCGTCGTAGTTAATCACAACCAGATCACCTTCCTTGACTTCATTACTCAGGATGGCCTCAGCCAGCGGGTCTTCCACATACTTCTGGATGGCCCGTCGGAGCGGGCGCGCTCCATACTGCGGATCGTAGCCTTTTTCCACCAGGAAGTCCCGGGCTGCCTGCGTAAACTCGATCTGAATGCCAAGATCGCCTGCTCGTCTGAGCAGGTCGGAGACCATCAGGTCGATGATCTGGTAAATGTGCTCTTTCTCCAAAGGTTGGAAGACGATCACGTCATCAATCCGGTTCAGGAATTCAGGGTTAAAGACGCGCTTGAGTGCATCTTCAACCGTGGATTTCATCGCTTGGTAGTTGAAGGGCTGTTCGCTCTGCGTAAAGCCGATGCCCTTGCCCAGGTTTTTGATTTCCCGAGCTCCGATGTTTGAGGTCATGATGATGATGGTGTTACGGAAGTCAACCCGGCGGCCCAGACCGTCGGTCAGGATGCCGTCGTCCAGTACTTGGAGCAGGATGTTGAACACATCCGGATGCGCCTTTTCGATTTCGTCGAGCAGAACGACAGAGTAGGGCTTGCGCCGCACTTTTTCGGTGAGCTGGCCTCCTTCTTCGTAGCCCACGTAGCCCGGCGGTGCACCGATCAGGCGGCTGACGGAGAACTTCTCCATGTATTCACTCATGTCGATACGGATCAGCGCATCTTCAGAGTCAAAGAGGTACTCCGTCAGTGCTTTGGCCAGCTCGGTTTTACCGACACCGGTTGGGCCAAGGAAGATGAAGGAACCGATGGGTCGCTTGGGATCTTTGAGGCCGGCCCGTGTACGCCGAATCGCCCGTGCCAACTTGGAGATGGCCTCGTCCTGACCGATCACCCGGCTTTTAAGTGCTTCTTCCATGCGGAGCAGCTTTTTCTGCTCC
The DNA here is from genome assembly GCA_026989375.1 of Rhodothermus sp. Classification (GTDB taxonomy): domain Bacteria; phylum Bacteroidota; class Rhodothermia; order Rhodothermales; family Rhodothermaceae; genus Rhodothermus. The sequence continues at coordinate 3,244 of JALSJJ010000151.1, forward strand.
GGCTCGGTGATCTTATCGACCGGGATGCCGGTCATCATGGCCACGACTTCGGCAATATCCTGTGCGGTGACCTCATGAACCTCATGTTGCACGCGCTCTTCCCAGGCACGCTTGGCCACTTCCAGCTCTTCGAGCAGCTTTTTCTCCCGGTCGCGCAATCGGGCCGCCTCTTCGAAACGCTGACTTTTGACGACCCGATTCTTTTCTTCCCGGACGCGTTCGATCTCTTCTTCAAGTTCGACAATTTCCTTGGGTACCCGGATGTTCTTCAAGTGCACCCGGGCCCCGGCTTCATCCATGACGTCAATGGCTTTGTCCGGGAGGAACCGGTCGGTGATATATCGCTCCGAGAACTTGACGCACAGCTCAATCGCCTCGTCTGTGTAGCGGACATTATGATGCGCCTCGTAGCGATCTTTAATCTTCTGAAGAATTTCTATGGTCTCTTCCGGCGTGGAAGGATCGACCATGATCTTCTGGAAGCGGCGATCAAGGGCACCGTCTTTTTCAATGTACTGGCGGTACTCGTCCAGTGTTGTGGCTCCGATGCACTGAATTTCGCCGCGTGCCAGTGCCGGCTTGAACATGTTTGAAGCATCCAGCGAGCCTGAAGCACCTCCGGCTCCGACGATCGTATGCAGCTCGTCGATGAAGAGAATAACATCCGGGTTTTTTTCGAGCTCGTTCATCACCGCCTTCATGCGTTCCTCGAACTGGCCGCGGTACTTCGTGCCAGCCACAAGGGCAGCCAGGTCGAGGGAAACGATTCGTTTATCGTAGAGGACGCGGCTGACCTTGCGTTGCACGATGCGCATGGCCAGACCCTCTACGATGGCGGTCTTACCCACCCCGGGGTCGCCAATTAACACAGGGTTATTTTTCTTACGGCGGCTGAGTACTTGGGCAACCCGTTCAATCTCCCGCTCCCGTCCGATGACGGGATCCAGCTTCCCCTCTTCGGCCAGCTTGGTCAGGTCGCGGCCGAAGTTGTCCAGCACGGGCGTTTTGCTCTTTTCCATCTTTGTATGCGCTCTACTGTATCTGGATGAAAAGCGACTGCCGCTTTCACTACTACTCCGGGCTGATGCTTTGCCACTCAGGATCGCATCCAGCTCGGCTCGCACCGCGTCGTAGGTAATCGAGAATCCCTGCTGTAGGATCTGCGCGGCAATGTTTTCCTCATCTCGCAGCAGACTCAACAGCAGGTGTTCCGTGCCAATGACATCGCTTTTGTACAGTTTGGCTTCCAGGTAGGTTATTTTCAACACCTTTTCCGCCTGCTTGGTCAGGGGCAGGTTCCCTACGACCGTGGTCGGACCACTGGTGCTGCGTACTGCGTCCTCAATAGCTTTTTTCAACTTCAGCAGGTCACATCCGAGGTTGCGAAGGATCTGTACGGCGATGCCTTCGCCCTCTCGGATGATGCCGAGCAACAGGTGTTCCGTTCCTATGTAATCGTGTCCCAGCCGGATCGCCTCTTCCCGGCTGTAGGAAATAACGTCTCGAACTCTGTTGGAGAAGTTTCCTTCCATAACTACTTCATCTGGCTTTAAGACAGCCCGGCGAGCCTTTCGGCACGTTGAAGGCTGCTATTATGCGACCAGCGTGCCATAGCAATTGGCAGACGCTGATCTTATGCTGTTAACCGAGGCTTTAGAGTGCTGTTCCTACAAAAAAACGCGGGGTTGTTGTCCTGCACCCCGCGTCTGCGGCCCGCTCGTCCGTCGATTCATACTGCAAAACTTGAGCCGCAGCCGCAGGTCTGGGTAGCATTGGGATTGTTAAAAACGAATCCCCGGGCATTCAGCCCGTCGTGATAGTCGATGGTTGTTCCCATCAAATATAGGCCGTGGCGGCGATCCATGTAAATGGGAATACCTTCGACTTCAAACTCCAGGTCGTATTCTCGTTTACGATCAAAACCGAGCAGATAGCTCATGCCTGAGCAACCTCCTCCGCGCACGCCCACACGCAGTGCATATCCTTCCGGAATCTGCTTGGTCTGCATGATTTTCCGGATTTCCTGAGCGGCGCGGGGTGTCAGCCGAACAGGACACTGCAATGTTGCGTTGCCCATAATGATTATCAATCGTCGCGTCCTTAGATGCCTGTTTGAGAACGTACCGTGAGCACGGCTGTTCCGTGGCTACCAAAGTCGCCGCGCCAGTACCACCGAGGCCTTCTGCGTGAACAGACGGCCGCCTCGACCATCCATGGCTTCAAGGAAAACGATGTAAATGCCGATGGGGAGCGTGCGGTTGGCGTCGTCGCGTCCATCCCAGAGAAGCATGCCCTGCGTACCGCTGTTAACGGGTCCCAGCGTGCGGACAAGCCGGCCCTGATGGTCAAAGATGCGGGCGCGGACCAGTGCTGCCGCCGGTAGTTTAAAGCGTAGGATGGCGACATCATCAATTCCATCGCCGTCTGGTGAAAACGGGGAAGGCATGATCTCCAGCTTGACCTCTTCGGGAAAAGAAGGCGGTACATCCAGCCGGGCCGCATTGGGACGCCCGGGCGTCCCGCCGGAAGGATCCGGACTACTGGTCCAGTTGGCCGGATCGTTCGACGGTCCGTCTGGCAATAAGCGCTCCAGGGCTAAACCCGTTGTTGCTCGGACCCCAGGCAGATGCCAGGCAGGGCGATAGTGTACCGAATCGAGGGTCAGCGATCCATACTGAAGATGGATAAGGTCGCCGTCGTTGCGCAATCCAAGCGCGTTGCCTGATATGGGAATCCAGAGGGTACCTGGATGACGGATGGTTCCTGGAAAAGCTGCTTCCAGGAAGGTCAGGGGATCTTCGCCGGAGGGCACATTGAAGATGAGCGCCAGACTGTCCGGAGCCAGCGCCTGCCATTGAATGGGCAAGCGAACCGTATCGGCCCGTCCTTTTTCGTCTGGAAGGTCGGTCCAGAAGAGCCCTTCAAGATTAAGATGATACGTGGACCGGTTAATTAATTCGATGTACTCGGGCTGATCGGGGCGATCATCGTACGGATCGGCCAGCGGGGCATAAAGGATTTCGTTAATGCGCAGGGTATGGGGAGCGGGCGGGTAGGCCAGGGGGCGTACGGCCGAATCCAGTCGGTTGCCCTTTAGATCGCGCAGGTTACGAACGATCAGCTTTCGCTGCCGAAGTGGCTGCGCAAAACGTAGCACGACCTGACGCTGTCGGGAAACCCAGGTGGCCGTTTGCGGATAGGTCCCGTCTTCCAGAGAAAAGGCTTCGGGTTGGACCGAGGTAACATCGAGCATTTCGTCAAAGAAGGCCACAACGGTTACGCTGTCACGAACGGCCACAAAGCGAAGGCCAGGTGGGGTCCGGTCTGGTTCGTATTGGCTGTTCTGGCGGCCGGGGGTGGCTCCCTTCGGAGCCGTGCTGACGGCCCAGTTATCAGCAAGCCAGGTCGGTAGATCTGGATCGCGGCGTTCCAGTGAGCGGCCGGGCTCGCCCATGGAGGCTGCGTACCAGAGCGAATCGAGTAGCAGGCCATCGCTTCGTTTCAACACAACCGCATCTGCATCATTATTGAGAGGAGGCCAGGGATCGGGTTGAAGGCGTACCGAAACCGGACCAAAGTGGGCCCGCAGGGTGGCCGTATCGGCCGTCAGCACGACGTAGGCGCCGGGGGCGATCAGAAAAGGGCGCGTTGCTAAGGGTTGAGGTTGGCTTCGGGCATCCTGCCAGTACACCTGCTGCAAATCCAGGGCATATGCTGCGCGATTGTACAGCTCCACAAACTCAGGAGCTGATTGGGTTGGTGCATAGAGCACTTCGTTGAGGATCAAATCGCCCGGCATGGCCGGCTCGGGATCGCCCGGGAATAGAAACGAACGTTGCACCGGAAGAATGGCATTGCCGACGGTATCGGTTACGGCTTCGATGTGCAGGCGGTAGGTCGTCTGCGCCACCATGGCGCTTGCCAGTAGGAGTACAAACTGGGTTCGCGGCCACGAGGGGCAGTCCAGTACCTGAAAGACGGGTGGGCCGTCGATCAGGCGATAGGCAGCCGGATCACACCCGGTAACCGGTTCGTCGAAGGCCACGCCGAGCTGGCGGCTGTTGATAGGATACAGGTCGATCAGGCGAGGCGGAAGGGTATCGGTTGTTACGGTAAAGGTAACTACGGTGTCGCGCAACACGTTGCCGGCCAGGTCCTGCAGGCCATAGACTTGCAGCTGATAGGTGCCGGAAGGGGGAATGCGCGCGTAGTGCAGGCGAGCGATCTGGCCGGACGGTTCCCATTGCAGGTAGTCAGGGGGGCCAGCGAAGGACGAAGCAGCTATGTAGAACGCATCTGGAGTTGCCTGGAGGGTGTCGATTGGCTCAGAGAAGGCCACCATGAAGGCACGTCGTTGTTGCTGATAGACAACCGAGGTGACCTGGGGTGGGGTGTAATCAGGACGATTTGCTTCGCCAGCGACCAGTAGATCGTCGAAGGCGTAGTTCCGGCCGGTTTTCGTGGTGTGTTTGACCCATAGACCAAAATAGCGGCTGTGCCAGTAAGTGGCATCGGTAGTTTCAAAGAGCAGGCGTCCCTCCAGAAAAACGCTCCATCGGCCAGTTTCGGTACGGAGGACTTTCAGGATAAGGGTTCGTGTAGGTTCGGTCAATAGGGGCGTGCTTCGGCCGAGCAAGACGCGTCGGGTAGCCGGATCGCCATCCTGTCGGTAGAGGCGCACTTCATCACTATTATTGGTTCCCAACTGGAGAAAATAGCCACGGACCGGTGCCTTCAGGACTGAGGTATCAGCCATCAGGTAAATTCTTATCCCATTGAAATTGCTAAGATTAACCTGCTCATAGTAGATGGTTGCTTGCCAGAGACCCCAGGAAGTGGTGGAAGGTGTTACAAGAAAGAGGGTATCGGGCTGGGGTGGGCCATTGGAGCGGAGAAGCGGGTCTCCGTTGAGGGTATCGATGGTCCAGTAGCGGTGGGGGCCATACCAGGGGGGATTGTCCGTAAAGTTGCCATCGTTGAAGGTTTCGAAGAGCTGGGCCTGAAGCGGGATGGGGATCAGGAAGATCCACAGCAAGCGGTACATGGCGTTATGTGGTGCTAAGTCCGTTATTGCAAATCTAAACAACCCCAAAACGCTTGCGTAGAACCCACTCAGCAGCAAGTAGCAAAATAATCAAGAATAGAGGAGGCCACGTCATCCGTAGACGCCATTCTGTCTGTATCCAAGTATCCTCTGGTACAAGCAAACCCCTACGGTACAACACGTCTGGAAGGCGAGAGGCATTTTCCAGCGTAAAGAAGTGGCCCTGGGTTCGTCGCGCCAGCTGTCGCAGCAACGCATAGTCAGCCCAAGGGGTTTTAAGTTCAAGGGTTGACATGCCAACGGCAAAGTATCCGCTATCGCGCCCAAGCAGCTCTTTTTCTCGTCGAGCCTCACCCTGATAACGATACAGGCCTTGTGGTAGCTGGTCAATGCGTAAGTAATAGCGACCGTTGCCCGTTGACTCCATCCGGAAGGGGTAATGGGTGCTGTCGGCACTCCACACTTCTACAGTTACGACGGCGTTCGCTACAGGCGCCAGCCGTTCGTCATAGACCTCAGCCAGCAGTCGTACCGGCTCGTCCTCGCCGAACGTTTCGCGCTCCGGCCAGATACGCACCCGCTGACTGTTGACAGGTGCGGTCAGCCACTGCACCAGGTTTTCAAGCAGGGCTTCCCAGAAGATGCGCAGCTCATCAAATGCGGCGGGTGGATTACTCCATCGCCAGACGCCACTCCCCAGAAGTGCCGCACGTCGATGACCACTTCGCTCCTGCACAAGGAGTAACGGAACAGGGGCACCACCATCTTCAGGTTGTCCAGTAGCCAGCAAACGCGCATCCGGCGCAATTGTCCAGGTAGTTCGCCTTGTACGCAGTGGAGGAAGCTGATCAAGGGCGTTGGGAATGCCGCCGGGCAGGTCAAGGAGGGTATGGGTACGCGTGGCAGGCGATAGCTGGAAGGCAACTGTCACGCGTCCCGGTAATATCTGATCCGGACGAGCCGGCAGGGCCTCTGTCAGTACTCGCAAGCGTTGTAGATCAGTATGATAGGGGTTCAGCAGAAATAGGATGGGGACACGTTGGGCGGCATCTGCAACGCGCTGCAGATCAATGGGGTTGGCATCCTGGCCAGGGTAGCCGGCCAGGATGATCAGATCAAACGTCTCCAGTGTATCTGGTAGCGGGCCGCCATAGAAGCGGCGGGCATCACGTTGCACCCGGGTTACTACTTCCAGGTCCGTGTTACGCGCAAGCAGGCGTTGCAACATGGCCAGATCGGGATCCGGGGCAGCGCCGATGAGCAGCAGGCGCCGTCGACGTTCGAGTACACGAACAGTGACGCTTTCTCTGTTATTGTCAGTAGAAAACTCCCCAACAACCGGATACACCCGCACGCCAATCTGATACAAGCCAGGACGCTGTGGTTCATAGGTGAATGAAATCGCTGTTTGCACCTCAGGCGCTGCCAGGACATGGTGCTGGCGTCTGATCTCCCGACCATTGACTTCAAGGGCTACCGTTACTTCGGTTTGGGGAAAGCCTCGCGCCTGCAGATAAGCTGTTACGGGCAGCCGAGATCGGACATAGGCGATGGTATTGGTCTCAATCCGATCAATCCATAGATCTCGGGGACGATTGGTATCACCAACAGCAACAGTAAAAACGGGCATGCCGAGCCGCTCAGCCTCATAGATCGGCGAAGGCCCCTCGTTGAACTGGCCATCTGAGATCAATACGATCGCGCGCAGTTGCGGGTGACGCTGCTGAACCTCCTGGATTGCCCGGGTCAGATTGGTACGTATCTGTCGAAAGTGAAGTGAATCGGCTAAATCGGAAGCAGCAGAAAGGGGCTGGAGGGTCGCTCCAAAGCGATACAGGTGCAGACGTACTGAACGAAATGCATCCCAGGGGATTGTCTGTTGTAGTCGTTGTGCCAGGCGACGGCTGGTGTCGCGAGCGGCGAGTGGAAGGCTGGCACTATCGTCAATTAACACCGCCAGTTCGGCTGGTACTTGCTGGCGTTTTGTGCGTACCAGCAACGGGTCAGCCAGCAGCGTCACAAGCAGGCCAAAAGTGCCTCCGCGAAGTAGGGTTAACAGCAGGCGCTGGTATCGCTTCAAATGAGGGGTACGGCGGTAGCTCCAGACGGCAAAGGCGAGCGTCACGCCCAGTAGCAGGATATAGAGGGCCAACGGCCAGGCAAGCTGAAGCATACACAAATGCTGTTATTGCAACACAAAAAAACCCGGCAACAAAGACTCAACCACCGAAACCTCTGGCGGGTTCGCCCCCCCTCGATCCATCCAAACAGTTAGCGACGGACAATGCTCAGCCAGCAACTGGCGACAGGCACCACAGGGTGTTCCCTGTACATCTTTTACACAGGATAAAAAAAGTGCTCTCCAAGAAGTCCCTGGTACACCATAACTCAAAGCCGTTCCCAGTGCATTCCGCTCCGCACACAGCGTACGCGTCCAGTCCGGATGCTCTACATTAACACCTGGAATGCATCGACCATCTTCAAACTGTAATAGACAACCTACTGGAAAACGCGAATGTGGAGCCCACGCCCGTTCCGCTATCCGACGTGCAGCAAGAACGCCCTGCGCAGGATCCGCAAACCGCCCACTACAGAAGGGAGAAAGTGGCTCTCGTACTGATGGTAGCATACGCGAGTCGGCCACCAGCCAATCTTCCCACATATCAAACGTCAACTCCAGCCCTTCGATGAACGCGCGCACGCTCGCATCAACCGTTCCTGAAAAGGCCACAGCCACTACGTCACAGCGATCCAGAGCAATTGCTGTCGTCCAGGCATTCAGCAACGGCGGAATTGTTAACGAAAAGGAGGCACTTTCAACACGCACGCCGGGAATCCAGTTGCCATCCGCAAGCAACAGCACCACTGCCTCCGGACGCTTCGAGTACGGAACATAGGCCCGCTTTTTTACTTCGCGAACCAGCGTACGTAGCTGCTGGCGTACAACATGCGCAGTCACAGGACCTTCTGAAATCTTTTACAGGGAGAGAAAATATACACTGCTACTTTAGAAGTTTCAGACAATCCAACCTACCAGAACATAGGGAAAGTATTGTGATACGATCCCTTTACTTCGAGCTGTTTGTCGCACTGCGCTACCTTCGCGGTGCTCAGGGACGCGAAGAAGGGCGGCGCTTTCTACGCTTTGTTACTTACATTGCCATCGGTGGCGTAACCGTTGGCGTGGCCTCTTTACTACTGGCCCTCTCCATTGCACATGGCTTCAGACAGGAGATTGAAAACAAAATCACTGGCTTTGGCGCACATATCCAGGTAGAGAACCTGCGCGACGCCCCTCTGACGGATGCAGCATGGATGGAAGCAGCCCTGCAACGTATGCCCGGGGTTGTCTCCGTTCGCCCCGTCGTCCAGGAGTTCGTACTTATCCGGCGTAGCCGGCGTGAAGTGGATGGCGTTGCGCTCTGGGGCAGCCCGAAACTTCCCGAATACCTGCAGCAAAGCCTGATAGCCGGCACAGCCCGCTTCGCCCCCGATAGTCTCGGCCGACCGGGATTGATCATAAGCCGCCAGTTAGCCGAGCAGCTTGCGCTGAAACCAGGCGATCTGGTTACGCTGTTCTCCATGCGTCATCTTCCTGCCACTGCACGCCCTCGCCTTCGGGTGCGCCAGTTTTACATAGCTGGGCTGTACGAAACACTCCTGGCCGACTTCGACCGAATCTACGTCTTTACTTCTCTTGACGCCGCACGTACATTACTGGAATACGGACCGGACGAGGTAACCCGCTTTGATCTTACCCTCGAAGATGTCAATCAGGCCGCCCGCGTTGCCGAACAGATCGAAGTATATTTCGGACTACCGGTCATCGCGCGTACCATCTACGAGGTCTTTCGCAATCTTTTTGCCTGGGTTCGGCTGCAAGAAAGTATTGTCCCCCTGGTTATCAGTATGATTATCATTGTCGCGGCTTTCAACATGCTGGCAACATTACTGATGGTGATTCTGGAAAAGGCACGGGAAATCGGCATTCTGGCCAGTATGGGGGCTTCGCGCCGAAGACTCCAGCGCCTATACCTGATCCTGGGAACCCTGACCGGACTAATCGGCACCCTACTGGGCGAATTACTGGCGCTGAGCCTGGCCCTGATACAAAAACAGTTTGGCATTATCCCGCTACCCGCAGAGGCCTACTATCTACAGACAGCACCGGTTGCCTTGCACGGTATCGATTTTATATGGGTAGCTATCGTCGCCATCGGACTGTGTGGACTGGCTTCTTTTATACCGGCCCGGATAGCTGCCCACATGCATCCGATTCAAGTTATTCGCTTCCGCTGAACCCATGCACGAAACACCCTACATTCGGCTACGCGTACTACTTTTCAGCGTACTACGCGAGCGTATCGGTCAGCATGAGCTGGAAATAACACTCCCCGCACCGGCCACCGGAGACCACCTGCTGGACTATCTTGCCCAGCAGTATCCGGTAATTGCCGACTACCGATCGGTCATCCGGCTGGCCGTCAATCAGACGTATGTACCGACATCAACCGAACTGCACGAAAAAGACGAAATTGCCCTTATCACGCCCGTAAGCGGCGGCTGAAACATCAACGAAACCGTAACCAGGCGGATTAACGATGGAATTTCGTTCACCCACAGTCTGGCTCTGGCTTCTTTCTGAGGCGCTCCCTGTAGCCAAAGCTGTCTCGTTTCTCCAGACTCCGGAAGCTGGCGGACTGGCTCTGTTTATGGGGACCACACGTCAGTGGACGGACAATCGTGAAACACGCTCGCTTTTTTACGAAGCCTATGAGCCAATGGCCCTGGCTGAAATGAGCCACCTCTCGGACGAAGCACAACACCGCTGGCCAATACGTCGGCTCTGTCTCTGGCATCGGCTCGGTAACGTGCCCCCCGGTGAGATTAGCGTACTGGTCGGTGTAGCTACGCCTCACCGCGCCGAGGCTTTCGAAGCCTGTCGTTTTCTGATTGACTCCCTGAAATGCCAGGTACCCATCTGGAAGCGCGAAACGCTCTCCGATGGGCAGACCGTCTGGGTAGAAGAAGGCATCCCCGAGCCAAAGCCCCGCTGATTGATCATGCGCATTGCGTACCTTCAATACAATCCGGTCTATCTTGACGTAGCACATAACCTGGGTCGGGTTGAAGCTCTTCTTGAAGGAGTCGAGGCTGATCTGATTGTTCTGCCGGAGCTTTTTGCCAGCGGTTACTTTTTCAGATCGTTGGACGATCTGGCAACCGTGGCTGAACCCATCCCTGAAGGCCCCATTACTCAATGGATGCTTGACTGGTGTCGTGAGACCGGAGCTGTGCTGGTGGGCGGCCTTCCGGAGCGAAGCGGCGATCAGTTTTTCAACAGCGCGGTCGTGGTGGGCCCTGAGGGGCTAATTGGCTGCTATCGCAAGGTGCACCTGTTCTATGAGGAAAAGCTACACTTCAGTCCGGGCGATCTGGGCTTTCAGGTCTTTGAGGTATCCGATCGAAACAGCCAACCTTACCGGCTGGGTGTGATGATCTGCTTCGACTGGTACTTTCCGGAGGCCGCACGCACGCTGGCCCTGCTGGGGGCCGACGTTATTGCGCATCCCTCCAATCTGGTGCGGCCAGACTGCCCCCGCGCCATGCCTATTCGCGCACTGGAAAATCACGTTTTTACAATCACCGCCAATCGCTATGGCACAGAATCGAATGGCCGGGAAACGCTGCGGTTTATCGGTCGGAGCCTGATATGCGATCCTGCCGGACGTGTACTCCAGGAAGCCCCGCCCGAAGGAGATCACGTAGGCATTGCCGAGATCGAACCACAGGAAGCCCGCAACCGACGCCTCACCTCTTATAATGACCTGTTTAAAGACCGCCGCCCGGCCTTTTATCGATTGAGCTGAGCCTGCAGCAGAGGGAGGGTTGCCAGGTTTTCTCGAATACGCTGTTCGGGATCCGGGTGGGTATCTGGAATAAACGTCTCACCGGTCAGCAATTCATACACTTCAATGTACCGCCGAGCGATTTCCACGCATATCTCATCTGGAAGATCAGGCAACTGCTGTCCTGTCTGTCCCATAAAGCCGTGATCCATCAGCCACTCCCGCACGAACTCTTTGGAAAGCTGACGCTGAGGGAGTCCCTTACGCAGGCGTTCTTCGTATTCATCTGCGTAGAAGTAGCGCGACGAATCGGGAGTATGGACCTCATCGATCAATCGGATTGTCCCTTCCTCATCAATACCAAACTCATATTTGGTATCGACCAGGATCAAGCCACGGCGTGCGGCCATCTCACTACCACGATGGTACAGCGCCAGCGCGATGGCCTCAATGCGATCGAACGTTTTGGCGTCCAGCAGCCCACGCGCCAGGATCTCATCCCGGCTGATGTCCTCATCATGTCCTTCAGTCGCTTTGGTAGCCGGCGTCAGAATCGGTTCCGGCAGCCGGGCATTCTGCACCAGCCCCTCCGGCAGCTTTTTACCACAGAGTTCTCGACGGCCACTCCGATAAACCCGCCACGCGTGGCCGGCCAGATAGCCGCGCACCACAAACTCAATGGGAATAGGGCGACACTTCCGGGCCACCGTTACGTTGGGGTCCGGCACGGCCTCAACGTGGTTCGGGACCAGATCGGCCGTGTGCTGAAAGAAATAAGCCGCCAGTTGGTTGAGCACCTGCCCTTTGAAAGGGATGGTCTGACGCAGAATATGGTCAAATGCAGAAATGCGGTCGGTAGTGACAATGACCAGATGGCCGTCTACGGTATA
>JALSJJ010000152.1 GCA_026989375.1 Rhodothermus sp.
GCAAGCTTTCGGAAGAGGGCGTCTGGTTTCAGAGCCACCTGGACGGTTCCCGCCACCTGTTCACGCCGGAAAACGTGATCGATTATCAGCGGGTGATCGGGGCCGACATCATGATGGTGCTGGACGAGTGTCCGCCGGGGGATGCCTCAAGGGAAGCCGCGCGACGGGCGCACGAACTGACGCTCCGCTGGGCCGAGCGAAGTAAACGCCGCTTTGAAGCAACCGCACCGCTCTACGGTTATGCGCAGGCGCTGTTTGCCATTGTGCAGGGCGGCGTGTTTCCCGAACTGCGCCGGGCTTCGGCCCGTGCGTTGGTAGACATGGACTTTCCGGGCTATGCTATCGGCGGGCTTTCGGTAGGCGAACCGACCGCGCTCATGTATGAGATGGTGGAAGTAGTTACGGAAATACTCCCCGCCGACAAACCGCGCTACCTGATGGGTGTGGGTACGCCGGCTAACCTGCTCGAAAACATCGCGCGCGGCGTAGATCTGTTCGATTGCGTGATGCCCACGCGCAACGGCCGCAACGGCACGCTCTTCACCACCGAGGGGATTCTGAACATCCGCAATCGAAAGTGGCAGACCGATTTTTCGCCACTGGACCCCGGACTGGACGGCTACGTTTCGCAGACCTTCACGAAAGCGTATGTGCGCCATCTCTTTCAGGCGGGCGAAATTCTCGGCCTGCAGATTGCCACCCTGCAGAACCTCAGCTTTTACCTGTGGCTCATGCGGGAGGCCCGTCAGGCCATTCGGGAAGGACGCTATCGAAGCTGGATGGCCGAGATGCTACCGCGCGTCAGCCGTCGGTTGTGAGTCTGAACCGTCCGGGCAAGCAGGGCGTTAGAGCAAAACATGTTTGGCATTTTGCATGCGTCATGCCCCGGCAGTTTGACATCCCGGTTTTTTATCGAAGCCCGATTATTTCGCGCGTCAAGGAAGCGCGTCGCCGCCAGGATCCGCGCAAGAAAGACTTTTCGCCGACGGTGTTGGACTTTGGACCGGTCCGTTTCAAGCTGGCGCGGCACTTCGGATTCTGCTACGGGGTGGAGCAGGCCGTCGAGATCGCCTATCAGGCCCTGGAGGAAAATCCGGGCCGGCGCATCTTTTTGCTCTCGGAAATGATCCATAATCCCCATGTGAACCGTGATCTGGAGCGGCGCGGCGTGCGTTTTCTGCGTACGACCCGGGGCGAGCAGCTCATTCCGTTTGAGGTGTTGCGTTCCGACGACATCGTGATCATTCCGGCCTTTGGCACGACGCCCGAAATTGAAGCCGAGCTGGCAGCCCGAGGGGTAGATGTGCGGCGCTACGACACGACCTGTCCGTTCGTCGAAAAGGTCTGGAAGCGAAGCCGTCAACTGGGGCAGCGGGGCTACACCATTGTGATTCACGGCAAACGCTATCACGAAGAGACGCGGGCAACGTTCGCGCGGGCAGCGCGGGAGGCACCGGTTGTAGTGGTGCGCGACCTGGAAGAGGCGGCCGATCTGGCCCGTGTCATTCGGGGCGAGGCCGATGCGGCTTTCTTCTACGAGCGGTTCCACGACCGCTATTCAGAGGGCTTTGATCCGGAGCGCGATCTGGTCCGCATTGGTGTGGTGAACCAGACCACCATGCTGGCCACCGAGACGCAGGCTATAGCCGATCTGCTGCGCCAGGCCATGCTGGACCGCTATGGGCCGGCAAACCTGCACGAACATTTTGCCGACACGAGCGATACGCTCTGCTACGCCACGCACGAAAACCAGCAGGCCACGCGAGCGCTCATCGAATCCGGTGGCGATCTGGCGCTGGTCGTAGGCGGCTACAATTCGTCGAACACGAGTCATCTGGTGGAGTTATGCGCTGAACGCATGCCCACCTATTTCGTCAAGGGGCCGGAGGAGCTACTTTCTCCCACGCGCATTCGCCATTTTGATCTCGCTACCGGCACCGTTCGGGAAACCGTAAACTGGCTGCCTGCACACCAACCGGTGGATATTGTGCTGACAGCGGGGGCCTCGTGCCCGGATGCGTTGCTGGAAGCCGTGCTGCGCCGCGTGCTGGACTGGTTTGCGCCGGTGCGGCCGGTAGAAGAAGTGCTGGCGCCTTATCTGGAAGCTCTGGTCTGACCCTGCATGAGCTGGTACGAAGACTGGTTCAACCGGGATGAATACGAGCTGGTCTATCACCGGCGCGACGAACGCGAAGCCGAACAGGTGGTGGA
>JALSJJ010000153.1 GCA_026989375.1 Rhodothermus sp.
TAATGGGTCTGGCCTCGGTTGTAGAACAACCACCGGCCATTCGCTCGGGCTCGGTATTGATCATCGATCTGAGCGGCTCCATCCCTGAGGTCGTTTCGGACGACCCGCTCAGTCGTCTGATTCTGGAAGAACCGCCTTATGGACTGCGCGACCTGACCCATGCCCTGCAGAAGGCGGCTACCGATCAACGAATCCAGGCCGTCTGGCTGCGATTGCAGAATCCGCAACTCTCCTGGGCCTCACTGGAAGAAATTCGTCAGGCCTTGCAGGATTTTAAGAGCAGCGGGAAGCTGCTCATTGCCTCGTCTGAAGATTTTGGTATGGATGAGGCTGCGTACTTTCTGGCCAGCGTGGCCGACAGCGTGTTTGCCGGACCGGAGTCATTTTTTGAATTCAATGGCTTTTACCTGACGGTCGAATTCTACAAGCGTCTGTTCGACCGACTGGACATCCAAGCGCAGGTGGTCCGAACCGGTGCCTTCAAAAGTGCTGGCGAACCTTTCGTACGCGAGCATCTGTCCGAAGAAAACCGCCTGCAATTGCAGGCTTTGCTCGACACCTACAATCGACGCTTTCTGGAGGCGATCGCGGCATCCCGGGGTCTCTCGGTCGAAACGCTTGACCGACTGGCGACGGAGCAGGTGCTGCTCGCTGCCGAAGAAGCCCTGCAGGCCGGCCTGCTCGATGGGTTGCGCGATGCCGGTCAGATCGAGCAAATGTTGAAAGCGCACCTGGGCATGGATCCGGACGACAAGCTGCCTCGCGTCTCACTTCGCCGGTATGTGCGCGTGCCCGATCGGGAGGCAGGCCTGCCCACGGGTAATGAAGGGGAAATTGCTGTGATCTATGCCGTGGGTACCATCATTCCAGGAAAAAGTCAACAGCAACCCATCCCCTTGCCACTCTTTGGCGGCCAGTTGCTGGGAAGCGAAACCCTCATCGAAGCCCTGGAAGAGGCGCGTCAGCGTGAACAGATCAAGGCGGTCGTGCTGCGCATCAACTCACCCGGAGGATCAGCAGCCGCCTCGGAAGCAATGTGGCAGGCCATCCGCCGCACCGCCGAAGAAAAGCCCGTCATTGTCTCTATGGGGGACGTAGCTGCCTCGGGCGGATACTGGATCAGCACCGCAGCCGATACAATCGTGGCCGCCCCCCTGACCATCACAGGGTCGATTGGCGTGATCGGAATCCTCTTTGACATCGGCGGCTTCTTTGAAAACAAGATTGGGATCACGTTCGACCTGCTACGCACCAGCCCGTATGCCGACATGTTCTCAGGCCTGGTGCCGCCAGAACCTTACGAAGTAGCACGCCTGCAGCAGACCCTGCGGGCCACTTATCGCTCCTTCCTGAAAAAAGTAGCCCACGCGCGAGGGCTGCCCGTCGATTCGGTGGACGCCCTTGGAGGAGGACGCGTCTGGATTGGGGAAGCCGCCTATCGCATCGGACTGGTAGATGTGCTGGGAGGGTTGGACCGCGCCATTGCCATCGCGGCTGAAAAAGCCGGGTTGGAGCCGGGCACCTATCGGATTCGCGTGCTACCGCGTCCTAAAACGTTTGCTGAACAATTGGCCGAGCGGCTGGAAACAAAAGCCGCCCAGGCCTGGCGACACCTGGTCGGTACGCCGGCGACGCGGATCCCGGAAGCCTATCAGCCTGTGCTGGACATGCTGCGGCAACTCCATGGTACGCCCCTGGCCTGGATGCTGCCCGAAGTGTCGGTACATTGAAACAATCCTTTCCAAAAAGGGCGGCCGTCCTGCAGGACGGCCGCCCTTAACTTTTTATCGCCTGATAAACGGGATTCACGGAAAAATTCCCAGCTCCAGGTACGACCGCGCCACCTTGTCGATGGCATCGATAAAGGCTGCGGTGCGTAAATCTACCCCGTGCTTACGGCGGATAGCCAGAATCTCATGGTAGGCGTTGATCATGGTTTCCTCCAGACCGGAGTTGACCAGATCTTCTTCGTCAGCGCCATGGGCTACTTCTTCCACCAGTTCAACCGGCACCTTTTTGCCTGTCAGATCTTCGATGACTTCCAGAATCCGGCTAAAGGTGCGTTCTTCAAAGCGCTTGCTGAGCCGGCCGAACCGCACATGGTACAGATTGCGCAGCCACTCGAAGTAGGAGACGGTCACACCGCCCGCGTTGAGATAAACGTCTGGAATAATCAGCACCCCT
>JALSJJ010000154.1 GCA_026989375.1 Rhodothermus sp.
AAGATCTGGCCATTAACGAACGCATCGATCGGTTGCGGTTGCGGGCGACCAGCGCGCTTGTTTCGGGCCGGCGGGATGTGATCGTCGTGGCGTCGGTCTCCTGCATCTATGGGATTGGCTCCCCCGAGGAGTACCGTGAGCAGATCGTTCCCCTCCACGTCGGTCAGCAGATTGAGCGCAACGAGCTGCTTCGGCGGCTGGTCAACATCTATTACACCCGGAACGATGTAGAATTCAAGCCGGGCACCTTCCGCGTGCGCGGCGATGTGGTGGACATCTTCCCGGCCTATGCCGAAGAGAGTGCTTTCCGTATCGAGTTCTGGGGCGATGAAATCGATCGGATTGCTCGACTGGATCCGGTAACCGGTGAGCTGGGCGCTGAAGAGGTGGCCATCACCATCTATCCGGCAAAAATCTTTGTAACACCCCGGGACCGACTGGAGCGGGCCCTTGCGTCGATCGAAGAAGAGCTGCGCTGGCGGCTGGCCGTGCTACGGGCCGAAGGGAAGTTGCTGGAAGCCCAGCGGCTGGAGCAGCGCACGCGCTTCGACATCGAAATGCTGCGGGAAGTCGGCTATTGTTCGGGCATTGAGAACTATAGCCGGCACCTGTCGGGCCGGGCCCCCGGCGAACGGCCCTACTGTCTGTTCGACTATTTTCCGGACGATTACCTGCTCATCATCGACGAAAGTCACGTTACCATTCCGCAGGTGCGGGCCATGTACAACGGCGACCGGGCCCGCAAGTTGACGCTCGTCGAGCATGGCTTCCGGTTGCCTTCAGCGCTCGACAACCGGCCGTTGACCTTTGAAGAGTTCGAGGCCCTGCATAACCAGGTGATCTTTGTAAGCGCCACGCCTGGTGACTACGAGCTGGAAAAGTGTGGCGGGGTGGTGGTCGAGCAAATCATTCGCCCCACTGGCATTCCCGATCCGGAGGTCGAAGTGCGTCCCACCGAAGGCCAGATCGATGACCTGCTCGAAGAAATCCGCCAGGTGGTAGCGCGCGGTGAGCGGGCGCTGGTGACCACACTGACCAAGCGCATGGCAGAAGATCTGGCCGAGTACCTGGACCGCTTCGGCGTGCGCGTGCGCTATTTGCACTCCGAGATTGACGCGCTCGAACGCGTAGACCTACTACGAGGCCTGCGGCTGGGCGATTTCGACGTGCTGGTGGGAGTCAACCTGCTACGCGAAGGGCTTGACCTGCCCGAAGTGTCGCTGGTGGCCATTCTGGATGCCGATAAGGAAGGATTTCTGCGCTCGGAGCGCTCGCTTATTCAGACAGCGGGGCGTGCGGCCCGCAACGCGAACGGCAAGATCCTGCTGTACGCCGACAAGATCACCGAGGCCATGCAGCGCATGATCGACGAGACGAACCGCCGCCGTGCCATTCAGCTCGAATACAACCGCACGCATGGGATCACGCCCCGCACGGTGTACAAATCGCGCGAAGAGATCCTGAAAAGCACCATTGTTGCCGAAGAAAAGCATCGGCCACTGATTGATTCGCCGCGTTATGAAGAGCCTGAGGTACCACCAGTGGCAGCCGATCCGGTCCTGAAAGCACTAACCCCCGAGCAGAAGCGCGAGTTGATCGAGCAGCTTCGGCGCGAAATGCTTGAGGCTGCTGAAAATCTGGAGTTTGAGCGAGCTGCCGAGCTACGTGATACAGTGCGGGCGCTTGAACGCGAGCTGGACGCTCATCCGTCTGAGGCCGAATAGGTGTGGTCCACGTCTCGGGTACTATACAGAAAGAATCGTTACGTGCCCGGAGGCTTTCGGTGATCGACGACCTGCAGACCCTCTGCCAGCGGTTGCGCAGCTCGGACCGTGCGGCCCTGGAGGAAGTGTTTCGCCGCCTGCGGGAGCCGCTCCTGCGCTACGTCTGCGCTATCGTGGCAGATGCCACGACCGCACACGACTTGGTGCAGGATGTATTTCTGGATCTGTGGCTGCGGCGGACGACGCTCAATCCGAAGCAACCGCTGCGTCCCTATCTCTACCGTATGGCCCGCAATCGTGCGTTGCGTTACCTGCGGGATGAACGCCGCCGGGCCCGTAAGCGCGCCGAGTATCTGCCCAAAGCGCCGGCGGTCGAGCCGCTGGCACCGGATGTCCGTCTGGAATCGCGGCAATTGGAGGAGCTCCTGGCGCGCTGGCTCGACGAGCTGCCTGAGCGTCAGCGAGAGGTGCTGGTACTCAGCCGCTGGCATGGCCTGAGCCATCGAGAAATTGCACACGTGATGGGGATTTCACCACGAACCGTCAACAACCACATGCTGCGGGCGCTGGAGACGCTGCGTCGGCGCCTTCAGGCGCTCGCCCTGATGCCATGAACGGACGTCTGCCCTCTGAATTGCCCCGGGAGCTGGAGGCCGCCCTGCAGGAACGAAGCCCGGAAGAGCGCCGCCAGATTCGAGCGCTCTGGGTGCGTCTGGGGGCGCTGGAGCCGTCTGTTGAAAAGGTGCCATCCACGGATGCTGCCTGGGAAGCACTGGCTGTTCGACTGGCTGCAACGTCGCGGCTGGCTCGACGACCGCGAGCGGCATTCCGCCACCGCTGGCCCGTGCTGGTGGTGGTCGGACTGGTGCTGGGATTGATCGGCACCTATGCTCTGCTCCGGACGCGCACGCTGGCCGTACCGCCGGGCACTATCCAGACCGTCACGCTGGACGGTACGACCATCACGTTGCGTGCCGGTTCGAAGTTGCACTACGCGCCGGCGCTCCCCTGGAGGCAGCCCCGGCGCGTTCGGCTGATAGGCGAAGCCCTGTTCGAGGTTGTACCGGGCCATCCGCTGCGTGTCGAGACCGCCCAGGCACACGTAGAGGTCCTGGGTACACGCTTCAATGTCCGCGCCTGGCCGGAAGCCCGTGAGACCCGCGTCACCCTGCTGGAAGGACGGGTACGAGTACGAGCTCGGGGAATATCCCGACAATTGCTGGTATTAGAAAGTCCAGGTCAGAGTGTGCGCATTAATATGGAAGGAGTTGCTACGCCGGAACGCTCGGTACCCGAACAGGTGCTGGCCTGGCGTCAGGGCGGCTTTGTTGTGATCGACGAGCCGGTAGGTGTCGTGCTGCGTGAGCTGGAACGGACCTTTGCCCTTCGCATCGAAGTAGCAGGTCCGCTGCCCCTCGACCGGCACGTGACCGTCCTGTACCAGCAACCGGCCTCCCCCGAAGCGATCCTTCAAGATCTCTGTCTGACCTTGCCATGCTACTACCGCCGTATCAGTCGTGGTTTTGTGGTCGAGGCCGTGCCTTCAGCCGGGCGCTGATCATCGCAGGCGTGCTACTCTGGAGCGCTGGAACGGTGGTTGCACAGGAAGAGGGGCGCTTTACGCTGGTCGTGCGCAGCGCGCCTTTGCACAAAGCGCTCGAAACACTGGCGCGAACGGCCCGCATCAATTTGGTCTATCCATCCGAGCTGGTACGCAACCGGACGGCTTCCTGTGCGCTTCGGGATGCTCCGGTCGAAGAGCTTCTGCGGTGTCTGCTGGCCGGTACCGGACTGGACTTTGTCCGCACCTCGTCGGGAGCTTACGTGATTTTGAAGGCGCGGGCGCTGCCTGCCCGGCTGGGGTTGCTGACCGGCCAGGTGATCGATGGAGCAACGGGGGCTCCGCTGCCTTTCGCCCATGTACTGCTGGCCGATGCGGGCACAGGAACGGTCACAAACGAGGCTGGACTGTTCACGCTGAGTGGGCTACTGGCCGGACCACATCGGCTGATAATTTCGTATGTAGGATATCGCCCTAAAGTCGATAGTGTACGGATCGATCCAGACCGTCCTGTCTATCTGCGTATCGCACTGGAGCCAACACCACTGGAAGTTCCCCCGATCGTAATTGACGGACTGGTCCACCGACCGCTTTCAGCGGACCTGGGCCGGCTGCAGATGAACGCCGAACAGTTGCAGCAAGCCGAGATGGACGACGATTTGCTCCAGACCCTCGCGCGGCTGCCGGGTATACAGGTGAGGCATCCCCTGGCCGAACTGCATCTGCAGGGCAGCGACAGCGGCGAGCACCTGACGATGCTTGATGGCATGCCCATCCGGAATCCTGTCAGTCTGGGCCGCTATCTGAGTGCGTTCAGTCCGCTGGCTATCGGGCGCCTGACGGTTTATCGGGCAGGCTATGGGGTAGCTCAGGGCAGCCAACTGGCAGGCCTGATCGCGCTGGAACACGACCTGAATGTACCGAGACCGTTCGACGCGGTCGCCCGGGTGGATCCCCTGGCGGTCAATATGCGCGTGCGAGGCCGGTCCCGCCGTACGGCTGCCCTGGTAGCCATGCGCCACAGCATCTGGAGGCTCTACCAGGAACCAGGCCTGCGGACCTTGCTACAGCAATGGAATGCGATCGATCCGCTGATGGCTGCCCGATGGCTGGGCGAACCCGTAGCATCCAAAGACATGCAGGCCTATCGATGGACCCCACAGGCAAGCTTCTCGGACCTGCATGCGGCTCTGCGTACGCAATTCGATCCATTTCAGACGCTCCACGTATCGGCCTATCAGGGCACCAACCGGCTGGCGGCTGGCCAGCAGACGCGCTATGTGATCACCGGAGCTGACTCGGCGCGCCTTCTGTTGACCCACGACCTTTACCAATGGCTCAACCGGGCCGTTCGAGTGCGTTACGACCGCCTGTTGAGTGCCCGAGCATTGCTGGGCCTACAACTTCGGGGAAGCTGGCATGCATCCCGCTACCGCTACCGCGCCCGTAAAGGGATAGCCCCCCGAGGAGATCCTGCTGCCTGGAAAGCGCTTGAGTCTCGGCTACAGGCGGAACTGGACCGTGCGCCGGGCACATCTGAGTACAATATGATCCGTGAGCTGGCCATGGAGGCTACGCTGCACTACAGCCTGTCCCCCCGCTGGCAACTGGAAGGCAGCATCTCGCTGGAGCAGGTGCAGGCCCGTTTTCGACTGGGCAACGTGTTGATTGCTCCTTTTCGCCACTATACAACAGGATGGCAGCCAGCTACGTACCTGACAGCCCGATGGTCGCCGGCAGAGAACATCCACATAGAGCCTGGCCTGCGGCTGACCTGGCTGCCGGCGCGGGCTACAGTCTACGCCGAACCCCGACTGGCCGTGCGCCAGGACGTGCGGCTGGGGCCATTCTCCCTGGCCACACGCCTGGCCGGTGGCATTTACCGGCAGTTTATCAACCAGTTTGCATTAACGAGCGTAGGTGCCACCGCCATCGTGCCCTCCGTACTTTTCTGGCTACCGCCTGATGCTACCGTAGCCCCTCCATCGAGCTACCATCTGACCGGGGAGTTGCTGCTGACCCAGGGTGATAGCTGGCAACTGGAAGCGTCTCTTTACCAGAAGAGACAGCTCCATCTGCTAATCGTTGACTATCCTGCGTTGCTGACTCGATTACCGGCTCATCAGCCGTCTCCGGAAGCGGTGCTGCTTGAACAGCAGGATTTTCTGCGACCTACCCGGGGCATCGCCCGGGGCATCAACGTGCGTCTTCGGTATCGGAGTACGCGCACCCAGGCCACGGTAAGCTACAGTTACGATCGGGCTTACCGGGCCTATCCGAACAGCCAGGGCGTGCTACGTCAGGTGCCCGTCCCCTGGAACGAACCCTACCGCTTCCATCTGAAACTCTCCCATCGCCATCCCACTGGACTGACGGGCTTCGGAAGCTGGCAGGTCTACTGGGGAAAGCGCTGGGCCTTCCGCCGCCTTTATTACGACTATCTTCGCTATAGCGGCAATCCGATAATTGGCGGCTACAATCTGGATCAGCCGGAGGCGCACCCGCTACCTGGCCGCTATCGGCTGGATCTGGGTGTGTCGTGGCATGGAAAATTTCAGAGCATACACCTTCAACTGCAACTCCTCGTGCGAAATGTGCTGGATCGCCGTGAGGTGTACGACCGAAGCCTGATGTTGATCGACCAGGCCTCACCTCTGTTTGTTAACCGCTACCTGCCCGGTCGACAATGGCTACTGACGCTACAAGTTGTATACTGACAGCCTCATGTCGCAAAGGGTCCTCTGGCGCCTGACAGATGATGAGGACATTTCTGACAAAGCGATGCAGGCCCCGCCTGTAGGCGTCAGCATTCAGATGGGAAGACGAGTGTCTGATTTCCTTATAAAACAGGATCTTATGCGGTGGGATGCCAGTTTATTCTGACTACGACGGCAGGTGATACCCTGAAAAATGGCAAAGACTCCACGTTTGTTGGCGTAAGGAGACAGTAACCGAAACGTTCGAAAATGGTCTACCTGCGCGGGACTCGTCTTTCTGCGGTTTGCAAATTTTTAGGGCGATAGGAAAGCGTCAGGTAGTTATTGACAGGGACTCGGGTACTTTTTTATAAAGGCGTTCCGTTCACCTTTCATCCCTCGTAGCCATGAAGTTCGAGCTTTTTTCACGGCGGGAGTTTTTGCAACGGGCCGGTGGATTGTCGCTGGGCGCGATTGTCGTCTCACTGGTTGGGTGCGACACGGGCGGCATGGAAGGCGATGCCGACCGAGGCAATCCACCGGGCGAAGAAACCGGCATCACGATCGAAGGCAACGTGGTCACGCTTGACCTGACCGGATCGGTGGCCAAGCGAGTAGCTGAGCCCGGAGGTTTTCTCCATATTGATGCCGCCGACATGCTCGTGGTGAATGTGAACGGCACAATTCGCGCCTTTTCGGCCATCTGCACGCATCAGGGCTGTGAAATTCGTGACTTCCAAAATAATCTGTTCACCTGCTGGTGCCACGGCTCGCAGTTTGACACCGACGGGCAGGTGGTGCGCGGACCGGCATCGTCGCCGCTGCCGGAGTACACCGTCGAACGTAACGGCAATATCGTTCGCATTACGAAAGGGTAACAGAGCTTATGCGTTACGGCTGGGTTGTCATGCTGGGGATGCTGGTTGTCCCGGCCCTGCGGGCACATCCCGTGTTCCAGACGTCGGTCGGTCTGGTGCACCATCCGCCAAGTGCGTTTTTTTCTCGGGCTACACCGGTCGCATTTACTCAAACCACCTTCCCGCTACAATTCGTTAGCCCCAGTCCTACCGACAGTCTTCCCGACGGCATGCCCCTGAACACACGACTGCTCTGGGGGCGCAAGGGGTTAATTCGCCTGCTGGGACTGGCCCCGGCTACGCGACGACGCGAGCTGGAGATTCGCCGCACAATGCTGCAGTGGCACCAGCGCCTGGCCCTGGTAACACTGGCGGCGCTGACAACTCAGTTTATTCTGGGAGAAGTACTGGCAAGTGATCGGGCCCGCTATTATCAGAAGTTGCAACCTATTCATCAGCCTCTCGGCTATGCAACATTTGGGCTGTATCTAACCACCGCCAGCCTGTCGCTTGGCGCCCCTCCGGCACGGCGCTACACCCCCGGCTTCAGCTCGATCAAGCTACATCGAGCCCTGGCATTGATCCATTTCACGGGCATGATGCTGCAACCCTGGCTTGGCCGACGACTCCGGCTGGCTCCCTCCCCGGAAAGCTACGAGCGTCGCCTGCGCACCCATCGGTGGGTTGGACGCCTGACGTTCGGCGCTTATACTGCGGCGTTTCTGGTCATTTTGCTCCCCTACTGAGATGCGAGAAGTTGCCATGCAACGTTTTGCCGCACTTTTGCTGTTAGGGCTCCTGGCTGCCGGCGTTCGGCTCAACGCCCAACCGATTACCGTGGCTTTCGACAGCACGGAGAGCATCCTGCAATATCGCGGTCATCATCCGCTGCATGGATGGACAGGCACCAGCCGGTCGGTCCATGGCACACTTCAGCTTGATCTGGACGATCCCGCCCGATCAGCCGTCACTATCCGTGTCCCGGTCGCCAGCTTCGACAGTGGCAATAGCAACCGAGACTCGAACATGCTCGATGCCGTCGAAGCCGATCGCTATCCGGACGTGCTTTTTGAATCAACAACCATTGCTGTACAGCGCTGGGAACGAACTGACTCTGGCTATGAAGGTGTCTGGACCGTGGGCGGCAACCTGACGTTTCACGGCCAGACGCATCCGGTCACGATTCCGGTAACGGTGCGTATTGAGGGCAACCGATTCGAAGCGACAGGCGCCTTTTCCATTGCGCTTTCGCAGTTCAAGGTGCGCCGCCCGAAACTGCTGCTCTGGTCCATCCGCGATACCATTGATCTGAAAGGCACATTCCGGGCCACCCTGCCCGACAGCGCCATCAGCCAGTGAGCATCTGACTGTTCGACAGGAAAGGAACTTGCTTCTATTGGTTTTTCAGGGAGGGCCACCCGACGGTACCGCCTCCAGGCACCAGGGCCAGAGTGCCCAGCGATCCTGCTCCTCCAGAAAACGTTTGAGGTACAGGCAGGCGCCCCGCGCCGTGGCAAAGGAACTGTAATGGAGGTTGTATTGCTGGCGCAGGGCCAGCGGAAACGTGATGCGGTCGATTTCCTGGCGTGTGGCCGGGTCGATCACAAGGAGCCGGAGCCAGCGCTTTTCCTGGCCCTGTCCGTGTTCGAGTTGCACAACCAGATAGCGATCCTGCAGCACAAACAGCCCGCGTGTACGACTGTTTGTCGTCAGGTAGCCCACCCATTGCTCCCGGTATGCTTTCCACCTGCCCTGACGGAGTAACTCTTCCAGATCAGGCGGCGGACGCACCTGAAAGGCTGCGTCTTCCAGGTTACGCCAGACGCCCTGCTCACCAGTACGCAGATCGAGATAGTAGATCGTAGGGGTATCGGCCAGCGTAGCCAGCACAAGGGAGTCGCCCAGCAATGTAAGTCCGCCTGAGGCATAGTATCCCAGTAACGTCTCATGCGCTTCAGTCAATACCGGTAACGAAAGGGCATGCGTGAACTGTTGCGCGTTCAGGTCGAATACTTCGACCAGAGCGGGTCGGCGACGTGTTGCCCAGTACAGAATGAGCTGTTGGCGATAGAGCAGCCAGTGCTGCAGCGCAGCCGGAAGCGATGGAAGAAACGGGTCGCGCAGGAGGCTGCCGTCCGATATCCGATAGGCGGCCACCCGGTTGCGCAGGCCTCCTCGGAGGAGCAACGTATCGCCCCAGACCGTGATCTGCGGCGGCGCCACAAATTCGCCCGGCCCCTCGCCCCGAAACCCCACACGCCGCAGCAGGCGTCCTTCTCCCGAGAAAATGTAAAGGCTGGGCGGCTGCCGGTCGCTCACCAGAAACAGCGCGCGCGTTGGATGGGCCAGCACCTGATGGGGATCTCCGACCAGCGCTCCGGTAAGTGGAATGGGCGGCTGCGAAACCAATTGCAGCCGCTGGCGCTCTCCTACCAGGATGTGCGGCTGAGCCTGGAGGCAGCGAGCGATCCCGCTGCCTCCAAGCATCAGCAGAACCCCTATTATTCGGGACCACCGCATGGCGGACAACTCAGCGCTTCGGCCAGCCCGGCACAGATCTGGTCGTCATCGGCATAGCAAACGTGGTGTCCTTCCCACTCGTTTCGCCAGGCCCGTGCACAGGCCAGTTCACAAAGTGGTTGCCTGGAAGAGGCCGCCAGCATCTGCGCCGCCTGAAGACAGGGAAGCGCCGAAGCGGCATCCGTCGCGTCGTTGGGACGGTGGGCTGAGAGAAGCAGCGGAAGCGTCAGCAGCACAAGCGTCCGGAGCAACCTGCCCTTCATGGTACCGATGAATTGGTTTAAGTGAAACAGAAGAGTTTTTGTAACAGCATAAAAAAATGATACTATGTCAAGGTGCCGACCAAAAATAATTCCCCCAATCTTACCGCGGCACCAGGTGAATGGCCGGGGCCTTAATCAGGGCCCAGACGGACCGTCCCGGGGCGAGTTGGAGCTCGTCGCAGGAGGGACGCGTTACCAGCGCTACGAGGGGGAAGCCGGCATCCAGTTCCACGCGCACGAGCGCCCCTTCGGGTTCGACGTGCACGACACGCGCCCGCAGTCGGTTGCGGGCACTGGTCGCCTCGGGTGGAGCCGGCAGCAGCGTAACCTCTTCGGCCCGGATGCACACATACACGCGGCCGTTTAACTCTGAGGGAGCGACTGCCGTCAAGGTGGCGCTACCGACGGCTACTCGCGCCAGCCCGCCTGCTATGTTCAGTACTTCGCCGGGCACTACCGTTTCGACGCCCACGATGTCGGCCACTCGCGTGCTGGCCGGACGGGAGAAGACTTCCTCGACCGGCCCCTGCTGCAAGACCCGGCCGCTGGCGAGCACGATCACTTGCTGACCCAGCGTGCTGGCCTCCAGCCAGTCGTGGGTGACGATCACGGCTGGAATGTTCAGCGTGTGCAGCCAGCGCCGAAGCTTGCGCCGTAGCCCGTCCCGCGTGGGCCCATCCAGTGCCGCAAGCGGTTCGTCGAGCAACAGAAGGCGGGGATGAGGGGCCAGAGCCCGTGCCAGGGCCACACGCTGCTGCTGACCACCCGAAAGCTCATGCGGATAGCGCTCAGCCAGTTCTTCCAGCTCGAACAGAGCAAGCAACTCGGCCACGCGACGCCGACGCTCGGCACGCGACAGATGCGCCAGGCCGAAGGCAATGTTGCCGGCCACCGTCCGGTGTGGAAACAGCGCATATTCCTGAAAGAGAAAACCGATACGGCGCCGCTGAGGCGGCAGGTGGCGACCGGTGGCTGCATCGAACCAGACCTCTTCGCCCAACACTATTCGTCCGTCGTCAGGTCGCTCCAGACCGGCCAGGCAGCGCAGAAGCGTCGTCTTACCGCTACCGGAAGGACCGAACAGCACAGTAACGGTGGCGGGATCAAGCGACTGGTGCCAGGCCGCCGCGACTTCGAAGCCGCTCCGGTAGCGCCGACGGATCTGCACCAGCAGTTCGGCCCTCATCGTCTCTTCCCCTTCCGTTCCAGCCAGTAAACCAGCGTCAACACGCCCAGCGCCAAGCCCACCAGTACCCCGGCCATGCGGTCGGCCGCCCTATAATTAAGCGCCTGCACTTCGTCATAAATGGCAATGGAAAGCGTGCGAGTGACGCCGGGAATGTTACCCCCTACCATGAGCACGACGCCAAACTCGCCCAGGCTGTGGGCAAAGGTAAGCACCAGTCCGGTCAGAATGCCGGGCCAGGCCAGCGGGAGCATAACGCCAGTAAAGGCACGCCATCGAGAGACACCCAGGCACCAGGCCGCCTCGATCAGGCGGCGATCGATGCTCTGAAAGGCGGCTGTGAAGGGCCGGACGGCAAATGGGAGATTGAACAGCACCGAACCCAGCACAATCCCGGGAAAGGTAAAGGCCAGGCGATCAATGCCGATCAGGGCCAGGATCCGGCCGATCGGACTGTCGGGGGCTGTAGCCACCAGCAGGTAAAAGCCGACCACGGTGGGTGGGAGGACCAGGGGCAGGGTAACGAGGGCTTCGATCAGACCCCGTCCCGGAAAGCGGGTAGTGGCCAGCCAGTAAGCCAGCGGCAATCCCAGCACGAACAGCAGTCCGGTCGTCCACAGCGCCAGACGCAGCGTTACCCAGGCGGCGGTCCAGTCCATGGGGCTTACGGTTCGAAGTGGTCGGACGTGTCGGGCAAGGCAAAGCCGTACTGGTGAAGCACGGCGCGTCCCTCCGGCCGTTGCACAAAGCGCCAGAACGTCCATACTTCAGGACGGGCCGCAGCCTGTTGCAAAACAACGGCCCCCTGCTCGATGGGTGGATAACTCTCCGGAGGAAGCAGACGATAGCGGCCGCGTTGCTGCATTTCAGGCGCCAGCGCCAGCGCCAACGCAATAAGTCCCGCATCGGCGGCACCACTGGCGGCAAACTGGGCGGCCTGGGCCACGTTCTCGCCGAACACGAGCCGGTTGCGCAGGCGTTCGTAGAGCCCCAGTGACCGCAGGGCGGCAATCGCCGCCCGTCCATAGGGTGCGTGTCGGGGATTGGCCAAGGCCAGTCGACGGATAGCCGAACCGGCCAGTTCATCCCAGGAGGCAAGCGCCAACGGTGAATTTTGGGGCACCCACACGACCAGTTGTCCGATGGCATACAGAAAGAACGATGAGTCCACAGCCAGCCCTTCTGCGATCAATCTGCGCGGATAGTCGGCATCGGCCGAAAAGTAGAGATCATAGGGGGCCCCGTTACGAAGCTGAGCAAAAAACTGTCCCGAAGAACCATAAATGACCTTCAGGCGAATGTTCGGATGCACTCCTTCGAAGCGGTCACGCAGCACTTCAAAGGCATAGCGCAGATCGGCAGCCGCTGCTACCTGCACCTCGGCCGGCCGAGGTGCAGGCGTCTCCGGTTGACGGCACCCCCCGACAAGCAACAGGAGCCCGCTCAGCAGTTCAATGCCACGACGTTTCCACATCCTGCAACCAGTCCAGGAGCATTTCGACATACCGCCTCCGGTAGTGCCATACCGCCCGGGCAAAAGGGTCAGGGGAGGGAGGGGCCGCCTGTAACGCATCCAGCCACTGCTGGCAGGCCGCACGTTGTCTTTGAAGGAGCTGGCGGACGATTTCCGGTCCCTCGCGTCGAGCCAGGTAGAGTTTAGCCAGAAACAACTGTCGGATGTCCCGGCCGCGCGGAACCGGCTCGGTGCGCCATTGCCGGTAGCGGGCTTCGCCCTCCGGCGTCAACCGGAAAACCCGACGGGTCGGTCGACGAACCTGAGGCACCGGCTCCGAGCGAATCAGACCCTCACGTTCCAAGCGGTCTAGGATCGCATAGAGCCGGGGCAACTTCAGCCGCCAGATCATCCACAGGCCGTCCGCCTGTCGTAGCTCTCGGTAGAGGGCATAGGCATGGCGCGGACCCGGCGCCAACAAGCCCAGTAGCACATAGGCAATCATCTTCAATAGATGAATATTCAAGACATGAATATATTGACCTCCAAAGAAAAAAGACAAGCTGTAAATTGTCTGACGCGGTGCCATTGCGAGGAGAAAATGCACGCTGTTGCCGAATACGTCGATCGGCTGGTCTGTAGCGGCTGTGGCGTGGCATATGCCCCCGAGCCCCTGCACACGGTCTGTGCGAAGTGTGGCAAACCATTGCTGGTTTCGTATCGATGGGAAGCGCTTCGTGAGCGTTTTCGCCCGGACCAACTGGCGGGGCAGGTCCGTAGCCTCTGGCGGTATGCAGCGCTGCTTCCGGTACCTTTTGCGGCTTCTCGGACGCTGGGAGAAGGGTGGACGCCGCTCCTGCCGCAACCTCGACTGGGGCGTGCGCTGGGGTTACCAAAGCTGTATGTCAAGGATGAAAGCCTGAATCCGGGCGGTAGCTTCAAGGCGCGGGGACTGGCAGTGGCGGTAGCGGCCGCAGCGCTTCGCGGCGTGCGGCATGTAGGGGTGGCTTCGGCGGGCAATGCGGCCGGAGCACTGGCACTGTACGCGGCTCGAATGGGACTGCAGGCTACCATCTTTTTACCGGAAGCGACGCCTGAGCCGGCCGTGTGGGAGTGTCAGATGGCGGGAGCGGAGGTGCATCGGGTGCCCGGAACCATTGCCGAAGCGGGGGCCGCTTTTGAAGCGTACCGCCAGGAGCACCCGGACATTTTCAGTATGGCCACGCTTCGGGAGCCATATCGGCTGGAAGGCAAGAAAACCATGGGCTATGAGCTGTTCGAGCAGCTTGGTGGACGGCTGCCCGACGTGATTCTTTACCCCACGGGGGGAGGTACCGGCCTGATCGGCATGTGGAAAGCATTCGAGGAAATGGAAACGCTGGGATGGATTGGCGCGGAGCGGCCGCGGATGGTAGCCGTACAGGCGGCTGGCTGTGCACCGATCGTACGTGCTTTTCATGAAGGACAGAATACGGCACCTTTCTGGGTAAACGCGCAGACTATCGCGGCAGGCCTGCGCGTGCCGAAGGCGCTGGGAGATTTTCTCATACTGCGGGCGCTTCGGGAAAGCGGCGGCACGGCGGTGGCCGTGGAGGACACCGAAATGCTGCAGGCCATGCGGCGCTGGGCGCAGACCGAAGGCCTCCTGGCCGCCCCGGAAGGTGCCGCCACACTGGCGGCCTTGATCCGGCTGCGAGAAACGGGATGGGTGCATCCCAATGAAACGGTCGTACTCTTCAACACCGCCACGGCGCATAAGTATCCAGATGTGCTCCACCAGGCGCTTCGGCTATAGCGGGCCGCCAAAGCTCCAGTGCAGGCTATCGAAGGGCCAGCACGCGCCGTCAACTACGTGCTGAAACGACAGCTTCGACCATGGCCGCGATTCGGGGTCAACAGATACAAAGCACGTGATAAAAAGCCAGCCCACCTGTACCTCTGATCGATAAAATAGAAATGGGTTGCTTTTAAAACAGTCTGCCCGACCGTTCATGGCCTGCCTCCGGTATGCCTGTTCTATACGATTAGCTATCACGCCCTTCCGATCCCCAGACTGGCCGAAGCAAATTCAGCCCGTTGTCTGACATGCTGTAGTAACTTTACATTATTTCGTCAAAATTATTTTGTAAAAAGATGCAATTTCTTTCTGGGATAAGCATCTACAAATTATCGGGCAAACAGGTTTTGTTCACACAACCTTAACACGTGAAGACTTGCTCTGAAAAAACAATTTTCTTTCCGTTCCAACAGCACATTTCCCACACCTAACTCCTCTACCTCATGAAAGGAATAGCTCATGCGCGCTACGGACGCCCTGTCGTTACCCTCGGGTTTTTCGCGCTGCTACGGGGCCTGTCCGGATGCGAAGGCTGGACGCCGACGCCAGAGCAG
>JALSJJ010000155.1 GCA_026989375.1 Rhodothermus sp.
GAGTCGGTGGCACGTTTCTGCCAGCGTATTGGTCGTGGTGTACACCAGAGCACGCATAAATGGCAGAAACCTGACGGCCCAGGCGCATCAGCCAGCAACACATAGGCGTTGGGAAATACATCTTCCCCGTTTTAACTTATAACCTGCTGCGTACCATTTGGGACAAACTCTGGGGAGGCTGTTATGAGGCGTTTATCGTTGCTGTCCATTCTGCTTCTGTTGATCGGTTGCTGGCTGATCGGACCGATTTCGTCGCAGGCGCAGATCTGGAAACGCCTGCAGAAAAAGGTAGAAGAAGCTGCCAAGCAGCAGGCGGAGGAGGCGGACGGTATTGCTGATTTTCGCAAGCTGAAAGCGCTGTTGCCCGAAGAAGCGGCCGGCCTGCCCCGCGTGCGGGCCGAAGGATCAAAAGGAGGTGCTTTTGGCATTCGCACCTCGCAGGCTGAGGGCCTTTACGAAGCGGGAGACCGACGTATTCGCATCCAGATCATTGATCCGGGCACGCTTCAGGGTTTTGCGGCTATGGGCTATAGCTGGATGCAGCAGGACATCGATCGTGAAGATGAGGACGGGTATGAGCGCACGCTGACGCTCGATGGCCGACGGGCGTATGAAAAGTTCGCGCGCTACGGGGGTACGATCGAAACGGAACTCGCAACAATTGTGGCCGGCCGTTTCATTGTGAATCTGGAAGGAGAGAATGTGCCGATTGAAAGTCTGCGGGACGTGCTGCGCCAGATGGATCTGGCGGCCCTGGAGGAGATGGCGAAGGAGCTGGGGGCGGCTGCTGAGGCGGAATTAATGGATTTTCGGGTGCTCAAAGCGATGCTGCCGGAGGCAATCGATGGATTTGAGCGGGTGGAAGCTTCGGGCGAGCGGAGTTCGGCAATGGGCTTCCGGGTCAGCCGAGCCACGGCCACCTATCGCGACGGAAATCGAGAAGTGCGGCTGACGATCAGCGACATGGGATCGATGCAGCATCTCATGGGATTTGCAGCGGTCTGGATGCAGCAGGAAATCGATCGGGAGGACGAGCGGGGTTACGAGCGCACCATGCGTTACAAAGGATTTCCGGCCTACGAGAAGTTCACGCGGGGGGAAGACGGCAGTACACGGGCGCAGTTGCAGGTCGTGGTACGTAGCCGCTATATGATTGAGCTGGAAGGGATGAATGTTGCTATCGAGGTGTTGCGGGCTGCACTGGATCAGATCGACCTGAGCCGATTGACAGGAGAAGATTAAAGCATCAATTGCCGGGAACGGCTGGAATGTGCGGCGGTTGGAAGCCGCGGAAGTAAATAACCCGCCAGGTTCTATGTCCGATGCGGACGAAGTAGGGGCCTGTCCGGTGCCGGCCACGGTGGCGGAGCTGGAGCAGGCCACCCGGTCCCCGGTGCGTATGTGTGTGATTGATCTGGGGACCAATTCCTTTCATGCCGTTATTGTTGACGCGTTGCCCGGTACGTTTCGGGTAATTGATCGCTTCAAAGAAATGGTGCGGCTGGGAGAGGAGGGGTTGCAGGGGCAGCGCCTTTCGGAAGGGGCTATGCGCCGGGCTATTCGCGCACTGCGGCGCATCCGTCGGCTGGCCGAAGGCTGGGGAGCCACTGAATTTCTGGCCTGTGCGACCAGCGCGGTTCGGGAGGCGGCAAACGGTGGTGAGCTGCTGCAGCGCATCCGTAATGAAGTGGGCCTGCACGTACGGGTGATTGATGGCCTACAGGAGGCCCGCCTCATCTACAAAGGGGTTCGGCGGGCTGTCTCGATGCCCGAGCCAGTGCTTATTATGGATGTGGGCGGTGGCTCTGTCGAGTTTATTGTGGGTACCGGGCAGCAACCGCTGCATCTGTTCAGCCTGAAGCTGGGGGCGGCGCGCATGACGCGTCGCTTCATTCGAAATGATCCGGCTACCCGCGAAGAACTAAAGGCATTGCGGGCTTTCTATCGCCAGCAACTTGTGCCCGTCTTCAAGGCAGCGCGTGCTCACGGCGTGCGCGAAGTGGTAGGCTCCTCTGGTGCGATGGAAAACCTGGCGTCGGTCTGTGCCCGCCGGCGCGGGAGTGCAGCCCGTTCGATCTATGAGCTGGTCTTTGCGGCTGAGGATTTTCGTCGGGTGGCCCGACACCTCATGCGGCGTACCCGGGAAGAGCGGCGTCGGTTGCGGGGTATCGACCCAAAGCGGGTCGATCAGATTGTGGCAGCAGCCGCATTAATCGACGTCGTGTTGAAGGATCTGGCCATCGAACGCGTGCGCATCTCGCCGCATGCCCTCCGGGAAGGCCTGGTTGTAGATTTTGTCGAACGCAACGCGCCCCTGCTGGCCCGGCTTACAGCGTTTGCGGACGTGCGCCGCCGCAGCATCTACGAGATGGGCTGGCGATTCGACTGGGAGTATCGCCATGCGCAGCAGGT
Source organism: Rhodothermus sp. (assembly GCA_026989375.1). GTDB lineage: Bacteria > Bacteroidota > Rhodothermia > Rhodothermales > Rhodothermaceae > Rhodothermus. The sequence goes on from JALSJJ010000155.1 coordinate 2,413, forward strand.
GGCAGCACTCGCCCTACAACTTTTTGATGCCACACAACCTCTCCATGGGTTGGGGGCTGTCGACCGTGAACTGCTTGAATACGCGGCGCTGTTGCACGACATCGGCTATCACATCAGTCATCGCAGCCACCATAAGCATGGCCTGTACCTGATCAAGCACGCTGATCTGCGTGGTTTTACGTCGGAGGAGATAGCCGTGCTGGCCAATGTCGTGCGTTACCACCGTGGTAGCCTGCCCCGATCGACGCACGCTGATTACATGGCGCTGTCGGAGGAGAATCAGAGGCGCGTCTGCAAACTGGCGGCGCTGCTCCGGTTGGCCGAAGGGCTTGACCGAAGCCACAATCAGAACGTCCACACACTACATGTACGCCTGGAGCCCGATCGGCTGGTGCTCCATCTGGAGACGCGAGGGGATCCGGAGCTGGAGATCTGGGGGGTGCGGCGTAGCGCCGAACTGTTTGAACAGACCTTTGGACGGTCAGTGGAGGTGATGGCGACGGCCGAACCTCCGCTGTTGGAAGAGACACCCGGCGCTTAACGGGATTTTTGACAGGCAACGCTTGCCGTTGTGATGGGTGTGCTCTAATTTGGCCGACTGTTGAGCCAAAAAAGCCGCTGGCCAAACCCGGAAGCCCCGCATGATTGCGCAATTCCTGTTTTTCCTGCTGGCTGTAACGGCCATAGCAGCCGCCCTTGGCATGCTCATCGCACGCAACCCGGTAGCAAGTGCGCTCTGGCTGGTGCTCAACCTGTTTTGCATTGCCGGCCTGTATCTGACCCTACAGGCCGCCTTTCTGGGTGTGATCCAGGTGTTGATTTACGCCGGCGCTATTATGGTCCTGTTTCTATTTGTGATCATGCTGTTAAACCTGGAGGTTCTGCCTCATCCGCGCCAGATCGACTGGGGGAAGGTGCTGGCCTTCGGGGTGACAATGATTGTGCTGGCGCAGTTGGTCTATGTGGTAGCGCTGGGACTGGACGTGCTGCCCACCTTTGTGGCGTCTCCCGAACAGGCTGCCGTTACCGGCAGCGCCGAAGCGCTGGGACGGGAGTTGCTGACACGCTACATCATGCCTTTGCAGGTGATCGGCATTCTATTGCTGGCGGCTACGATCGGCGCTGTAATGCTGGCCAAGCGGCGCTTCATTTGAACGGCACGACCAAAGGGATTTGACCATGGAAATTACACTGAACTGGTACCTGGCCCTCGGGGTGGTGCTCTTTACGTTGGGCGTGCTGGGGGTGCTCTTTCGGCGCAACGCGATTGTGATTTTAATGTCGGTGGAACTCATGCTCAACGCCGTCAACCTGACCCTGGTGGCGCTCAGTCAGGCGATGGGGGATGTGTCGGGACAGGTACTGGTGTTTTTTGTGATCTCGGTGGCGGCCGCCGAAGCGGCCGTCGGGCTGGCCATCGTGATTGCCCTGTTTCGTAAGAAAGTGACCGTAGATGTAGGGGCCTTCAATCTGTTCAAATACTGATCTGAAGCTAACGGACCTACTCGGCATATGAACCACACAACCCTGGTTGGACTGATTCTGCTGCTGCCCCTGGCAGGAGCGGTTTTTAATGGACTGGGGGGGTTGGCCTTCCGTGGACTCCGGCAACAGAAGGGCTTGATCGGCATCGTGGCGACGCTGGCCGTCGCCGTGCCTTTTGGGCTGACGCTCTACCTGTTCTTCAATTATGAGGGAGAGCCGCTGCTAGCCCGCTTCTTTACCTGGATCGCTGCCGGTGAACTGGAACTGTCCTTCCAATACCGCATCGACGAACTCTCGCTCGTGATGACGCTCATCGTCACGGGCGTGGGGGCCTTGATCCATCTGTACTCGATCGGCTACATGCATGAGGACCGGGGGTATTGGAAATACTTCAGCTACCTGAATCTCTTTATTTTCATGATGCTCAACCTGGTCCTCGCCGATAATCTGGTGCTTCTGTTTCTGGGCTGGGAAGGCGTCGGGTTGTGTTCCTATCTGCTGATCGGCTTCTGGTACGAGGACTTCAAAAACAGCGAGGCCGCCAACAAAGCGTTCATCGTCAACCGGGTGGGGGATGCGGCCTTCCTGCTGGCGATGTTTCTGCTATTCCGTGAGGTGGGAAGCCTGGACTTCGGGGCGCTGCTGGCCGATCCGGCTTCATTACCGTCCGGGGTGGTAGCCGTAGCTGTGCTGTTGCTGTTCATCGGCGCCACCGGTAAGAGTGCGCAGATTCCGCTGTTTGTGTGGCTGCCGGATGCGATGGCTGGCCCGACGCCTGTTTCGGCGCTGATCCATGCCGCTACGATGGTAACGAGCGGTCTGTACCTATTCGCCCGTATCTCGCCGCTGGCGCTGGCAGCACCGGACGTGCTCATGGTGATTGCGCTGGTGGGAGCACTGACGGCTTTCATGGCGGCGACCATCGCCATCACGCAGTACGACATCAAGAAGGCGCTGGCCTATTCGACGGTCTCGCAGCTCGGCTACATGTTCATGGCCGCCGGCGTGGGCGCTTTCTTCGTATCGATCTTTCACGTAATGACGCACGCGTTTTTCAAGGCCTGCCTCTTTCTGGGATCGGGGAGTGTAATCCACGCCATGCATCACGTGGAGCATAAACTGCAGGAACGAGGACATCACGGCCACCTCGATCCGCAGGACATGCGCAACATGGGGGGACTGGGCCGTTTTATGCCGGCCACTCGTACCACGTATCTGATCGCCACGCTGGCCATTGCGGGGTTTCCGCTGACGGCTGGCTTTTTCTCGAAAGATGAGATTCTGTTCAAGGCCTTTGAGTATGGCTACAATGGCTATGCTTATGCCTGGATTGCTTGGATTCTGGGCGTGGTAACGGCCCTGCTGACGGCTTTCTACATGATGCGCTCTTACGTGCTCACCTTTGAAGGAACGCCCCGCTGGCCCATGGCCGATCAGGTGCATCCGCACGAGTCGCCTGCTACGATGACGTTGCCGCTCTGGGTGCTGGCCGTGCTGTCGCTGGTGGGCGGATTTGTCGGACTTCCCGGGGTGATTGCTCATGGAGAGTGGAACCTGATCCATCACTACCTGGGCGCTTCGGGAGGGGGGCCTGTAGCCGAACCTGAACTGCCCGCGCACGTGCCGCTGGCCATCGAATGGGCGCTGATTGGACTGGGCGTGGCGGTGGCACTGACGGGCCTTTACTGGAGCTGGTCCGCCTATCGTCGTCACGGACTGGCTTACGATGAGGTGTTGCGCCAGCGCTTTGGGGTGCTTTATCGCGTCTGGGCCGCCAAGTACTACTGGGATGAATTCTACGATCGGATAGTAGTGCAACCGCTGCTGCGCTTTGCACGCTATGGACTGGCTGTGTTCGATCAGAAAGTCATTGACGGCGCTGTCAATGGTATGGCACGCCTGATGGTGGGAATTGGCCAGCGGGTGCGTCGCGTGCAGACCGGGGTTGTGCAGGCCTATGCCATGGCCATTGTGCTGGGCGTGGCTCTTGTGCTGGCCTTGATGCTGTTTGGGTAAGTCCGCAAAACGTTAGCCTGAAGGCAAGCTGCGATGAATCTGCCGTATCTGACTTCTATTGTCATCTTTTTGCCGCTGGTCGGCGCGCTCCTGATGCTGCCGCTGCGTCGCGCGTCGGCCATTCGATGGATGGCCCTGGCGACTACCACCATCACGTTCCTGGTATCTCTGCTGCTCTATGCGGGCTATGATCCGTCCGGTAATCCGACGCAGCTTCAGTTTGTAGATCGGCTGTCCGGATGGTTCCCCGGGGTAGATATCCAGTACTATGTGGGCATCGACGGGCTGGGCCTGCTGCTGATCCTGCTCACGACGCTGCTGGGGCCTATCGTAGTGCTTTCGTCGTGGAACTACATCGACCGGCATCAGAAGGGCTACTACACGCTGCTACTGGTGCTGCAGACCGGCATGACGGGCGTTTTCGCCGCCTACGATCTGATCCTGTTCTACATCTTTTTCGAGCTGACGCTCATTCCGATGTACTTCATCATTGGGATCTGGGGCGGCGAAGATCGCATCTATGCGGCCGTTAAGTTTGTGCTCTACACGCTGGTGGGCTCGCTGCTGATGCTTGTCGGCATCCTATACCTGGGCTTTGCGGCTGGCGATGCGGTCAACGACGGCGTGTTCACGACCGACTACTTCAAGTTGCTGGCCTATCAGGTACCGCTGGCAGCTCAGGGCTGGCTGTTTTTCGTGTTTGCGCTGGCGTTTGCGATCAAGGTGCCCCTTTTTCCGCTGCACACATGGCTGCCCGATGCGCACGTGCAGGCGCCCACCGGTGGCTCGGTTATTCTGGCCGGTGTGTTGCTGAAGATGGGAACCTATGGACTGGTGCGTTTCTGTCTGCCGTTCTTCCCGAACGCTGCGGTCGATTATGCCCTTTGGCTGGCCGTGCTGGCCGTGGTCGGCATCGTCTATGGCGCGCTGGTATCCCGTGTACAGGCCGATGCCAAAAAGCTCGTGGCCTACTCGTCGGTGAGTCACCTGGGCTTTGTTGTGCTGGGTATTTTTGCCTTCACGGTGGAGGCTCTGCAAGGGGCCATTATTCAGATGATCAACCATGGCCTCTCAACCGGCGCACTCTTTTTGCTGGTCGGTATGCTCTACGAGCGGCGCCATACCCGGCTTATGGAGGAGTTTGGAGGGATTGCCCGCGTAATGCCCGTGTTTGCCTTCTTTCTGGTCTTTACAGCGCTGGCGTCGGCCGGGCTGCCTGGCCTGAATGGGTTTGTGGGCGAGTTTATGATCCTGCTGGGCGCGTTCAAGAGTACGCTGATAGGACATCCGCTGCTGATTGCAGTGGCGACGTCGGGGGTGATTCTGGCGGCGGTGTATTTGCTCTGGCTACTTTACCGAACGCTTTTTGGGCCGATTCAAAAGGAGGTCAACCGCACCCTCCCTGACCTGAACGCCCGTGAGGTGCTGTTGCTGGTGCCGCTGGCAGTCTTCATGCTCTGGATTGGGTTGGCCCCGAAGCCGTTCCTGGAACGGACGGAACCAACGGCGCGCTTCCTTCTGGAAGTCGTCGAGCAGAAGCGGCTGGCTGCCCTGGAGGAGGCACAGGAGCCAACGGCTGCGAGCGTGGCACGTCTGGAGGTGTTGGACAGGGAGACGGTGCAGACCGCCAACCCCTGAGTCCATCATTAACCCGACGCCCTATGAACGAGTATATGCACATTCCGGGAAGTGGGCTGGTAGGCAGACTGAGCCCACTTGTTGTGTGTCTGCTCCTCCTGCTGACCGCCGGGCCGGCCCAGGCCCAGGAAGCTATAGCGACCGAACGCTCGACCACCGAAGCCGTCGAGACGCTGCATGCATCTGATACCTCGGCGGTTGCCCTGGAGACGGAAGGCCATGAGACCGTCGAAGAGCACGGACCTCGCCCCCCGGTCTGGCTCGTCCTTCCGTTTGCTCTCCTGCTGGTGATGATTGCTACTGGACCGCTGTTCTATCCGCATCACTGGCATCATCACTATCCCAAATATGCGGTCGCTCTGGGGCTGTTTGTTTCGCTCTACTATATCTTCGGGCTGGGCTCAGCCACGCCTGTCATCCATGCTATTGAAGAGTACCTTTCGTTCATTGCCCTGGTGGCGTCGCTCTTTATCGCCGCCAGCGGCATTTATATTAACATCAACGCCAAAGGAACCCCCCGAAATAATGCGATTCTGCTGTTTGTGGGATCGCTGGTCGCCAATCTGATTGCGACCACAGGGGCTGCCATGCTCTTTGTGCGCAGCTACATGCGCCTGAACAGGGGCCGGCTGAAGCCCTACCACCTGATCTTTTTCATCTTTCTGGTGGCCAATGTGGGAGGAGGCCTGACACCAATCGGCGATCCGCCGCTGTTTCTGGGCTTCCTACGGGGCGTACCCTTTTTCTGGACGCTGACGCACGTGTGGTTCGTCTGGCTGCCCACTATGTTGTTAATCCTTGCCGTCTTCTATGTAATTGATGCCCGCAACAAGAGTGAAAGCCCGGACCCCGATCCATCGCAACCACTGTTGCAAATCCGAGGCGCCAAGAACTTTCTCTGGGTACTTGTGATCATCCTGTCCGTCTTTATCGATCCGAACGTTTTTGACTGGGTGCCCGATCTGCGTAAGCTTTACCACGTGCCGTTCGGGATTCGTGAGATCATCATGTTTACCGTGGCGGTGCTGGCCTACAAGCTGGCCGACAAGGAAGCACTCCGGAAAAATGAGTTCACGTTCGAGCCTATCCGAGAAGTCGGGTGGCTGTTTCTGGGGATCTTTGCCACGATGCAACCGGCGTTACAGCTTATCAGCCTGTTTGCGCACGATCACGCCGAGCAACTCACCGTGGGTATGTTCTACTGGGGCACCGGCATACTCTCCAGTGTGCTGGATAATGCGCCGACATATCTGAACTTCCTGGCAGCAGCGATGGGTAAGTTCGGGCTCGACGTGAACGTGCCCGAGCAGGTGAAAGCTTTCGCCGAGGCAGCGGTGCATCCGGAGACCTGGTTCTACCTGCAGGCGATTTCTATTGCTGCCGTGTTTTTCGGAGCGATGACGTATATTGGGAATGCGCCGAACTTTATGGTGAAAGCAATTGCGGAGGAGAACAAAGTAGAGATGCCTTCTTTCATGGGCTATGTAACAAAGTACTCGCTTCCGATTTTGATCCCGATTTATTTCCTGATTTACCTGCTGTTTTATAGCGGGCTGTTTCCGACACTGGATACCTTTTTTGAACAGTTGCTGATTCGATAAGAGGGGACTATGAGCCAGATGGAACCGTTGCGCCGTGAAGAAATTACGGCGGCGCTGGCTGAACTGGAAGGATGGACCTACGCCAATGATCGGTTGCAGAGAACCTATACGTTTGGCAGCTTTCGGGAGGCGGTAAGCTTTATCGTTCGCATTGCTTTTGAAGCAGAACAGCTGAACCACCATCCCGAGCTGCACAACGTGTATAACCGGGTAACGCTGGCGCTGACGACACACGCGGCCGGCAATCGGGTGACAGCCCGGGATGTGGAGCTGGCTCGTGCAATTGAGCGCATTGCCTGGGTGAAGTAGTACGCAAACAAAAAAACGCCTCATCCACAATGGATCTACTGGAAGCGTACCGAATGCTTCCGGCCGACCTCTGGGCGGCCTTTCCGCTGGTGTTGACAGCCGTTGTGGGCCTGGTGCTGGTGGTCTGGGATGCCTTCTGGAACGATGCGCCAGCGATTCCCTGGATTGCAGCGGGTACGCTGGCGCTGGCGCTGCTCTGGGAGTTGGGTGGACTGAGCCGTCCGCCGGAGACGGCCTTCTATGGGCTGATTCGGGTAGGGGGCATGGCCTCGTTTATAAACGCAATCGTGCTGAGCAGCGGCCTATTGACCATTGCGCTGTCGGTACCTTATCTGAAACGTATCCGGCATCTGCATGGCGAGGTCTATGCCCTGATTCTGTTTGCCACAGTAGGAATGATCGTGCTGGCCTCGGCCAACAGCCTGATTTCGATCTTCGTGGGCCTGGAGACCATGTCGATCTGCCTCTACATCATGACGGGCCTGGTCCGCGAAGATGTCGGGGCGGGTGAGGCCGCGCTGAAGTACTTTTTGCTGGGAGCGTTCTCGACCGGCTTTTTCCTGTACGGCATTGCGTTGCTCTACGGGGCCACGGGCACCATGTATCTGCCGCAGATGGCCGCGCATCTGGCGGAAGGGGCCCATCCGATCATGTTCTGGGCCGGTGTGGCGCTGCTGTTGATCGGTTTTCTGTTCAAGGTAGGGGCTGTGCCTTTCCACATGTGGACGCCCGACGTCTATCAGGGAGCGCCGACGACGCTGACCGGCTACATGGCGGCGGCCTCGAAGGCGGCGGCCTTTGCGGCGCTGGTGCTGGTGCTGGATGCGGCGTTGCCGGCCGAGCGCTGGCAACTGCTGCTGGCGCTGGTGGCGCTGGTGACAATGGTGGCCGGTAACGTGCTGGCGCTGGTGCAGCAGAACGTCAAGCGCATGCTGGCCTACTCGTCGATTGCGCACGCCGGCTATATTCTGACGGGACTGGCGGCCGGTACCGCCGAAGGCTATGCCGGCGCGCTGTTCTACCTGCTGGTCTATGCCCTGATGAACATTGGTGCCTTCGGGGTGATGGCCTTCCTGGAGTGGGACGGAAAAGAGGGGTACGAACAGACCGTCAGTTCGCTGGCGGGCATCGGATACCGGCGGCCGTTGCTGGGCGTAGCCATGGCCTTCTTTATGTTCAGCCTGACCGGCTTTCCGCCGCTGGCCGGGTTCATTGCAAAGTATGCCGTGTTTGCGCCGGCCGTGAAGGCGGGATTGACTTGGCTGGTCGTGGTAGGGGTGTTGGCCAGCGTGCTGTCGGCCTACTACTACCTGCGGGTCGTTTACGTCTTCTGGATGCGGTCGCCTGACGAAGCCCCTGAAGCGGTACGGCAGCAAACGTTCCCAGTACCGCTGGCCCCACGGGCAGCCCTGGTGGTGTGTGTGGTGCTAATTGTCGTGCTGGGCGTATTGCCCGGCCTGCTGGAGGTAACTGCTTCATTTTTCCCGACACCGGCGGCCCCCCCGGCGGCTGCTACAGCGCTGATGCCCTGAAAACAACAGCCGGTTGAGGTTTTGCCTTTCGACAGGCCGCCTGCGATAAGGGCGGTGCTGCACATCTATGGCAATCCATAGGAAAAGCGCACCGAGCGGAGCGGATCCGATGCTTTAGGGCTTGGCGCAGGAGGATACATTGTGCGCGTCTGTCGCGGGAGGGAGGCATTGCAGGGTGACCGCATGTCTGGTTGCGATGAAGGGGCAGGTGGACGCCTTAACCGGTAGGAGTTCAGGGGTATTTGGATGTATTCAATATTTTTTCAAAAAAAATGACAATCCCCTTCTGTCTACGTTGATTATCGTTGCGGTTCACAAAAACTGCATGTAATCCAGAAACAAGTCTGCAAGAGCCATGAAGCGAGCACTGGGCTACCTGCTTGTTTCCGCAGGACTGCTGGCCGGAGCGCTCTGGCTGCCTGAAAATTTGCACAGTCATCCTTTCTGTGAGAACGACGTCTGCGAATTGGCGCAGTCAGAAGATCAGTATCTGGGTATCTGTAAGGACATCTCGTTTTACGCAACCAATTGCTTGATGTATGGGGACTTGTGCCGCACGGAGAATAGTATTAATCCAGAGTGACCGTCAGCAAGCCCGGGAAATGAGCCATGAAGGCTGGGAAAATCTTTGTGATCGTACTCTTTCTGTTGGCGTTGCTTGCGTTTATCGGAGGCTTATGGATGCCGCCGCGCTATGTCCAGGCGGTACACTGTGAGTATGATGCCTGCGTGCATGATCAATGCCAGGATGCTGAGACGCCTACGGGGTGCGATGCAAAAAGTAGTGGCGGTTGTGAGACATATAACTGCGGAGTGGTGGAGCGGGAGTAAGTGGAGCGTGAAGGGGTGCTGGGTGGGGGTGCTGTTGCTATTGGTGGGTGGAGGGTGTGCGGGGCGTAACAGTGCCCGTCCGGGTAAGGGGCAGGAGTTTCATCCCAATCCGGAGCGTCTGGCAGATCTGCGCACGTTCGACTGGATCGTTACGGAGGCAGAGCAAGGAGATTCGGTATTGCACCAATGGGCAAATCGGTTACAGCAGGCCCGGTTGCAATGGCAGCGCGGCGCGTTGGCCTCGGCAAATCGATACCATATGTTTGGGGACATCTCCGATGTAGTCATTGACAGTGAAGGGCGCGTCATTGTGCTGGATTTTGACAATCAGGAGGTACGTCTTTACGACCCGTCAGGACAGTTTGTAGAGGTGGTAGGAAAGCAGGGCGAGGGACCTGGCGAATACATGCAGGCAGGATACCTGTTAATCGGGGAAAATGATTCGTTGTATGTATATGATAACACGAGAGGATTTTTTGTTGTCTATCATAGAAATGAAAATGGTTATGCATTTAAAAGAATTCTGGATTTACCAGAAAGAATTCCAGGTTTAGACTACGTATGTTTACAAAATGAAAGGTATATTGTGATCAATAAACCGCCTTATTACTCCTTCAATGATCCTTTGTTTTATAAAGTCGATATCATGAATAACCGCCTTGTAAATATGGATAATCATAGGCATTATATGGTAGAAGAAAAAGAACGGTTTCTTAATTTATTAGTGCATCGAGCATTTATGGCATGTGGTTCTAAACATGTAGTAGGGGCTTTTCTTTATTATCCGATTATAGATATTCTGTTCAGTAATGATGGTAACGTACATCATGTTTTTCTGAAGCATATCGTGTTGCAGCCGTTTCTTATGAAAGGAAATAGTCGGGCGCGCTATTTCCCTTCAGAAGTGTTCATCAAGGAGTTTTCATATTCTGGAAAGCTGGATAAGCCTTCAGGAATTACGCTTTTGTCAGATGAGATTCTGCTGTATGTTTTTGTTAGATATGAAGCGGAGCGAGGCAAGGTCCTTCGGAAATATCCGATGGCCTATTTGATGAATCTGAATAATAAGAAAGCTATGTTGTTGAATCTGGAAAATTATCCTTTTGCTGTAATAGAGGCTTACAGGGATTCCATACTTGTAGGATATAGATGGGATATGTATCAAAGAGATATTCCGCATATTGCTTATTATGTACTTCCGAAGAAATAGCAATAATGATCATGAGAACGATATGGGTTGTTCTGGTAGTGGGTTGGATAGGATGTCGATCGCCAGCCTCGCAGGAGTCCCGAATCTATCCCCTACTGGATCGGTGGCAGGGAAGGTTTGATCTGGTGCTGACGCGTGCAGCGGACCGGCAATCTACGTCGGCCGTGTTGCCAGAAGTGGCGGCGCTGTCGCAGATGGAATCGCTGCTTTTACTGGGCGCCCGGGAGGCGCAGCCGCCGGCTTATTTTTTCGGTCAGGTCGTTTATGCTGCATTTGATCCTGCCGGCGGGCTGGTTGTGGTGGACGAGGAAAACTACGCCTTGCTCTTTTTTGATCAGACCGGCCAGTTTCGCTTCAGGCTGGGGCGCCAGGGAGAAGGTCCCGGTGAGTTTCTGGCGCCTCCGGTTTATGCCGCCTTCGATCGGCAGGGACGCCTTTACGTGGTGGAGCGGAGCAGTGGGCGGGTGCATCGGTTCCTGAAAAGAAACGACACATTTATATGGAACCGCACCTATGAATTGCGGACGGCCTTAAACGGCGAAGTGCTGGGCGGATGCCTGATGCAGGATACGTTGTATGTATATGCCAACCCGCTCAACTGGTGGGAGCAGCCCCGACTCCATGTGCTGACGCTGGACGGCGAGCACGTGCGGGCTTTCGGCCTGCTGGATTTTTATCCGCGGGAAGGACTTCCGGAGGGAACCCCGCCGATCAGGCTGGAAGCCCGGCTGTTCTGTGATCCAGATCACGCAGGCCTGATACTGGCCTATCGATACCTTCCCGTTGTGGAATCCTATACCACCGAGGGTCGGCGTCGCTGGCGTCTGCGCCTGGATGACGTTCCACTCCTGGCCCATCGCATACAGGGTGCGATCATTGAGCCGATTTTGCGGCCACGTGGCATCCGCTTTAGGAATGTCGTGGTCTTTCCATCAGGGGTGATCGTGCTGCATGTGGTCGAACAGGTGATGCGGCGCGACCAGCCTACCATCATCGATCAGGAACGAACCTACATTTTCTGGATCCGTCCCGACTTTCAGGATTGGGGCTGGCTGGAGATGTCCCTGCCGTTTCGTCAGTTATATGACCGCCAGGGACGTCTATGGTTGGGGACCCCTATGGAGACGACGCTGCCCCGTGTGGCGCTGTTTCAGCTACCAGAAAACGTATCCCTTGCCGTCGCGCGACGACCGTGAACGCAATGCGAGATGCTTTGCTACTGTGCAGCGGATTGCTGCTGGGATGGGCGAGCCTCCTCTATTATCACAAGCTGCGTCCAGACGTGTGGCAACAACTCCAGGTAGGAAACGAGACGGATGTATTACTCCTGGTGTACATCGGGTCCCCTACCTGTGGTCCTTCGAATGATCCGGAGTTGCCTGACTTGCTGGATCGGATCCGTAAGGAGCTGCCGCAGAAAGCGCGTGCTCAGAATCTGGCCTTTCGGATGGTAGGAGTGGCAATAAGCCGGAATGTCCGGATGGGACTGGATCATCTGCACAAAATGGGGTCTTTTCACGAGGTGGCTACCGGGGCTCGCTGGTATAGCTTGCCGATGCATTACCTGCGGACGGTGGCGCCCGGCATTCGCGCTACGCCTCAGATCG
>JALSJJ010000156.1 GCA_026989375.1 Rhodothermus sp.
GGCATAAGTTAGTTGGCCCTCTCCCTGTCCCCCTCCCCGGAGGGGAGGGGGACTTATACCTGCATGCCTGTTTTTCAGCGGCCGCGCCCGATCTGCCAGCGGTCCAGAAACCAGAAGTTTGCTCCCTCTTGTAGGGGGAGCTGGCCCGAAGGGCCTGAGGGGGTGTCTGTTGGAGGCAGCGTTGTGGTGAAGGCAAAGCGGTTAGCCTGATCGGGCGTTGGTGGTTGAAGGTCCCCTCCCCCTGTCCCCCTCCCCAGAGGGGAGGGGGGAGTCAGGGATACACGTTAGTCTACACTTCGACGCCTCCCCTGAATCCAGCAAAGGTCTGCAAACCAGAAGTTTGCTCCCTCTTGTAGGGGGAGCTGGCCCGAAGGGCCTGAGGGGGTGTCGGTTGAGAACAGTGTTGCGCTCCGAAACAGCGCAGCGTTTGGGTTAGCGAGATGGGTTGGAGCCCCACCCCTGTCCTCCTTCTTGGTGGGGAAGGGGGACTTAAGGAGAAAAGCTTTGGCTGGTTTTTAGCGTAGGTGTTGGGGTGTGCTTTGCCATGGAGACCCAAAAGTTTTGCTCCCCCTTGTAGGGGGAGCTGTCCGAAGGACTGAGGGGGATCCATCCCGAACAAAGCGCTGACGAACGGGACGACGGCGACGGTGATGGTAGTACCCTTCGGAAAGGGAAACCCACAGATACCCGTAACCTTGCTGCTCGATACCTGCGCTGGAGCGGGCCATTCTGCTGGAAATCAGATGATTCGCTCTCCACTTTGCAGGAGTTGTCGCGTAGTCATAGCAGGGTGTTTCCCTTCCGATAGGGTGCCAGCATGAGGGGCTGGCTTGGCTGTTTTTCTGGAGAGGCTATCCAGCCTGGCCTCATCATATTGTTGATGCGGCGATGCGCTTGGCCCGGTTGATTCAATTCATTCAGTCTGTCGTTTTCCGCAGGCACGCTACGTTCAAATTTTGTGCGTGCAGTGAACCGTTGGGTTCAGTGGCGTGATAAGCGCTTTGAGGGTTTCGCTACAGGTTTTAGGATTTAGGGGGGCTTATGGCCACAGGGGGCTTTTGAAAGAAGTTTCGGCATATGTCAGGATGGCAGCACTTTCAGGATGAGCAGTGTGAAGTCGTCGTCCCTGTTGGCTGGCTGGCCGGTGAACTGCTCGATGGCTTGTTGCACAGCTTTTACGATAGTCTGGGCTGGCCGGTGATGGTGGGTCCGCAGGCAGGTCAGGAGTCGATCTTCACCGAAGGGCTCATCGCCGGGACCTAATGCTTCGGTAACGCCGTCCGTAAAGAGCACGAGCACATCACCTGGAGCAAGCGACAGTTGTTTGCTTTTGTAGCAAGCGTCGGGAAGGACGCCCAGAAGCAGGTCGCTATGGCTGAGTCGTTCTGCTTCGCCGGAAGCGCGTAGCAAAATCGGAGGAATGTGGCCCGCATTCACGTAGGTGAGCTGACAGGTGGAGGGGGTGTAGCGTGCCTGGAAGAAGGTGATGAAGCGGTCAGCTTCGGTATTTTCGCAGATGATTCGGTTAATCTGGGCGGTACTCTGTTCGAGCGTGCTTTCGAGGGGCACAAGCACGTGCAGGCAGGCCTGCAGGTTGGCCATGAGCAGGGCGGCGGCCATGCCTTTGCCGGCCACGTCGGCAATGGCCAGGCGCAGGCTACCGTCAGGTTCACAGAGCACATCGTAGTAGTCACCGCCGACTTCCTGACTGGGTAAGGCGTAGGCGGCTAATTCCACACCCGGAGCTTCAGGCAAGCGTTGCGGTAACAGACGCTGCTGGATCTGGCGGGCCCGTTGCAGCTCACGCTCCAACTGTTGATGTTCAATCTGGGCTTCGATGAGGAACGTGTTGCGAATGGCCGAGGCAGCCAGCGTACCGAGAGCGTAGAGGAACTCGATTTCGGCAGGGCCGTAGGGCGCGCCGTTAATGCGCTGGCCCAGGCCCAGCACGGCCTGCGTCGTTCCCTGTTGTCGGATGGGCAGTAGCAGGTGGAGTTGAAAGGCCCGTAACCAGTCCCAGTCGTCTGTGGCTTCATTCAGTAGCAATGGCTGTTCGAGCTGGCCGAGCTGTTCGATGCGTCTGCGAGGCAGCGTAGACGGCAAGCCGCGGCTGGCAAGCACTTCAAAGGTGGCGGCACCATCGGCTGTCTCGACGCGCACCAGCAGCAGATAGCGGTTGATCAGGAGCTGGCCCATCAGGGCCAGTGAAAGCAAGTGAGCCAGTCGGCCGCGGTCGATGGTTGCGTTGAACTCCTGGGCCAGTTCGAACAACGTGTCGAGTTGCTGCAGACGCAGATCCAGGTCTCGATTGGCCTGTTGTAGCTCTTCGATGAGCAGGGCGTTGTGCAGGGCGGCTGCTGAGAGCGTGGCCAGTGCCTGGACAAACTCCAGCTCACGTCTGGCGAAGGGTTGGCCGGTGGCTTTGCGGCCCAGCGCGAGCAGGCCCAGCAACCGATGCCGAAACATCAGGGGAACGGCCAGCCATAGGCCGTATGCGCGGAGTGCTTCGGGCACCTCGGCATTGTGGAGCACTTGATCTGAAGCAGGCAGGGGCAACTCCAGGATCGTATCGGGTTTCAGGTCTATCGGGCCCCGCACGTCGGCTACCCGGAAGCGTTGCGTCAGTGGATCGAACAGCAGCACGGCCCCCCGGGTGACCAACAGTTTGCTCAGGGTCGAAAGCAGCAAGTTACGGATGACGGCCGCACGGTCATCTGAGGTGCTCAGCAGCCGGCTTGCTTCGTACAGAGCCCGGAGGTCAAAGCGGTCGGTAGCTCTGCCCGTCGATAGATCGTTCATGGTGTGGAAGCTGCCGGGATTTCATCCAGGTGTATAACCTCGGCCTGACGGGGACGTCCCTCTTTCAGATGTAGGCGCACGCAGGTTTTGACCCGGTGTACCCCTTCGCGTCCAGCCGCCCCTGGGTTCACGTACAGCATCCCGTTCAGTGCGGAAACCCGCTCAATGCGGAGGATGTGGCTGTGGCCGCAGATGAATACGTCCGGTCGTTGCTGGCGTAGCCGGGCGGCGATGCGGGGTGCCCATCGGCCCGGGCGGCCGCCGATGTGCGTCATCCAGATACGCACCCCTTCCACCGTCAGCCAGAGGTCTGCTGGAAGCCGCTGACGTAGCTCGGGGCCATCGATATTACCATAGACGGCATGAACAGGTGCCAGTGTCTCCAGGTTATGAAGCACCTCAAGCGATCCCACATCGCCGGCATGTAGAATCAGATCCACGCCGGTGAATGCTTCGGGCAGGGCCGGGTGCCAAAAGCCATGCGTGTCAGAAAGAATGCCCAGAATCATAAAGCCGCACAGTAGTACACCTCTCACCGACTGGCAGAGAAGATACGGCGCCAGCGATTCGCATCAAAGACGTGCGCGGAGACGCCAGAGGTTCAGCGAAGCGTCAGGCGCAGGCCAGCCTGTATCCGTGGAGCTGTCTCTTCGGCTTCAGAAGACCAGAATAGTAGCGGCAGCCCCACGAAGGGGGATAGTTGATAGGAGGGCCGATTGTATTCTAACCCACCCTGTGCCCAAATGATGCCCCCATTATAGGTGCGTTCCCATGTAGCGGCTTCCTCGGTACCGCGCTTGCCAGCCCCCTCGGTAACGGTCCGCGTCTCTCGGGCTGATTCCATCAGGTTGTAGTAACGCGCAGTACCGGTCAGGCCTATAAAAATGTTGCTACGGGCCGGGTTGAGCAGCAGTGCATAGCTCATTAACAGGTGCAATTCCCATCCGAAGACCTGCTGATAGGTGATTTCGAAGCGGGGAGGGGGGTCGGCAGGGGCCAGCGCAGTATTCGGGGAGGCCTGGGTTTCTTCCAGCGGTGTCCAGCGTTCGTAGCCGGTGCGGACACGACGCAGTCCGACGGCGTAGTTGGCCACTACGAAGGGGGACAGGAGCGATGAGGTGAGCAGGGCGACGTCGATCTGCGGAAAGCCCAGGGTACCGTCTGCAGCCGGATCAACGGCCAGGCGAAAGGCATAACTATCGCTTTCTGAAGCCTGATAGAACTTGAGCAGGATCCAGTCGGCGGTCAGCGTGCGGCCGGTAGTGCCACCGCTGGCGTTGAGGACGATACCCAGGTCAAGCTGGTCGCTCAGCGCATAGCTCAGGTGAAAGCGCAGGCCTACCGGAAGGCCAAACAGACCGCTGCTGGCCGGACCGCTCTCCTGATTGAGACGGGCGCAGCAGAACAGCTCGGTGCTTACTGCATACCCATCGAAGAAGCTGCGATGGGCGGTTTCGCTCTGATAAAGTCCATCGTTGAGCTGGGCGGGTACCTGCGCCCTGCTTGATGCGCCCAGACCACTGCCCAGCAGCAATAGCGCGCTGCCAGCGCAAGCAATCCGACGCAGCGTCCGGAAACCTGCGCCTCGCATGGTGGGGGAATGTATGGTGAAAGTGACGAAGGTACGGGATCGGACCGTACCTTCTCTTAATCTACAAACTTACAAATAATTTGCAAAAAATCCAGTCCCTTAAAGGGTCAGGCTTTCACCTGGCTGAAGGATCTGCACCTTGAACCCTTCCTGCTCCAGGCGTTTACGGCATTGTTCAATGTCGATCTGGATGGGAGGAAAGGTATTGTAATGGATTGGAATGATCAGGCCAGGTTTAAGCATTTTGGCTGCTCGAACGGCGCCTTCAACCCCCATTGTGAAGAGATCGCCTACCGGCATGAGCGCCACATCTATCTTGTAGTCTTCGCCATACCAGGCCATTTCAGCAAAGGGACAGGTATCGCCCAGGTCATAGATCACCTTGTCTTCGATTTCGAGAAGGTAGCCGTTTGGATTACCGCCATAGGTACCATCCGGGAAAGACGACGAATGGCGGGCGTAGGTCTGCGTGACGCGTCCCCAGGGAAATTGCCAGGAGCCGCCGGTGTTCATAGGATGCACGTTGTTGTGTCCGTGCTGCTGGGCGTACTGGGTGATCTCAAAGTTGGCAATCAGCAGAGCGTTGGTGCGACGAGCGATGGCTAACGTGTCGCCCCAGTGGTCCCCGTGAGCATGCGTGAGCAGGATCACGTCAGGGTGCAACTGGTCGGCCGTAACAACACCCTGCGTGTGTGGATTGCCTGTAATGAAGGGGTCAAAAAGCAGCGTTGTGCCGTTCGTCTCAATCTGGAAGGCCGAATGTCCGAAGTAGGTGAGCTTCATGGCGATTCTTCTGGTTGGGTTGATGCCCAAAATGTTTTCATTTTAATAAACACGCAGATCATATTTTTTGCCAGCCTGAAGGTCTGGCCGGCTTGTTACAATCCGGCTACGAGGGATAACGCTGGGCTACGAGCGGGCTACGCGATAGAGCCAGTACACGAAGCCGAGGAAAACGAGCACGCCCAGCACGTGAGCCACGGGGGCGAAGCTATCAGGTGCCAGACGCAGCACGTCGGTGCTCTGGGCCAGTGCAAATGGGATGGCCAGCAAAATGCCTACGAGCGCTTCGCCGGTGATCAAGCCAGAGGCGAACAGCAGGCCTCGTGATGATTCCTGGCGGCCTCCCAGGGCCCGGCCGGCCGCATACGACACAAGCCCGCCCACAAAGATCGGCACCGATAGCTCCAGCGGAAGGTAGATGCCTACGGCCACGGCCAGTACCGGCATTCGGAAGCTGCTGCCCCGTGCTTTGAGCACCTGGTCTGCCACGATGATGGCGACGGCGATCAACGCGCCGATGCCAATGATCGTCCAGTCCAGGCTACGGGCAAAGACGCCTTCCGCCACCGATTGCATGAGGCTGGCCTGGGGAGCGGCCAGCATCTGCGACGGATCCATGCCCTCGCGTGGAAAGACGCCGCCCAGGCCATAGGCATTGAACAGCAACTCCAGTACAGGGGCCAGCACCAGCGCACCGGTCAGCACGCCCACCATCTGCATGATCTGTTGCTTGTAAGGGGTGGCCCCGACCAGGTGACCGGTTTTAAGGTCCTGCATGTTGTCGCCGGCGATGGCGGCTGCGCTGCATACGACTGCTCCGATCAGGATGGCCGTAGCGGCCGCGGCCGTGGCGCGCTCAGCGTTTACCTGAAAGTCGATCTGCCCACCCAGCAACACCAGCAGAAGCAGCGAAGCGGTCAGGATCGTAGCAATCGTCACGCCGGAGATCGGGTTGTTTGAGGAGCCCACCAGACCCGCCATGTAGCCGGCTACCGACGCAAACAGAAAACCCGCGACGAGTGCAAACAGTACCCCAAACGCTATGGTGGCCACGTAGGTGCCGTCTGAAGCGCCCAGGTGGGGCTGATCGATCACGTGCAGGAAGACGAACACCAGCGGCAGGGCCATGGCCAGCGTACCGGCCAGCACGAAGTGGATAGGCGTATCGCGCTCGGTACGAGGAATGGCTACCTGATGGCCCTGCCGAGCTTCGCGGACGGCCTGCCAGGAAGCGCGCACGCCATCACGGATCGGACGCATAAGCGATAGCAACGCCCACAGGCCACCGACCGCCATAGCGCCTACGCCCAGGTAGCGGATCTTGGTACTCCAGATCTGCAGCGCTGCTTCGTAGCCCTCATTCCCTTCGGGCAGCCCGTGCAGGGCCGTGTAGATAGGAATACCGAAAAGCCATGAGATCAAGCCGCCGGCGAAGACGAGCGTTGCAATGCGCAGGCCAACGATGTAGCCCACGCCCAGTAGGGCCACGCCCAGCTCACTGCCAAAGCCGAACAGAGCCCGGCCCATCTGTACGGCGCCGTCCACGGTCCCTGCCAGCACCCGAAAGCCCGTCTGGGCCAGCTTGACCAGGCCACCTGCGACGGCAGCAATCGCAATATAGCGTACACCCCGGCCGCCTTCGTCACCCGCAATGAGCACCTCGGCGGTGGCGATCCCTTCAGGAAAGCGAAGCCGTCCTTCAATGATGAGCGCCCGACGCAGCGGGATGGTAAACAGCACGCCCAGCACACCACCGGCTGCTGCCACGGCCAGCGTGTCGAGATAGGGAAAACCGCGCCAGTAGCCCAGCAGAATTAGCGCAGGCAGCGTAAAGATCACGCCGGCTGCCAGCGATTCGCCAGCCGAGGCAGCCGTCTGCACGATGTTGTTTTCCAGAATATTTGTGCGACGAAACAGCCGCAACACGCCCATCGAGATGACGGCTGCTGGAATGGAAGCCGATACGGTCATGCCTACCTTGAGGCCCAGATAGGCATTGGCCGCCGCCAGTACGGCCGCCAGCACTACGCCCAGGATCAGGGCTTTAACGGTAATTTCCGATAGCGACTGTTCAGGCGGAATGTAAGGACCGGTTGAAACAGAAACGGGACGCTCCATACGCTTAACGGATCAGTATCATTTTGTGGGTCTGCACGCCTTCGGGCGTTTTCAGACGGAGAAAATACGTACCGCTGGGTAAATCTTCAGCCTCGAAGGTAAGCGTGTATTGCCCGGCAGCCTGCACCGCGTCGATCAGCACGCGCACCTCGTGGCCCGAAAGGTCCCAGATTGACAGGCGAATGGGCATTGATGTGTGGAGCTCGTACTGAATAGTGGTACGGCCCTGGAAGGGATTGGGAAAGTTGCCCAGCAGCAGCGCGCGGCCCGTCTGGATAGGAGCCAATCCCAGCTTGAATACGGTGGAAGGGTAGAGCACGTTGCCTTCGAGCACCTGTTGAATGCGATAGTAAAGCACAGGTACTTCTGGCGGCGACGGATCCTGGAATGTGTAAGGAAGCCCTTCACAGCGAGCCGGCAAGCGGGCAATAGCCGTAAAATCACGGCCATTGGTAGAACGCTCGACCAAAAACGCACGGGTCTGGCGATCGGTGCAGGTCCAGTTCAGCAAGACGTACCCATTGTCGGCGCGTAGCACCCTCAGGTGTTGCAGGGGTTCAAAGAAAAAAAGATCGGCCCGGCGACGTTGTAGTCCTTGAGGCAAGTGAGGCAAGGGGGATTCAAAGTCAAATCGGAACCCGTCGGTCGGTGGATCGGCCTGGCGAAAGCGGCGACGAATCTGTGCAGGCGACCAGACGCGGCGGTCCAGCACGAGCACGTCCACGTAGCCTTCGAAGCCGACAGACGTGATAGAAGATGCAGGTCGCCCTCCGAGAACCAGTGCTTCGGGGGGATCGATCGGCGTGTGCTCTGGTGAAAAAAGCGAGTCAACGCGCTGACCATCAAGATAAAGGCGGCTCCAGCCTGAGACAGGATCGTACGTGAGCGTCACATGGTGCCAGCTTCCGTCGGCAATCGGATGCGGGGTGATCAGGGCCTGGTGCAGGCCGGGGCGCCCCCGATAGACACGCAAGAAGCCGGCCTCGTCCAGTACAAGTTCCAGCGGGTAACTCTGTAGTTCCTCACCGCTCCACGTAGAGAGCACTACGGCATCGCGGGCCGTGCTCTTAAGCCAGAGAGCCAGCGTGAACGGATGCTGTAGATCCAGCCAGCGCCGCAACGTATCGGCTATGGGAAGCGTCCAGGTACTGTGTCGCACGGCCAGCACGTGATTTTGCGGGTTTTCCAGGTCGGCTGGCTGTACAAGGAGGGGCAGGCGCTGCGTCCGGTCCGTGTAAGAAGGGGTAGGGGTTGCAGCCGCGTTGGCTGGTTCGAGGGGAGCAAGCTGCCAGAATACCACACCTGGATTTCCCGGCGTTACCTCAATGCAAAGCACCAGCGGGTCGGTAATCGGACGGGCAGGTTGTAGGGCAAAGCGGCCAGCTACCAGCGTGTCGATCTGAAGCGCCATAGGAGAATGACCGAAACGCAGGGCCCAGGCGCGATGCACGGACCAGTCAGGTGGCACTTCTATCAACACCCCATAGAAGGGGGACTCGCCCTGCCAGCGAGCAAACAGGTTGGCCCGCTGTTCGGCCAGCAGGCGTTTGCCGCTCCAGAGCGTCTGCAACTGCGCCCGCACGGTGCCCGCCTGCAGGCAGAACACCAGCCATATGGTCTGCATCAAAACACGCACCCGCCTCTTCATGGAAGCGCGCCGACGGAGCGGCGGTCTGGTAGAAGATACGTTACTCGTTTGAAAAGATAGGCGTGGACCCTTCCGCTGTCAAATGGGGTTGACAGCCAGGACATAACCAACCATCCGGCCCTATGTTGTTATGCCTCGACGTTTACGGATCGGTCTGTTAACGGGCGGCGGCGATTGTCCAGGAATCAACGCCGTTATTCGGGCTGTCACCAAAAGCCTGATCCTGCAGGCAAACGCCGAAGTCATCGGTTTTGAAGACGGCTATGAGGGACTGATTGAGGGACGGTTCCGGCCCCTTGAGTTTCAAGACGTCAGTGGCATTCTGACACGCGGGGGAACGATTCTCGGTACGAGCAATCGGGCCAATCCTTTCCGCTATTATCGCCGGGCGGAAGCAGATGTATCCGCTGAAGTGATCGCGCTATATCGGGAACTGGAGCTGGACGGTATTGTGGCCATTGGGGGCGATGGCACCATGACCATTGCTCATGGCCTTTCAGAGCGAGGCCTGCGCTTTATCGGCGTGCCCAAAACGATCGACAACGACCTCTGGGGTACGGAGCGTACCTTTGGATTCGATACGGCTGTGCATATTGCTGCCGCAGCTATCGACCGGCTGCACACGACAGCACAGAGCCATCACCGTGTGATGATCTGCGAGACGATGGGACGCTATGCGGGCTGGATTGCCCTCTATGCAGGCGTGGCAGCGGGTGCTGACGTAATCCTGATCCCAGAGCTGCCTTTCGATGTAGAGATAGTAGCCGAAGTCTGCCGCGAGCGAGAAAGTGACGGCCGCCGCTTCACGATCATCGTAGTGGCCGAAGGCGCACGACCTGAAGGCGGGACGCTCCATGTGCGAGAACACGTGCCCGAAAGCCCTGACCCCATCCGGCTGGGGGGGATCGGTTACGAGCTGGAACGCGCGCTTCGGGCACGACTGCGCAGCGAAGTGCGCACGACCGTGCTGGGCCATGTGCAACGAGGAGGTACGCCTACGGCCTACGACCGCAACCTGGCTTCGGCTTTCGGCGCCTATGCAGCCGCCCTGGTGCAGGCTGAACGATACGGATGCATGGTAGCGCTCCGCGAAGGCCGGCTGACCGTCGTGCCGCTGGCCGAGGTGGCCGGACGTACCCGCACCGTGCCGCTTGATGCCCCTATGCTGGGCGCTGCACTGGCCGTGGGTACTTCGCTGGGTGTTCGTACGCTGGCCTCGCCGTTGAAGGGCACTCAGCCAACAACACCGCTGGCCTGACCGAGCAACCTTGACAAGCAGGTGCTGCCCTATGAAAGTCTATCTAACCGGAGCTACAGGATTCGTCGGTCGCTACCTGTTGCAGGCACTGCGAGCCGCCGATCATCAGGTGCGCTGTCTGGTACGGCGGCCCGATCAAAACCTTCCCCTGGAAGACCCGGGGATAGAAAAGGTCGCCGGGGACCTGCTCCAACCTGAGACGTTCGCCGGCACGCTCGATGGCTGCGAGGCCGTTGTGCATCTGGTGGGGATCATCGCTGAAAAACCCCGGCAGGGTGTTACGTTTGACGCTGTACACCGCCGCGGAACGCTCCACATTGTGGAAGCGGCCCGGCAGGCTGGCATTGAGCGCTTTATCCATATGAGTGCCAACGGGGCTCGCCCCGATGGCACGACAGCCTATCAGACCAGCAAGTGGGCTGCTGAGGAGATTGTGCGGCAGGCCGGCTTTACGCACTGGACCATCTTTCGACCGTCGATCATCTTCGGAGACCCCAGAGGTGCACCCCTGGAATTTGTCTCCCAACTGGCCCGTCGCCTGGTTCGTCCGTTCCCGATCCTTCCGGTATTCGGGAACGGACAATATCGCCTGCAGCCAGTGGCCGTCGAGGTGGTGGCGGCCGCCTTTGCGCAGGCCCTGACGAAAGCGGAAGCGCATGGCCAGACCTATTGCGTAGCCGGTCCAACACCGCTTACCTACGACGAAATTCTGGACGTGATCGCCCGGGCGCTCTATGGCCGCACCAAGCCTAAACTGCATCTGCCCCTTGCACCGGTACGCTTACTGGTCGGTACCCTGGGACGTATCGGGTTGCTGCCTGTCACGCCGGAGCAACTGGCCATGCTGATTGAGGGCAACACATGTGATCCATCGGCCTTTTATCGGGACTTCGACGTGCCGGAAGTGGCTTTTACGCCGGAGACGATCGCTTACGTGCGTCGCAGCTCCTGAAGCCAGGGGCGCTACAGCCAGTAGATCAATCCGGTGAGGTCTGCACAGGCAGAGCTAAAGGGTTAAGCATAGCCTTTCGCCCGATGTAAGGCGATTCCGTGGCGATCATGTCTGCGCATAGAACGTATCTTTCCGCGAGCGGGATGGTGTCGTAGCCATGGGTCACTTCAAGAATCACCGAAACAACAACGGCAACCCTTCCCTGTAAGTCACAAGGTCGATGAGCTCAGCCAGCTTGAGAAGATCCAGTGGAGCCATGGGGCGGCGCGTTGAACAAGGCGCGTGGTACGGCGGTCCTTTGTATCTTGAGGCCGATTGTGCGAATACGCCGTGCGACAAACACTCCTTATAAGACAAGATGAGTGAACGCGTGGGTTCTTCCCGCAAAAAGCACATAGCGATTGCTGGCAATATCGGAGCCGGAAAAAGCTCACTGACCCGAGTGCTGAGCGAGTACTTTCAGTGGAAAGCTGTCTATGAGCGCGTCGATGACAATCCGTATCTAGCCGATTTTTACAATGACATGCGACGCTGGTCCTTTAATCTTCAGATTTTTTTCCTATCCAGTCGCTTTCGCCAGCAGCGCCAGATTGAGGCATTGCCCCATTCCGTCGTGCAGGATCGATCGATTTATGAAGATGCCGAGATCTTTGCCCGCAACCTGTATGAAATGGGGCTGATGTCACAACGTGACTACGAAAACTACGTGGCGCTGTTTGAGATCATGACATCGTTTTTGAAACCACCACATTTATTGATTTATCTACGGGCTTCGGTCCCCACACTGGTGCGACACATCCAGGCACGCGGGCGGCCCTACGAAACGGCCATTCGCATCGAATACCTGGAGCGACTCAACCGACACTATGAGGACTGGATCGCCCGTTATGATCTGGGACCCAAAATGATCATCGACGTAGATGAGCTGGATTTTGTGAACTCCGAGGAGGATCGCCGCGAAGTAATCCGGCGCGTAGAGAGCCGTTTGTTTGGACTGTTCCCTGATGAGTAAGGGGTTGTCATGGATCGGACTGGCGCTGATGGTATTGCCGGCGTTGGCGCAGGCACCGGCTGATACGACCAACGGACGGTTGCCTGTGGGCTTTGGATGGGTGCCCTGGGGAACCGTCCTGAGCGATACGCTGCCGGCGCGTCAGGCCCTGCTGCATGTGACGGATCTGCTGAGCCGCCAGGCGGGCACTTTTACCTATGCCTTTCGGCTATTGGGGTGGCCTGAGGGATGGAGTCCAGACGGCCTGCCCCCTCATCTGATTGGCTTGCGCTTGAATGGTCGCCCTTTCAATGATCCCGTCACTGCTCGTCCGGTCTATGAACTGCTGCCGCTTTTTTTTCTGAGGCCCATCCGTACCGGACCTGCTATTGATCATGCACCGATGGCTGTTTATGCAGCATTACGCCCTTACGGTACACCGCGCCCACTGACTGAGCTGCGCTATCGCACCGGAGGGGATGGGCTGCAGAGCATCATGGCACTTCATGTGCAGAACCGAAGCCTGTCGTTTCGAGGACGGGCAGGCGTGTTGCAACTGCTTTTCGGCTATGGCGGCCATGCCATGGCGGGCGCCTATCCGGGGAGCCGCCTGCGACGAGGACGCCAGGTACTGCTACGGCTGCGTTATCAGCAGTACGAATGGGCCCTGGAACTGATGAACCTGCATAATCGCACTCGGGTAGGAGCGCATGGCGGCGTGCTCCCACATCCGGGAGGGCCCTTTGAAACCATTTATGAACCTTTTGGGGCCTCGGTCCGCTATCCAACAGCCCGACGCCAGACTATCCGCAATGATCTGGCGCTGACGCTGCGCCTACGTACCGGTCTATCCGAAGCGCCACTGACGGCCTCGGCCTACTGGACGGCACAGACATTTCGTTATCGCAATCCCGAACTAGATACCCTTGTTGCCAAGACCAACCGCTATGGCTTTTACCTGGAGCAACCGCTGATTGGCATCATCTGGCGGTTGGAGGGTACATGGGATCACCTGCGTCAGACTAATGCCTGGGCTGATACCGTGACTACCGGGCATGGACGTGCACGCATCCGATTGCTGGCTACCGACACGTTGTACTGGCGCACCTGGCACCTTGGCCTGAGCGGCCAGCTGTTCTGGCAAGAAGGACGGGGAGGAATGGACGCGACGCTGACGCTGGGGCGATCGGAGGGACACCTGCGACCTGCATTGCAACTGGGCTTGCATCAGCCCGAAATTCCCTGGGTGTTTCAAACCGGATGGGGAGGACTTCTGCAGCCGTGTACGAAGTGCCGAGGGGGACGCATCGTGCGACTACGGCTTGGCCTTCTGGGAACTGCTGGTGCTTTTACGGGAAAACTTGAAGGGTTTGCGGCACGCCTGGAGGCTGTGCCCGATCTCTACATTGTGGGGGCAGGCGATACGGTACAGGTGCAAACGCCTGCCTCACCGGTCATGCAGGGAGGCCTGACGTTTGGCATAGACTGGCGCCATACAGTCCAACGGGGCCTCTATGCCGGCGTGCAGGCAACGGCGTTTCAGACCTATAACGCAAACGCCTCGATCCTGCATCGCCGAATGGCCGAAGCGCTGCCCCATCTGCTGCTACAGACACGCGTAGGGGTGCGATTGCTTCTGTTTCAGGAACTGCATACGGATCTGTATCTACTGGGACGATACTGGACAGCTTTCCGGAGCCGTATGCTCCATGCGCCAACCGGACTGCTTGCCCTTCCTGAATCCAATGCGCGCCGTTTTGGACCAGCGGGTACGCTGGACCTCTATATGGAAGCCACCCTGCGCACGGCCAAGCTGTTTCTTGTCTGGGAAAACATCACCAGCGACACAGCGCTGCAGCCTGGGGTGTTGCTGGTGCCCGTCTATCCGCTGCCAGCTCGCCGCTTACGCTTTGGCGTCTACTGGCCGATCTGGGACTAAGGGACAGGCGCTTCTCGGAGCGACCGGGAGTGACGAGAGCCCCGTAAACGCAAGAACACAAGCTCGTTTATTGGCGCTTGCAGATAGTGGTTCTCAGGAGGAGGTCTGGCCAGGCAGTGAAGGGTTGAGCAATGCGGCTGCCGGCAGGCAGTTTTTCCGATGCATCTCTATAACGGCCTTATAACGGATCGAAAAGTCGCTGCGTGCTCTTCTGCACCAATCACCTGCCAGACACTGGGCCTCTGAGGTAAGCAAACGGCTTTCTGGAGAGGAAAAACCTGTAGAGATGCGCGCCGGCCTGCCGTCTGACTGCCGTGTCGCGCTGAAGATCAGGGGAAGCTTTCGCGTATAGGGAGAACCAATCCTGAGAGTAAGAGAGGCTTGCTTTCTGGGAGGGCGCTGGAATAATAGTGCAATGCAGCGCAAGGCGCTTCTCTTTT
>JALSJJ010000157.1 GCA_026989375.1 Rhodothermus sp.
CGTCCGTCCGAATGTCGTCGCCGACCATGGCGATCTGAGCCGGGGGCAGGTGTAGGGCGGTACAGATTTGTTCGAAAAAGCGGCGGTCTGGTTTGCCAAAAATGAGCGCTGGACGGCCCGTGGCATATTCGAGGGCCGCGATGAACGGTCCGGCGTCAAGCTGTAGCCCGGTGTCGGTCTGCCAGTAGCGGGTGCGGCCCAAGCCGATCAGGCAGGCGCCCTGCTCCTGGATCAGGCGAAACGCCCGGTTGAGCCGTTCGAAAGTCCAGGCTGGCCCCAGGTCGCCTACTACGACAAAGTCCGGGTGCGTTTTATCCAGGCGTACCCCTTCGAAGTCTTCCCAGGCAGCTTCAGGTACCAGCAGGTAGGCCGAAGCGTTTTGCTTTCGAAGAAAAGCTCCTGCAAGAGCCGGTGGGCTGAAGATCTGGGCAGGCGAAGCGTTAAACCCAAGCCGTTGCAATTTTTCGACAAGCTGATGACGGCTTTTCGAGGTGGTGTTGGTGGCAAAGCACACGGCATAGCCGGCCTGTTGCAGTGCCTGTACGGCTGCAACGGCACCGGGCAGGGCCCGGTCCCCCTGGTAGAGGGTGCCGTCCAGGTCGAACACGAAGGCCCGAACGTTCGGGAGGGCCTCGGGCAACGGCATGGCTATTTCAGAGGGGTTTGAGCTGTTCCGGATACGTTTCCCGGATCAACGCACGGGCCAGTGCCAGCGACGGATCGATGATCGGCAGGCCATCCAGCTCCATTTCCGGGATGGCCAGCGGCAGTTCGGTGCAGCCCAGCACTACCGCTTCGACGTTCTTCTGGCGCAGGTGTTCAATGGCCGTCAGCACGCTCTGGCGAGCAATCTTGGAGACCGGATGGCTCTGCGCTTTAATGCCGTAGGAGGCATCAAAGATAGCCCGGTTGACAATGGTCTCCTGTACGCTCTCGTCGGCAATGACTGCTTCGTAGCCAGTCGCCTCCAGGGCGTCGCGGTAAAGACCCAGCCGATAGGTCGCCAGCGTTGAAAGGACACCTACCCGCCTGACATCTGGGTAGTGCTCACGCAGGAAGCGCACCGTTTCTTCAATCAGATGCAGCACGCGCACGCGGCTTCCTGTGCGAGCCAGTTCGTCCAGGATGACGTTGAAGATGGGGGGAGCATGCGCTGTGTTGCAGGGAATGCCGGCCACGACCGCACCAACCGATTCGGCCTTTCGAATCTGTTCGGCGATGGCATGGCCGGGATTCTCAGGAGTTTTACCAAAAAGGAAAGCGCTCCGATCGGGCACCCGGTCGCCCATTGAGAACAGAACAACGGGCAGATGCTCCTGGTCGGAGGCGGCCAGCGTCTGGTCAAAAATATGGCGTACCAGGGCCAGTCCTGCGTACGGGCCCATTCCGCCGATGACACCGATGATCTTATCTTTCATGGGGCAACCTCTGAAAAACCTGGGGGCAAACGATGGGAGTATATTTACAAATGCAGCTCCTCGTCAAACGATACCTCTGCAAAGTGGTTTGTGGCATGCTGGTGGTGAGCGGCGCGGTAGGAGTGCGCGGCCAATCCAGTGAGCGGCCTCGGGCGCGTGATCTGGGGGTGGCTCCCGGTATTTTTCAGCCCGGTCCGCTAAATGCGATCACAGATGTGCCGGGCGTGCGGGTGGGGCATGTCACCTTGATCCAGGGGGACTCCATCCGAACGGGGGCCACCGCAATTCTACCGCATGGCGGCAATCTATTTCAGGAAAAGGTGCCGGCCGGCATAGCTGTAGGCAACGGCTTTGGCAAGCTGATGGGAAGCACGCAGGTGATGGAGCTGGGGGAAATCGAAACGCCCATTGTGCTGACCAATACGCTTTCGGTGCCGCAGGCGGCCGAGGCCATCCTGACCTGGACACTTCGACAGCCCGGCAACGAAAACGTGCGGTCGGTCAATCCGGTGGTCGGTGAGACAAACGATGGATTTCTGAACAACATTCGGGCGCGGGTCTTAAAGGCTGACCAGATTTTGCAAGCCATTGAGCAGGCAACGACCGGCCCGGTGCCTGAGGGAAATGTAGGCGCTGGTACCGGAACGATCGCGTTCGGCTGGAAAGGCGGCATCGGCACCAGCTCGCGCGTGCTG
>JALSJJ010000158.1 GCA_026989375.1 Rhodothermus sp.
CAGCTCCAGCGTATCCAGGCGCTGGCGATCGAAGGGCAGCACAGGCAGATCGCTGTGCGAGTCGATGGACGTGTCGCCGTGGCCGGGAAAGTGCTTGGCCGTCGCGATGGCGCCGGCATCCTGCACGCCACGTACGAACGCCCGCACCATGGAGGCCACGAACACCGGGTCCTCGCCAAAGGCGCGGACGTTAATGATCGGGTTGAACGGATTGTTGTTTACGTCGGCCACCGGTGCATAGAGCTGATGCACGCCCAGGGCGCGCGCCTCACGAGCAGTTATGTAGCCGACCGCGTAGGCATACTCAGGGCTACCCGTTGCGCCGATAGCCATGGCCCGTGGAAAACTCGTGGTGCGGCGAACGCGCATGGCCACGCCCCATTCGGTGTCCTGGGCGATCAGCAACGGCAGCCGACTCCGACGCTGCAGGTCGTTGGCGAGCACCGCCTGACTGTAGGGATCACCCTGGAAGAAGATGATCCCTCCCACCTGAAACGCCTCTACCAGGCGCACCAGCTCGCGGTAGGCCGGATCGTCCACGCTCTGAAACACCCCGCGGGCCCGCACGGCAAAGAGCTGGCCGATCTGCTGCTCCAGCGTCAGCATGCGGAGCTGCCGTTCGGTCCAGGCGCCCAGCGGGGAAGCCTCTGTGCCTGCACTTGTTGGAAGGGCGCGTGGTGCAAAGGCGGGAAACGTCAGGCTACTGACAACGAGCAGCAGCAAAAACAGGCGCATCAGCATGGATGGCGGTAGGATTTTCCGGATGCCGGAGTTTACAAAATCCTTCGCAGGAATGCACGTTTAACCGAACAGGCTTTGCATTTCATCATCCAGCTCCTCAAAAGAACGTTCGGGGCCGCGCATGGCCTGATAAAAAGCGTCATCGTAGGAGCGCGTCTGGACGACCACAGGCATGGGAACGGCATGGCCCAGAATGAGCGCCTGTTGCTTAGAGTCGAGCGAGGCCAGTACCTGTCGTAGCGCCCCCGCATCGCGCGTGCCTACCAGCGCTGCCGTGATATCTTTGTCGTCGTTAAGCTGAGCGATGATGCGCGTGCCGATCTGGCTGAGCACTTCTTCATCAATGGCGCTGGGCCGCTGGTCCACCACCAGCAGCGAGACGAAGTATTTACGCATTTCCCGCGCGATCTTCCCAAAGGGGGTTTCGCGGGCAACACCTGGCATCAGAAATTTATGGGCTTCTTCGATGGTAATCATGAGCTGGCGTGGACGGTCGGCTGGATCCTGCGTCTGCAGGTAACGTGCCGTCATTTCTTCATAGGCCGTCCGAATGCGCCGTGTGATAACGTTGGCCACCAGGAGATAGACGCGCAGGTCGTCGTAGCGGCCGAACTCGAGCACAACGGACTTGCCATCACCCAGCGCCTCCAGCAGATCTTCCAGCACATCGCGTTTGCCGCTGGACGATTCGGTCTTGAAAAAGTCGTAGCGTTCGAACGTGGCCAGCTTGCGCCGCAGGGCGCTCAGTGAAGCCGGATGGGCGCCCACCTGTTCAGCCAGGGTATTCAACTCACTTTCGGAAGTTTGCAGCAGGGTGAGCAGCCAGTTGCGTCCGAAGTGTTTCTGGAGCAGAAAGCTGCTTTCGGCCGCCGTTTCGTTCAGGTTGAGCGTTTCCCGCAGGGGTAGAATATCCTCAGGTTCGATCTGATCGGCATACAGATACACGGCGCAGTCTGGATCGCGCCTGGTGCGCTTGCGGGTACCGTGCGGGTCCAGCGAGAAGACCTGTACCCGTTGGGGAAACAGCTCGCGCAATCCCCTGACGAATGTGCCGTCTTCTTTGCGGGCATTGTAGCCGTACTCCGAGTGCATGTCGAACACCAGATTGACGGCTCTGCCGGTTTTGATCGTGCCGCACAGGAGCAGCCGCGTCAGAAAGGTTTTGCCGGTGCCTGTTTTGCCAAAAACAGCATTGGAGCGCTCCACAAACCGGTCCAGATCGATACAGACCGGGATGCCTGGCATGCCCAGCGGCTCGCCGATCTGAAAGTAGCGATTGCCACCTTCGTTGGCTTCGTTTCCGAAAATGCGAGCGACGTCTTCGGCGGTAGCTCGGGCCACTGGTGCAAAGTGACTGGGCACCGTCTTGACCGGCTGAACCTCGGCCAGTTCCTGTAACCCGTCGTTGCGCATCATAAGCATGGGTTTGAGCGTGACGGTCGCATAGGTGCCCGAGCCCTTCAGGATCTGACGCAGTAGGCCATCACCGGCCGATGGCGGATGTAGTAGAATGTTTTCGTTGGCAGCGTCGATACGCACATCCGTGATCATCGAGAAAAAGTCGTACTTCTCGCCCTGAATGACCACGAAGGTGCCTGCCACAATGTCCTCAATCGACTCGCTGGCGTCGAGTTTCATCTCGACGCCTTTGGTGAGGGATCCATGCGTGATGACGCCCAGGCGATCAGGACGTTCGTTCGGTCGACGAAGCGGCTCCATGCGGCTCTGGTGTGGTTGGTGAAGTTTCGGGATGGCGCTGCAACCACTCGATAGCTTTTTCAGTGATCAGTCCGACGGTGACCGCCAGGATCACGTCGAGCAATAGACCGGGCAGAATACGCCGGATGAACAGACGCACGGCCCGGGGAAGGAGTAGCACGGCCAGTGCGCCCGTGACAAAACCCCCAATCCAGCGCAGCAAACTCCATTGCAGTTCGGCGCGGGAATCGATCGTGGGCTCAGCCTGTCGGTTGTTCATGGCGCCATACGGTCTGATGAATAAGTTGCCACAGGAAGAATGACAGCATTATGTCACTGTTTCTGAAGCTGTCTGTTCGTAGATGGCCAGCTGGCCACAGGCGGCCTGGATGTCCTGTCCCCGGCTTCGGCGTACGGTAACCGTGACGCCACGCGCTACCAGCACGCGGATAAAGGCCTGCAGACGTTCCTCGGAGGGACGACGGAAAGGCAGGCCTTCGACCGGGTTGTAAAGAATCAGGTTGACCTTGCCGGGCGCCTGCCGGGTGAGGTCGGCCAGGCGATGCGCGTCTTCCGGACGGTCGTTGAACCCTTCGAACAGGCAGTATTCGTAGGTAATGATCTGCCCCGTACGTTGTTCGAAGTAGCGAATCGCTTCAATCAGATCGTCCAGATCGGTCTGCTCGCTTCGGTTGACGGGCATGATGGCCGAGCGCTGGGCATTGGTGGGGGCGTGCAGCGAGACGGCCAGTCGGAAGCGCACGCCGTCGTCGGCCAGTTGTCGGATGCGACGGGCCAGGCCGACGGTAGAAACGGTAATGCGGCGGGGTGAGAGCCCGAGCCCGTCCCGATCGGTCAACAGCGCCACGCTTCGGAGCACGGCGTCGTAGTTCAGCAGCGGCTCGCCCATGCCCATGTAAACCACATTCGTAATGCGTCGCCCAAAACGCTCCTCAGCCAGCCGGTTGAGCTGCCATACCTGATCGTAAATTTCACCGGCCGTCAGGTTTTGCTGAAACCCCATCAGGCCGGTTGCGCAGAAAGCACAGCCCATCGCGCAGCCTACCTGGCTGGAGACGCACACGGTCAGGCGTCGCACGCGCCCCTTTTCGTCGAAGTCCGGGATCAGCACCGATTCGATGTGCCGCCCCGAGGGAAGCCGGAAAAGCACCTTGATGGTCTGGTCGCTGGCCGTGAGCTGGCGTACTGGCTCCAGTCGAGTGATGCGGGTGCGGCGGGCCAGTTCGGCGCGAAAGGCTTTCGGCAGGTCTGTCATCTGCGCAACGGACGTGGCGCCTTTCCCATAGATCCATTTAAAAAGCTGGCGTCCCCGATAACGCGGCTCGCCCAGCTCCTCGGCCAGCCGCTCCAGCTCTTCGCGACTGAGCGTCCGCAGATCAACAGGCGTGGGCATGTATTACGACAGGACTTTGATTCACAGGCATCATTCCAACGCAGGGCCAGGGGAACGGTTCAGGGGAGCGCGCAGGGGTACACTATTCTGTGAGCGAAAGCAAATGGGTAAAGTCAGGGCACCTTTTATGGCGCCTTCTGGGAGTGGAAGGTTCGCTGTATCCATCGGGATCGTTTAGACGAGGTGACCCTGGACGAAGTGCTCGAATCTAAGAAAATCACACACAGTCCTTTGATTTTTGGAGTGCTTCCCTCAAGGCGTTGTGAAAGCAGATAAAGCTCTGAGATCGGCAACGCGTAGGATCAAAGTGCTGACCGATCTCTTTTGCGACTTGAATCTTCGGTAATCCTCCTTTGAAATAGCCGTAGCGTTGCAAAATCCGCTCAAACGCTTCCCACGCGTTCGCAATAGCATCGGGGTTGCGAAATCGTCTTCGACGCGGCACATGCTTCCCAACTCCCGGGAAGGCACGGCGGACGGCGTCCCATTCGCCGAAATACCAGGCCTCCAGTTCCACGATGGCTATCCGATTAACAAGCTGCCAGCATGTAGGTGACTGACTGCGCGTGCGTATCCCGGCATTCGCTGCAATCTGTTCCAGGCGGTTTTTCAGTTCCCGACAGTCATCATGATCTCGATCCACGATCACCACAATGCGCCAGTTATGTGGCAGCCAGGTTGCGTATCCCTGAAGTCGCTGCGCCAGCTTTTTTAATAGATGGTGCTTGCCCTGAAATGCATGGATGGCAAAGGTTACGGTAGATGGCAACAAGCGCGGAAGCAAACCACGCAGAAAGACCTCCATAGACTGGTCCTCGACAAGAAATTCGAAGTGCTGCGTCATTCCTGAGAGCTACTCTGTCTTCGACGTGGCGAGCATTCCTTCATTCACCAGCGGATCCCCCACCCCGAAGTATCCCTCCATCCACAGATCTCCAAGTTGGGCCCCCTGCCTGACAAATTCGGATATCCCTTTGATCTGTGAGACGCGTTTTGCTCGGGTGTGACCCTGCTCATCCCGCCACAGCACCCAAACTTCTTCCGGACGGAGCGCATTGACGAAAAATGGAGAATGGGTTGTAACGAGCAGTTGCGTTCGCTCCGTTGCGTTACGGCATTCCTCGGCAAGTTCTGGCAACAGGCGTGGGTGCAAGAAGTTTTCCGGCTCTTCAATGCCGATGAACGGTGGGGGAGTGGGATCATAGAGAAGTACCAGGTAGGCAAGCATTTTCAGGGTACCGTCCGAGGCAAACCGGGAAAGAATGGGATGCGAGAAAGGCGCATCTTTGATTTGAAGGAGTAATCGACCATCAGGCATCGTCTCAGCCAGCACTTTTTCGATGCGGGGAACGCGCTGCCGTAATACGTCAAAAATCTTTTCCAAGCGGTCCGGATGTTGTTCGGCCAGATATTGAATGACATTGGCCAGGTTGTCCCCGGTGCGCGATAACCGTTCTTGCGGACCAGCTTCTGGCTGTCCGCGTGCATCGTCCACCGACAGGTACGAGACATACCATCCGGTAATGAATTCGCGCAGTGCTGCTACGCGCGGATGATCTTCGAACTGCCCGAGGGCATTCACGGCAAGCAGATCTGGGCTTTTGAGCGGAATCTCTACCCGCTGATCTTTCTCGTCAGGTTGCTCCCCGCTGATGGCTCGGCCCTTTCCTTCGCGGTATTCCAGGAAACGGAAGGGGCGTCCCCTCTGACCTCGCCGCCACTGTAACCATTCTTCAATGACAACGGGCCTTCCAGCCTTTTCATCCACGCTGAGGTGGTAGGTGATCACCGGATATCCTGGCTCCTTGTATTTAATTTCAATGGTGATAGGCCCCTCGGAATCGCGTGTTTTAAGTTCTCTGGCACGTCCTCGTTTGTCCCAGGCGCGGCGGAGCCCTAACTCAAAACACTCTGAAAGAAAGGCAAAAATGTCGAAGACGGTGGATTTCCCACTCCCATTAGGTCCGAGCAGAACGGTGAGCGGCGATAAATCTTTAAATTCCACATTCCGTAACGCCCGGAAGTTCTGAACCTTAAGAGACTGAATGCGAGGGGGACTGCCTGTTTTTTGACCCTGTTGATTCCGCATGCTTAACTACCTTGTTGTATCCTTTTTGGGGGATAAGGGTTAACGTTTTATCATGCATGTGCCCTTCGGGCGTCGATTGAGCTTTTTTATATAGCCAGGCAAGAAAAGAGTTGTTTCTTTTTCAGGGTTTCTCGGTGTTGAAAACATGGAGCTGGAACACGGTTGGCGTATGGCAACAACAACGGCATGGGGCACATTGCGCGCGGCATAGGCGTGTTGTTTCGGGAGCATCCTGTCAAGCCGAAGCCCGCGGAATGCGCATCGGACGGATCCGTCTGCAGGGGGCCTTGAGTAAGGATCGCGTTCAGTCAGATGGAGGCCTTGGACGGTATGGCAGCGACGTCAATCGGGTCAACACGTTGTAGGGCCAACTCAGTTGAGAACGCGGGGTTCTGTCTGTAATAATGCTCGAGTGGTAAGAGGCCATGTAACATGCGGAAGCGAGAGAGCTTCTTCCAGAAGATCAGGCCTCTTTTCTTTCGTTTACGGCTTTTGTATGCTTTAAGCAGCTCTGTCCACGAAAGATTGAAAAAAAGACAGCCATGAAGATCTACAAGCTGCTGGGTGTGCTCCTCTGGGGCGCGTTGGCCTGCCAGGCGCAGCCGACTGATGAGCCGGTCACGGCCTTCGTTCAGGTGAACGTACTGCCGATGGATCGGGATACGGTGTTAGCTGATCAGACCGTGCTGGTGCGCGGCACGCGCATCGTGGCCGTGGGACCGGCGACTGCTGTTGCGATTCCGGAGCACGCGCGGCGCATCGATGGGAGGGGGCGCTACTTAATGCCGGGGTTGGCCGAGATGCATGGGCATGTGCCTGGCGGCAATGCGCCAGCCCAGTACATCGAAGACGTTATGTGGCTCTATGTGGCCAATGGGGTCACGACCGTGCGCGGAATGCTGGGAAATCCAACCCAGTTGGAGCTCAGAGAACGCATTCAGCGAGGGGAGCTGATGGGGCCGACGCTCTACCTGGCCGGGCCCGCTTTTAGCGGACGAACCGTTCGCACGCCGGAGGAAGCAGCGGAGATGGTCCGCCGCCAGAAAGCCGAAGGCTGGGATCTGCTGAAAGTGCAGGAAGGGCTCCGTCCCGAGGTCTACGATGCGATGGCACGCACCGCGCATGAGGTGGGGATTCGCTTTGGCGGGCATGTACCGGACGCTGTCGGACTGCGTCATGCCCTGGAGATGGGGCAGGAGACGTTCGACCACTTGGATGGCTTTATCGCCTATCTGGACGCGTTCGACCGGCCTGTTGACGAGGCCCGTCTGGAAGAGATTGTACGCCTGACGCGGGAGGCAAAGGCCTGGGTGGTGCCGACGATGGCGCTCTGGGAGGTGCTGATGGGGGTCGCTGATTTAGAGACGCTTCGCGGCTATGAAGAATTGCGTTATATGCCGCCGGAGATCGTTACGCGATGGGTGCGGGCGCATGAACGGCGGCTGAACAACCCCCGTCTGGACCGTGCGGCGGCCCGCCAGCATATTGCCAACCGCATGCGCCTGCTGAAAGCGCTGGCGGATGGCGGAGTAGGCATCCTGTTCGGTACCGACTCCCCCCAGCAGTTCAGTGTGCCGGGCTTTTCTATCTATCGGGAGATCGAACGTATGGAGGAGGCCGGTCTGACGCCCTATCAGATCCTGCGTTCGGCCACCTACAACGTGGGGCAGTATTTTCAGCGGCACGATAGTTTTGGGGTGGTGGCCATCGGCCACCGGGCCGATCTGATTTTGCTGGAGGAGAATCCACTTGAAGACCTGGATCACCTGAGGCGTCGTGTGGGGGTTATGGTACGAGGGCGCTGGCTGCCTGCATCGGAGTTGCAGGAAAAGCTGGACGAGATTGCTGCGCGTTATGCGCGGTAGTGCTCAGAGACGTAGCGGCCGGCGTACGGTACGTACTGCCAGAAGTAACAGCGCCACGGTAAAAAGTACGGTAATAAACAGGCAGGCTTCGGGGGTACTGACCGATCCGGCCGCATTCGGACCAAACAGCCCCTGACGCAGGGCGCTGACCATGTACGTAACAGGATTGAGCCGCATGATCGCCTGCAGCACAGGCGCTGCTCCTTCAATTGGAAAGATAG
The DNA here is from genome assembly GCA_026989375.1 of Rhodothermus sp. Taxonomy (GTDB): domain Bacteria; phylum Bacteroidota; class Rhodothermia; order Rhodothermales; family Rhodothermaceae; genus Rhodothermus. Next base: position 8,029 of record JALSJJ010000158.1, read on the forward strand.
CACCCGAAAGCGCCCACAGGGGGAGGAGCGCTACGTTCATCACTGCATGGTAGCCACGCGTGGAGGTAGCGTGCCAGGCCACTACAAAACCCAGCACCGCAAAGGCTAACCCTGTCAGCACACTGACACCCAGGGTCAGAGCCAGACCGGACGGGGTCAGATGGACACCGTTGACAAAGGGAAGCAGTCCCAGAAGGAGTACAGCTTCCAGCAGCGCCAGCGTGGTGCCCCCCAGTCCATAGCCAAGGACCAGCGCCATACGCGGCACAGGGGCTACCAGTGCGGCCTGTAGCAACCCGCTTTTGCGTTCTTCGACGATGGCCATGGTGGAAAAGATGGCAGTGAACAGGATCGTCAGCACTACGATGCCGGGCAGCAGATAGGCCAGATAAGAGCCCGGTGTGGCAGGTCCGGCCAGACGGATCGATCCATGAAAGCCCAGTCCCAGCAATAACCAGAAAACCAGCGGTTGAGCCAGTGCGCCAGACAGGCGGGCCCGGTCACGCACGAACTTGATCAGTTCGCGCCACCAGAGCATGCGAATGGTCTGTAGCGTGGCGCTCATGAGGTCAGGGCGGTTTCCGGGGTAGCGTGTAGATGGTGGCCGGTGTGTACCAGGAACACGTCTTCGAGTGTCGGGCGACGTATGGTAGCGCTGCGCAAACGTGCGCCCAGGACTTCGTAGAGGTGAGGGAGCAACGCATGGGCGTCGGAAGCTGCCACGCGCACCGACGTACCGATCACGCGGGCTTCGACGTCAAAGTGGGTCTGAACAGCGGCGGCGACGGCTTCGGGTTCGGGAGTTTCCAGCCAGAGCACTTCGTCGCCCAGAGCCCGGGCCAGCGCTTCGGGAGCACCGCTTGCCACCAGCCGGCCTTCGTCCAGCAGGGCCACTTCGTCGCACTGTTCTGCTTCTTCGAGCAGGTGCGTAGCCACAATTAGCGTCAACTGATCTGTCTGACGAAGCTGGCGTAGCGTCTGCCAGAAAGCATGGCGGGCCAAGGGGTCCAGACCCGTGGTGGGCTCGTCGAGCAGAAGGATCCGGGGGGCGTGAAGCAAACCACGCATCAGGTCGACGCGCCGTTGCTGTCCGCCCGAAAGGCGACGCACCAATTCGTGTCGGCGCTCCTGGAGGTCGAAGCGTGTCAGCAGCTCGTCGATGCGGCGCGTCAGCGCTGTGCCCCACAGGCCATAGAAAGCGCCATGCAGGCGCAGATTTTCTTCGACGGTCAGGTCGCCATCGAGTGCGGGTTGCTGGAAGACGACACCCAGGCAACGGCGAACTGTGCTGGGCGCTTCGGTCGTATCGTGCCCGCACACCCGCAGGCATCCTTCTGTAGGGCGAAGTAGCGTGGCCAGCAAACGCATCAGGGTAGTTTTGCCACTGCCGTTAGGGCCCAGCAGGCCAAAGCAGCAACCGGAGGGGACGCGCAGCGAGAGCGACCGGAGGGCAATACGAGGTCCGTAGCGGAACGTAAGCGCTTCAACTTCGATTGCAGCTTCGGACGTCTTCATCGCAACAACCAGTCCACCACAATCAAACCCGTCAGGGCGGGAATATAGACGACCGACGCGATGAGGACGCGACGCGCATCGTGCGCATGACGCGTCCGGAAGAAGGCGATCGCCGGTCGCAGAAAATACAGTCCCAGGATCACGGCACCAACCAGGTAGATCGGACCGGCCACGCCAGCCAGGTAGGGGCTGATGCCCAGGGGCAGCAGTAGAGCGGTAAAGCCAAGCGTCTGCCAGGCGGTCGAGCGGCCGTCAGGCTCCACGACGGGTAACATCTGGTAGTGGGCCCGCTCGTAATCTTTGCGGTACATCCAGGCCAGCGACAAAAAGTGAGGCATCTGCCAGACAGCCAGGATAGCAAAGAGCGTCCAGCCGCCCATGTCCAGGTTGTTCGTGGCAGCCGTCCAACCGCCCAGCGCAGGCAGTGCGCCCGGAATAGTGCCGATCAGGGTGTTGTACTTGGTGCGGCGTTTGAGCGGGGTGTACACGTACAGATAGAGCAGTACGGTAGCGATGGCCAGTGCAGCTGTCAGTGCGTTGGCTACCGGACAGAGGAGCCCCACGCCGGCGATGACGAGAAATATGCCCAGATAACGGGCAGTGGTGGGTGAGACACGACCGGAAGGCAAAGGACGGCGGGCTGTCCGCCGCATGGCTGCGTCGTAGTCCCGCTCCATGTAATGATTCAGCACGCCGACCCCCGCGGCCGTCAACCCGATACCGGTCAGGGTACCCAGCAGGTGCCAGCCGTTGAGCGCATCCGGAGTACCCAGCAGATAACCGGCCAGTGCCGAGAGCGTTACCTGAAAAGTGATCTCCGGCTTGGTCAGCTCCCAGCAGGCCTGGAGCTGAACGCGGCGTCTGGCCGACATTGGCAATGTAGCCAGCAGAGAGCGGGATTGATCGGTCTCGGCCATTTCAGAAGTTGGTTTGTGGGGTAGTGGTTAGCTCAGGGACAACCACCGAAGTTGCTGCCTCAGCACGGCGACGAAGGGCCAGCAGGGCCAGCACTACGGTACTACCCATAAGTAGGGCTCCGGTGGCAACGTGGGCCGTACGAAGGACTACCTGCAATGCACTGCGTAGCGCTACAGGCGTTTCGTATAGCAACACCAGGTAGGCTGAAAGACCCAGCGCAAACTGCAGGGCCACGATCCAGAGCATGGCCCAGGCTGCCCGGTTGAGCAACGGGTTGGTCTCAAAGTGTTTCTGTACGTGGATGAATACGGCCAGCACCAGTCCGGTCACCACAAAGGCGCCGGCAATATGCACCACAGCAAAGTTAAGAGCAATACCCTGACCAGGATGACGCAGCAGTACGCCCAGGATGATCTGCCCGTAAAGCGCGCCGATTGTCCACAGAGCCAGACGGCGCAACCGTTCCAGCGGAGGAGCCTCAGCCGGTATGGCACGGGCTTCCAGCCAGGCTGGCGAGGTAAACAGGGCAATGGCCACGATGAGCGAGAAGAAGAGCTGGGCGATGGCGCCATGTACAGCCGCCAGCGTAAGCGAATTTTCGGTGACCCTAAGCCCGCCCAGGATTCCCTGAAAGATGACAAGTCCCAGCGCAGCGAAGCCCAGGTGGCGCATCCAGCGGCGAGGGTCGCGCCGCCAGGTCCACAGCGCCAGCCCGATGGTCAGCAAGCCTACCAGCGCCCCCAGCAGCCGATGGCCGTGTTCGGCCAGAATCGGCGTGCGATCCCACCATTGGGCCGATGGATCGGTGGGATCATAAAAACCCGTTTTAAACGGGTCATACGAGCCAAATGACGAAGGCCAGTCGGGCACTGCCATGCCCGCATCAATCGTGGTTACAAAACCGCCCCACGAGATCAGTGCCAGCGTGAAAAAGGCCGTCAGTAGGGCAAACCACCAGCGTGCACGCGCCCGGTGATCATACGGGAAAACCGGAATGCTCCAGCGTGAACCAATCATGGTTAATCTACCAAAAACGCGTTCCTATCCTGCCGAACGTTACCCTGCAGGGGCTGTTTCATAAAAACGACTTGAAAGTCTACATTGTCAATGGACTTCTTTTGAAAAGCTCGACTTTCAGGTCGATTCTGTGCGAAATTGATACAGTTTAGCCATGGCAATCGGAAAGGATCATGTCTGAAAAACGGGTTTTAATCGCGTCGATTTCTGGAATTCGGGGGATTTTCGGGGCCGGATTGGGACCGAAAGAGCTGGTGCGTTACGCAGCGGCTTTTGGAGCCTGGCTGCGCCAGCAGACAGAAACGCAGCATCCCCGCGTCGTGGTAGGGCGCGACGGACGCGTAACCGGACCGGTCTGTGCTCGCATTGTAACGGCGACGCTGCAAAGTGTGGGTTGCGAAGTTATTGATGCCGGGATGGCCACCACGCCAACTGTCGAGGTAGCCGTGCAGGTGGCCGCCGCCGATGGAGGAATTGTGCTTTCGGCCTCACACAATCCGGCCGAATGGAATGCCCTGAAGCTGCTCAACCGTCAGGGGGAGTTTCTGACGCCGGACGAGGCCCGTCAGGTGCTGATGCTGGCTGAAGCCGAAACCCTGCCGCTGGTGACCTGGGAGCGGCTGGGAAGCTACGCAGTACGCGATTTTCTGGACGATCACATTCAGCGAATTCTGGCGCTGGATTTTATTGACCCCGAACGCATTCGACGCCGACAATTCCGGGTGGTAGTGGATGGCATCAACTCGGTAGGCGCCGTGGCATTGCCCGTGTTGCTGCGGCGGTTGGGTGTGGCCGAAGTGATGCTGATCAACGGCGAGCCGAATGGCCGCTTTGCACATCCGCCCGAACCCCTGCCCGAGCATCTGCAGGAACCCATGCAGGCGGTGGTCGATACCGATGCTGATCTGGGGCTGGTCGTGGATCCCGACGCCGATCGGCTGGCCCTCATTGCTGACGGGGGTGCGTATGTCAGCGAGGAGCTGACCCAGGTAATTGCGGCCGATTTTCTATGGCGCTTCCGTGAAGGACCCTTTGTCACCAACCTGTCTTCGTCGCGGGCCATTGATGAGGTCGCCGCCCATTACGGCATGCCCGTCTATCGGGCAGCCGTCGGTGAAATCAACGTCGTCCAGAAGATGAAGGAAGTGGACGCCATCCTGGGTGGGGAGGGCAATGGCGGGGTCATTTTGCCTGATGTGCATTACGGTCGTGATGCGCTGGTAGGGGCGGCGATGGTGCTTCAGCATCTGGCCAACCTGGAACAGTCCCTCTCAGAACTGGTGGCCACGCTACCCCGCTATGCAATGGTCAAGCACAAGCTGCCGCTTGACCGCCTGGACGCCGATCAGGTGCTGCAGCGGCTGGCCGAGCGCTACGCGCATGCCCGCATCACGACCATCGACGGGCTGAAGATCGACCTGGAAGAAGGCTGGGTGCATTTGCGAAAATCTAACACCGAGCCCATTCTGCGCATTTATGCCGAAGCGCGAACGCCCGACGAAGCGGCTGCTTTGGTGCAGCGCTTTGTTGAGGAGTTGCAGACAATTCAGTAAGAAAATGATCAATTTCCTGGAATAGTTCAACTTTCGGCAGTCAGTCGGGTACAAGTTCTGGTACAAATTTTTGCATAATCATCAACTTGAAGGAGCGCCATGGAAGCCCGGCCTGCGACCGATCAGCACGACCCCTCTCATGAGTTGTTTCAGCCGCCTCGTCTGCATCTGGATGCGATTTTTAAACCGCACAGCGTGGCCGTTATCGGTGCGAGCGAACGGCCTGGCAGTGTGGGACGGACGCTGCTCTGGAACCTGATCAGCAATCCGTTTGGCGGCACGGTCTATCCGGTCAATCCGCGCCGCACAAACGTGCTGGGCATTCGGGCCTATCCTTCGGTGAAAGCGCTGCCCGAGCCGGTGGATCTGGCGGTCATCGCCACGCCTGCCCCCACGGTGCCCGGTGTTGTGCAGGAGTGCGTGGAAGCCGGCGTCAAAGGGGCCGTGATCATTTCGGCCGGCTTTAAAGAGATCGGCGAAGAAGGGCGGAGGCTGGAGGAACAGATCCTGGCGATAGCCCGCAAAGGCGGCATGCGCATCATCGGCCCGAACTGCCTGGGGGTCATGCGGCCCGTTACCGGGCTGAATGCCACGTTTGCCAGCACGATGGCGCGGCCGGGCACGGTTGGTTTCATCAGCCAGAGTGGGGCGCTGCTGACTTCCATTCTGGACTGGAGCTTGGAAGAGAACGTGGGCTTCAGCGCGTTTATCTCGATTGGGTCCATGCTGGATGTGGGCTGGGGAGACCTGATCTACTACCTGGGGAGCGACCCGTATACGAAGAGCATTCTCCTTTACATGGAATCGATCGGGGATGCCCGGGCGTTTCTGTCGGCTGCGCGTGAAGTGGCGCTCCAGAAGCCGATCATTGTCATCAAAGCCGGGCGTACTGACGAAGCGGCCCAGGCAGCCCTTTCTCATACCGGGTCGCTGGCCGGAAGCGATGAGGTGCTCAGCGCGGCCTTCCGCCGCACAGGTGTGTTGCGCGTCGACCGCATTGCCGATCTGTTCTACATGGCCGAGGTACTGGCCAAGCAGCCCCGTCCCGAAGGCCCCCGGCTGACCATTCTGACCAATGCGGGTGGGGCCGGGGTGCTGGCCACCGATGCGCTCG
>JALSJJ010000159.1 GCA_026989375.1 Rhodothermus sp.
CACGAGATGACGACCATCCGGGGCTACGACGGGCGCCCGTTCGTCTTCTGGCGTGTCGGTCAGGCGTATAACTTCGTACGTGAGGCTTTCGAACAGATCAGCGGTGCCGGGATCAGTGGCTCGTAGCAGATACAGGTCGTACTGGCCAGCTCGGTCCGAGACGAACACGAGCGTCGAATCGTTGAGCCAGGCAGGCTCCCGGTCTCGCCACGGGTGTCGGGTCAGGCGCACCGTACGGCTGTCGTCAGGATCATTGCGGCGCAGAAACAGTTCGCCGCGGACGACAAACGCAAGGTACTGTCCGTTGGGCGAGAGGGCGTATTCGGTGGCGTTGGATGTAAAGGTGCGCCGTTCGACTGGGTCGAAGCGTTCGTCATAGGGGAGCTGGATTTCCAGGCGGCGCGGCGTGCCTTCGGGGAGGGAGAGCACATAGAGGTCGGTCTGGCGTTCGAAGGCGATGGTCTGACCATCGGCGCTGACGGTGAAATAACGGACGCCATCGCCTTGGAAGTGGGTAAGCTGTTCGGGAGCGTTCCGAGGGGTACCGTCTTCATTTAAAAAGAGGCGATACAGGTTGTAGGTACCGTCGCGCTCGCTGATAAACAGGAGTGTGCGGGGACCGGCCCAGGCCGGCAGATAGTCGTTGCCGTCGAAGTCCGTCAAACGTCGGAAGGTGCGTTTCTGCTGGTCGAACAGCCAGATGTCCCGGTCGGCCGAGCCGCGATAGCCTTTGCGCCAGGTGGCGTTGGAGCCGCGCTCGAAGGCCAGGAAGCGGCCGTCCGGAGAGCGCGTGGCCTGAAAACCAGTGGCATCAAGGATGCGCACCGGCGTGCCGCCGGTGTCAGGGATGGCGTGGATCTCGGCCTCGCGTTCGACCTGTACAAACAGGCGACGGGTGTGAAAGAGCAGGTAACCGTCGCGCGTCCAGTCGGTCAGAATGTCGTCGGCAGAATGGTAGGTAAGGCGCTGGGGAGGTCCTCCGGCCAGCTCCATGACAAACAGGTCGTCGTGGCCATAGCGATCGCTGGTGAAGGCGATGCGGCGACCGTCCGGACTCCAGCGCGGATAAGCTTCGTAGGCAGGATGCACGGTCAGGCGCTGGGCCAGGCCACCACTGACCGGGACCAGCCAGAGATCGCCCTGATAGGAAAAGACAATCTGTTGCCCGGAAGGATCAATGGCAGGATAACGTGGAAAAGGCTGCGGGCCAGACGTCAACAGGGCGAACAACAGAACCAGCAGGCTCCCCATCGTTGGTAGTAGATTTTTAAAGGTTGGTTGGTGACCTCCTCCCCACATCAGAGATGCGGGGCTTCCCGCTCAGCAAGGGCATTGGCCCTCTTCCCGGGCTTGATTTTCCCGCGGCGAACAGGTAGGGCAGACGTCAGGCGGTCTGCCATCGCCATTCATCTCCGTATTAGATAACAGATACGGGGCTTTCCGGCATAATTTTCTGTAAAATACAAAATTTTTGTTCGGAAGCGCTTCCTGCCGTTTGAATTCAACAAACGACAAAAAAGGACTCCGCCCGCAGGCGGAGTCCCCTGTAGCGTGGCCAGAGGTGCTCAGGAGTTCATGGTAACCAGGAACTCGTCGTTGCTGCGCGTGCCCCGCATCTTTTCCAGCAAGAAGGTCATGGCCTCGACGGCATCCATATCGGCCAGGATCTTACGCAGCAGCCAGATACGATGTAGCTTGGTTTCGGGAATCAGCAACTCTTCGCGGCGCGTACCCGATTTGATCAAATGGATGGCCGGGAAAATGCGCCGGTCGGCCAGTTGCCGATCGAGCACCAGTTCCATGTTGCCGGTGCCCTTGAATTCTTCGAAGATTACCTCGTCCATGCGGCTACCGGTCTCGATCAACGCCGTGCCAATAATCGTCAGTGAACCGCCTTCTTCAACATTACGGGCCGCGCCAAAAAACCGTTTGGGCCCGCGTAGCGCACCGGCTTCGATGCCACCGGAGAGGGTCTTACCGGTGCTGGGGGTTACAGCGTTGTGTGCGCGGGCCAGACGCGTGATCGAATCGAGCAGAATCACTACGTCCTGCTTGGCCTCCACAAGCCGCTTGGCTTTTTCCAGGACGATGTCCGCCACTTCAACATGTCGCTCCGGATCCTGATCAAACGTTGAGGAGATCACTTCCGCCTTGACGTTGCGCTCCATGTCGGTGACCTCCTCGGGACGCTCGTCCACCAGCAAAATGATCAGATGGATCTCCGGATGGTTAGTCGTGATTGCATTGGCAATCTTTTGCAGCAGAATGGTTTTCCCCGTCTTGGGAGGGGCTACGATGAGTCCGCGCTGGCCTTTGCCGATCGGCGCGAACAGGTCCAGAATGCGCGTGCTGTACTCGTTAGGGGTAGTTTCCAGGTGGATCTGTTCGGTCGGATAGAGCGGCGTAAGATAGTCGAAGCTCTGCCGCTCTTCCATCTCTTCCGGCGGCCGTCCGTTGACTTTATGTACCTGGATCAACGCAAAGAAGCGTTCGCCTTCTTTAGGAGGGCGCACCAGTCCTTCAATTGTGTCGCCCAGGCGTAGGCTAAAGCGTTTGATCTGGGACGGCGAAACGTAAATATCGTCAGGGCCAGGCAGGTAGTTGTATTCAGAGGAGCGCAGAAAGCCGTAGCCGTCGGGCATGATCTCCAGCACCCCACTTTTGATGATCATGCCCTCCAGTTCGGTCTTATTTGGATCATAGGTGGCCATATAGGCCGGGCGTCCCTCGTAGATACGCCGCCGGCGCTCTTCCCAGTCGGCATAGCGCATCTCAGGACGCATACGCCGGCTGCGCCGCTCACGCCAGCCACGCCGCTCTTCGCGCAGTGCTTCGGCGGGAGGGGACGGGGTTTCTACGGGGATTTCCGTTTGTTCCTCCGATGCGGAGGTTTCCGTGGTCTGGCCTTCAGGCTCGGCAGGTACCTCTTCGACCGTGACCGTTGCTTCAGCAGCTTCTGAAGGGGCCGGCGCGGTCCGGTTGGCCGCACCATTGGGCTGGCCTGCTTCGGCTTCCGCCTGGGCCTCCAGAATGCGGTAGATCAGATCCTGCTTGCGGAGCGTCGAGTATCCTGTCAGCCCCAGTTCACGGGCCAGTTCACGCAGCTCGCTGATTTTTTTGGCCTGTAGTTCGGAGATCTTCATAAGAGAAGCACTGGTTTGTCCTGTGCGGTAACGTATGGTTGGTTACGCAACCCGGTCTATGTTACGGAGGGCTTATGGAATACAGTGGTCGGCCTGCTAAGATAGGCAGACCCGCAGGCACGCTGGGATCCGCACGACCACTGATTGCAAAATTAGAATCTTTCTGTAGAAAGTCAACGGGAGGTTGATCGTATTTCTGGAAAAATTAACCAGCGTCACATGGCAGGCTGCCGATGCTGCTCCGTGCCAATGGAAAGGTGGCCACTACCTGGTGTGAGCCGGTGATCAGCAGCACATCCTCAGGCCCCAACCGCTGTTGCAATAAATGCCAGCCAGATGCGGCGGTTCCGGCACCCAGTACCTGACCACCAGCCTGTTGCACCAGTGCGATCAGCTCAATAGCCGACCAGGCCCGCGGGTTTTCGAGGGCGCCAATATATACGGCAAACCCAGCCTGAACCAGTTGTTTTGCCATCGTCGGGGCATCCTTATCCTGCAGGGCACTCCAGATGGCATAGCGTCGCCCGATCCCGAGCGGATGGATGGCCTCGATGGTTTCCAACACGGCTGTCAGTCCGTCCGGATTGTGCGCCACGTCCACCACGATCAGCGGCCGGGTCTGCAGTACGTCGAACCGACCACGCAGCCCGCTGAGCTGTTTGACGTTGCGCAGGCCCTGCACGATAGGGTGCGGATCGTCCACCACTTCGGGGAAGATCAGCTCAGCAGCCCGGAGTGCCAGAAGGGCATTGGTGGCCTGGTGCCGGCCAAGCAGTGCCGGCTCCAGGTTGGCGTAATGCCGCAGCGGTGTCCGAGCCCTCAGTCGCATGCAGGGCACCTCCAGCGCCACCCCTTCCAGATACACTTCATCCCAGAGATAGTGTAACGGCGCCTGTTGAGCTATGGCCGTCTGGTGAATAACAGCACGCGCTTCTGGTTGGGTGACGGCTGTGAGGACAGGCACCCCCGGCTTGATGATGCCCGCTTTTTCGCGAGCAATCGCTTCGAGCGTATTCCCCAGAATATCTGTGTGATCGAAACCGATCGAAGTGATGATCGCCAGGCGGGGGTGCACCACGTTCGTGGCATCGAGCCGTCCTCCCAGCCCGACCTCAACGATAGCCAGGTCAACCTGCTGTTCAGCAAAGTACAGGAAGCTGAGCGCTACGGTAGCCTCAAAGAAGCTGGGCTGCACCTGCTCGAAAAGGGGATGGTAGCGGGTAATGGCGCGCTCTAGCCACGTCGTGGAAGCGGGAGCTCCGTTAACCCGCATGCGCTCGCCTATCTGCCAGAGATGAGGAGAGGTATGAAGCCCTACCCGATAGCCGGCCGCCCGGGCAATGGCTGCCAGCAACGAAGCGGTGGATCCCTTGCCATTGGTCCCGGCGATATGCACGCACGGATAGGCGCGGTGTGGCTGGCCCATGGCCGCCAACAACGCTTCCATGCGTGCCAGCCCAGGGCGATATGCCGCCTTACCCTGATCCGCAAAGCGGGGAAGCGATAACAAGTAACTCAGGGCTTCCATATGCTGCAGCATGTAAAAAACTTGTTGTAACAAATTTTTTATATCCGCTCCATCATGAGGGGTTGCCGGCAACCCGGCTGCCGGTTTAACATTGCATCGGACACGTGCTACGCACGTACCTCTGAACCGTCAGCCATGATCAACCAATCGGAGGAAAGTCTATGCGTAGCTTTCGCTTGCTGCTGTTACCGGCCCTGATTATGCTGGTGGTGGCCGGGTTTCGGCAACCGACCGAGGTGACGGAAGATTCTAAGGTCCTGAGCTGGACAATTGACAGGGCGCACAGCTCGATCGGTTTTCGGGTGCGCCACCTGGGTATCAGCTTTGTCAACGGGGTCTTTACAGACTACGATGCCACATTGCAGTTCGATCCAGATGATCTAAGTACTCTGAAAGCAACCCTCACCCTTCGCGTAGCCAGCATCAACACGGGCGTTGAACGGCGTGACAACCATCTGCGCTCGCCCGACTTTTTCGACGCGGAGCGGTATCCGGAGATCCGTTTTGTCAGTAAAGAAGTGCGCAACATTCAGGGCAATAAGTTTCAGTTGGTGGGTGATCTGACGATCAAGGAGGTAACGAAGGAGGTCGTGCTCGATGTGGAATTTCTGGGAACGGCTCCGGGCATGCAGGGAGAGTTGCGGGCAGCCTTTACGGCCCGCGGCACAATCGACCGCTTCGATTACGGATTGCGCTGGAACCGGCTTACCGAGGCGGGCGGTGTTGTGGTGGGCCGTGAGGTAACGCTGCTGATCGACGTTGAGGCTGTCCAGGAAGGCGCCTGAGTTTTCTGAAAAAAGAGGGGCGGCCCGGCCCGCAACAGCGGGCCGGGCTTTGTTATGGCACACGAACACGCCTGCGCGTTGGGCGTTGCACGAGCGATCCCCTGTATATGCAGCCGTAAGGAGCAGGATAGCGTATGGCCGTTCGATTTGGCATTCTGGTATTCCCGGGTTCCAACTGTGACCACGACGCCTACCACGCTGCCCGACACGTCGCCGGTCAGGAGGCCCGTTTTATCTGGCACAGGGAGACGAAGCTGGGCGATGTGGATGTGGTCATCGTGCCTGGTGGTTTTTCCTATGGCGATTACCTGCGGCCCGGAGCCATCGCGCGTTTTTCACCGATCATGCAGGACGTGATCCGGTTTGCGCGTGAGGGAGGTCCGGTGATCGGGATCTGTAATGGATTTCAGGTACTCTGTGAAAGCGGCCTGTTGCCCGGTGTGCTTCTGCGCAACGCATCGCTGCGCTTTATCTGTAAGTATGTACACGTTCGTGTGGAACAGACCGATACGCCCTTTACGAATGCGCTACAACTCGGACAGGTTCTGCGCATTCCTATTGCACATGGCGAGGGCAACTATTTTGCACCGCCGGAAGTGCTTGAGCGTCTGGAGGCGGAGGGCCAGGTCGTGTTCCGCTACTGTGAGCCGGACGGACGTATTACGGACGCAGCGAATCCTAATGGCTCGGTTCACAACATTGCCGGCATTGTGAATGAGCAGCGGAATGTGCTCGGCATGATGCCGCACCCAGAGCGCTGTGTGGAGACGCTTCTGGGCAGCCAGGATGGACTGGGCATTTTCCAGTCGCTTATCCGGCACGTGGCCGGCGTTTCAGTCTGAGCGCTACACGAGCCAGGCCAATAACAGGGCCGGTAGTGTGTAAAGCAACAGGCCGATCAGGATGGGGCGGCGGAGGGATGGGGCGCCGAGCACCCAGACCAGTCCGGCCTTGACCACCGTGTTGGCCACGGCGGCCAGAATTATGGAGCGTGCGGCTACGTCCAGCGGTAGTCCAGTACCGGTGCGGTTGAGTTGGGCCACTGAAAGTACGACAGCATCGCTGTCGGCCGCTCCACCAAGAAGACTCGACACGTAAAGGCCCGAGGTTCCCAGGTAAAGCCGGGCGGTGCTGGATAGCAACAGGATGGCAGCATACAGAAGCCCAAAGAGTAACGCCGGTTTCAGCTCAAATGGGTTCTTTAGAGGGGCCTCGGCGGAGGGACTCGGCTGGCGGTGGCGATACAGTAAGGCACTGTAGGCGGCACCAAGCAGCAGCGCTACGCCCAGGGGCAGGGCCGTTGCTTCAAGCAGAGGAGGAGCCAGAATGGCCAGAATGAGGGCCAGGCGTACGATCATGGTAGCCCAGGCCAGCAGAATAGCGGCGGCAACTGTTGGCGCCAGCGTGGGCCAGTCGTGGCTGCGTCGGGCCATGCTGAGCGTTAGCGCCGTGCTGGAGGCCAGTCCGCCCACCAGGCCAGTCAGGCCCAGGCCCTGCCGGGCGCCAAGCACCTGGGTCAGCACATAGCCCAGGAAACTGATGGCGGAAATGAATACGACCATCAGCCAGATCTCGCGCGGCACCAGTGCATCGAACGGCGGTGGTCCGTAGCTGCGGTCAGGCAGCAACGGTAACAGCACCACCGTGATCAGGCCAAACTTCAGCGTGGCATAAACGTCTTCGCGCGAGATGCGCTCGGCCAGCAGGCGCGTCTGCGGTTTGAGCGTAAGTAGCCAGGTCAGCCCGACACCCAGCGCAGCAGCCAGTACTAATCGGTCCAGATAGCAGAGTAGTCCGATCAGAAAGGTCAGCAAGCCTGCCATTTCAGTGGTCAGACCGATGTCGCCCTGTTGGGCACCGATGTAGTGAGCGACCGTCAGCAGCGCGCCTACAGCCGCCAGGGTGAGGAGCACGACAAGTGGCGCCTGTAACAGCTCGGCTGCCAGCCCCGAGGTGGCTCCCAGCAGGCTGATAAGTGTGAACGTGCGCGCGCCGGCAAACAGCCCAGCCCGGGCATTCTGTTCCTGCCGGTGGGCAAACTCTCGTTGCAGCCCCACCATGAGCCCGATGGCCAATGCTGTCCCCAGCCGCAGGGCCAGCGTGGCAAACGACACGGACGTTTCCATCTCCATGAAGGCAAAGATACAACGGTCAGGTCGAATCCGAAGGAGGTGCTCTGGCGTTGAGCGATCACTTCTGCTTGATTTTTTGGAGAACAACCGTTTTTTACGATGTTCCTGGAGACACCCTGGACGGCGCTGCTCATTGTAATTAACCTGCTGGTGAGTGGCTATGCATTGCTGGTTGATCCATCACTGATCGATCGGTGGGCATTCCGCCCGCTGCATATTCTGCGGGCCCGGGAGTACTATCGCATGATCACGGCGGGCTTTGTGCATGTGGGCTGGGCTCATCTGGCCTTCAACATGATCACGCTCTTTTTCTTTGGGCGACCTATGGAGGTGCTGCTGGGGCCTGTGCGGTTTCTGCTCATCTATTTTGGTGCCGAGCTGGCCGGGCACGGCCTTTCGCTCTGGTTACATCGCCACCGGCCCACCTATGCGGCTGTGGGGGCTTCGGGCGCCATCAGCGGGTTGCTCTTCGGCTACTGCCTGTTTTTCCCGTTCGATCGCATCTATTTGTTCTTTTTCCCGGTAGGCATTCCGGCCGTATTGTTCGCCATTGGGTACGTGGTGCTTTCGATCTATGCCGTGCGACGGGGGATCGAAGAAGGGGGGATTGCGCATGAAGCGCACCTGGGCGGGGCGCTCGGGGGATTGCTCCTGACGCTATTGTTGGAGCCACGGTCCCTGTCCATCTTTCTGCGACAGCTTGGATTGTAGCTGAATGCAGGAGGTAGCTGTTGTCTTCGTCCCTTTCCGTGAGGAAAACTGTCAGAGGGAGGCAGGTTGCGCTATTGGCGGAGCGTAAGTGCCAGCGTGCGGCTGACAGTGGCGCCGGCGTGCGAGTCGGTAATGCGCACTTCCAGCACGTAGTCGCCCGGATCGACGCGACTGACGTCCAGCTCGGCATGCTCGCTAAGGTCGGTCCGGGTGTCTTCGTGTATGCTTTTAAGGCGTAGCACGGGACGGTCGTCTCTGCCAAAGAGGCCCAGGAACTTTTTGCGTGGCTTTGTGGGACGCAGGATGTACTCGACCGTATAGCGCGTGCGTCCCCGGACGTCGGGCGTAAGGCCGTAGAGCTCAAAATAGAGAAATACGGGCCGGCGCACGGAAAAGCGGCGTAGCGGATTAGGCCACAGGTGCCATCCGTTACGCACGAAGCGGCTGTTGCCTGTAGCCGGTTCCAAACGCCAGGCCGGAAGGAGATCGCTCATTTGCAGGCCCGGCCTGTTCAGGTCCGGCACGATCAGCGTGATCCGCACGCTTCCCTGCAGGCGCTCGGCTTCAAGCGAGCGGCCGTGCAACGTCAGGCGGTAGGTACCAGGCTGCAGGGTTACCGCCATGAAGTCGTTGATAGCAGCGGTCGGATCGGGCAGGATGGGAATGGTGCGCTGCTGAACCCGGGCGACCAGCGGATGCCAGGCAGTGTCATGCACAGCAATACCCACTTCAGCCCGGGTGTAACCGCCGCGGCGTCCGCTAACTTTCCGGAAAGGCGCGGCTGGTAGCGTATAGTACACGTGCACCTCCGTGCGTCCACTGTCGCTCCGAAAAGCCACGGGGAGCACTTCCAGCGAGAGGGGCACCAGGTCGGCCGGCCAACGGTACTGATCGGACGTCAGCCCTCGGGTGTAGGTCGCCTGACTCCGTGCTACCATTTCCTCACGCAATTCGAACAGCTCCAGCGTAGTAGGCTGGGGCGGACGTAACCCGGCTTCGACTTCCCGCTTCGTTCGAAGGGTGCTCATAATACGCGAATACGGGGCTCCCCAGATTTCCCGGTCTTCGATCATCTGCGCGTTGGCCAGCACCGGGGTCAGCCGCCAGTTGTTGCCGGTGGCACCTTCGTCGATGACAAAGTGGAAATCCATGCGGGGCTGATAATAGCGCCACGATTCGTTCGGAACCCAGCCCATGCCGAACTCACGCTCGCGCCAGAGTGAACCCGAACGGAACGGGTTGACCTCGCCCCTTACCGTTACAATCCGATCGTCCGGAGGGCCGTGCCGGATGTAGATAAGCCCCTTGTCGTTGAATTCTTGGTTCAGGTAATAAGTAGGCGGTAGGTTCAGCTCACCGAATTTGTCCGGGTTGTTGTGCCAGAGGCGCGGGCCGTCGTAGAAGTAGTCGCGTTCGGCGACCAGCAACCGCTGGTAATGCTCGACAAGCCGGATGTTGACCGGCCGGCCGGGCATCGGATCACGCCGTTCCCAGAAGGCCAGGAAAAAGTCCTGGTATTGCTCCGGGGTTTGAAGCCGGCGATAAGTCGCCAGCTCCTGCAGGTTAAAGATGTACTTAAAGTCTTCAAACAGAAAGCGGGCGGCCAGCGGGCTGTCGATGGTGCGGATGGCGCGGTCCATGATGGCCTGGACTGAGTCGGGATGGTTGAGTGCGGCCCAGATGCGGGCCCGGATTAGTGTGATGGCTTGGGGCGGCCAGACAAGCTCCAAGTCCTGTGTACGGAGCATCGCATCGGCTTCACGGAGTCGTCCCATGCGGCGCAGCCGTTCGGCTTCAAAAATTCGGGCATAGCCGGTGGCATGCTGCGTCAGCCAGCGTCCGGCTTTTTCCAGCTTGGTGTGGTTCAGAAAGGATTGATACAGCCGAAAAAGACCTACAGAGGCTTCGTCCAGCTCCGGACGCAACCGCACCTGCGCTTCGGCCAGCGTGAGGGCCCGGGTGTAGTCAGCATTCTGGCGATAGAGGAGGGCATACTGGTAGAGCACGTCCCGATACAGGCTGTCGCGGGCCAGCACCCATTCGAAGTGCTTGCGGGATTCCCGTCGATGGGTGAATTGAAACGGCGTCTGATACTGTGCCCGCTCGCGCTCGCTGATAGCCAGAAAGTAGTGGGCCGCCAGGCTGCTGGAGTCGATGCGAAGGGCCTTGCCCGCCCATTTGCTGGCTTCACGCCAGTTTTTGCGGGTCAGGGCCAGCCGTACCATGCCCAGATAAGCGGGAAGGTAGGTGGCGTCCTGTTCCAGCGCCTCCCGGTAGGTCTTTTCGGCTTCCTGATAGGCACCGCGAGCCAGCCAGTCGTCTCCTTCATCAACGAGCTGGGCAGCCGACTGGGCATAAAGGTGCATCGGGAAAAGCAATACCATCCACGGCAACACCTCCCAGCCGCATCCAAAGCATGCCCTTCGCATGGCGTGATGGAATGCAATGGTTTTGTGAAGAGTTACCGCGCGTTTCTTCGAAAGCTCCCACTTGCTGGTGAAAAAGCTCGTGCTGTTGTATCGTAAGGCGGAAATGCAGACACGAAACGTTGCAGGTTGAAATGCATGCGTCCGAAATGTTCATTCGCGAAGTGATCCGCCGGGCGCGGGCCAACGTCCGCGAGGGCGGCGGCCCTTTTGCTGCGCTGGTGGTGCGCAACGGCGAGATTCTGGCTGTGGGGACGAACCGGGTAACCGCTGATAACGACCCCACAGCGCACGCCGAAATTGTTGCCATCCGTGAAGCCTGCCGAAAGCTGGGGCATTTTCAGCTAACAGGCTGCGACCTGTACACCTCCTGCGAGCCGTGCCCGATGTGCCTGGGGGCCATTTACTGGGCGCGTCCGGCCCGTGTATTCTATGCCGCCACCCGGCACGATGCCGCACGCGCTGGCTTCGACGACGCGCTGATCTATGAGGAACTACAGCGGTCAGGACCAGAACGCCGCATCCCCTTTATCCATGTGCCGGACCGCGACGCCTGGGTCCCGTTCCAGGCCTGGCTGGACCACCCGGAACGTGTGGCCTACTGATCACTCGGTGCGCGCCTCGGAAGCAGGCAGGACCGTCTTGGGCAGATGCATGGCGACCAGCACATGCGGCACATCGACCACCTCGGCAATGTGCAGCTCGCCTGCCAGCGAACAGAGGACATACGCTTCCTCGGGTGTCAGCCCATAGGTCTGCACCAGATGGTCGATCATGTAGCGGGTCGCCTTACGGGCGGCTTCGTCCAGCGTGGTCGCAAAAGCCGTGACTGCATAGTACGCATCGGTTTCATACTGCGGCTCTGGAATGGTGCGATCCTTCAACACCTGGACCTCGATCACCACCCGCATCGGCGCCTCAATGGCGGTTCCGCTGACTTCTCCCAGCCCCTGGGCCGCATGAGGGTCGCCCAGCGATAGCAGGGCTCCTTCGACAAAGACAGGCAGGTACACGGTCGTCCCGACCGTCAGAAACGGATTGTCCATGTTACCTCCGTTAGCCCGGGGTGGAATGGTGGACAGCAGGGAGTCGGTGTCGGGGGCCACGCCAATCACGCCCGGAAAAGGACGCAGGGGAATGCGAAATCCCCGGCCAAAATCGACCGCCTGGGCGTCTGGATCAAACTGGAAAATCTTCAGAAAAGGCTCGGTGAACGTGTCGGCCAGAAAACCAAAGCCCGGAAAAATGCCGGCCCAGCCCCACCCTTCCAGCTCGATCCGGTGAATGGTAACGGCCAGCACATCCCCGGGCTCTGCACCCTCTACGTAAATCGGCCCTGTAAGCGGATGGATCGGGTCGAAACTGACCCGAGGAATATCGTCGGCCGTAGACGCAGGGGTTAACTGGCCGTCGGTCGCTTCTTTCAGCTCTAGCTCAATGATCGCACCCGACGAAACGCGCAGCACCGGCGCAATCCGGCGGCTGAATTTATTGTGGGTCTGTTCGGCCGTCAGACGATACTGGGGCTCGGGAACCGTCGGTGCCGGGGCAGGCCGGCAGGCAGCGCCCACCCCCAGCAGCACCGGGAGCCATACCATGCGCAGGACCTTCATCGTGCAATCGACGGGATGGTGGAAAGGAAGTCTCCTGAAATATAAAGTTAAGAGGAGGACGTGCTTTTGCAAGCAGCGTTCTGGAGATGCGCACACCGCTGGAAAACAAAACGGCAGGCATCCTGCCCCTCCGCCAGCGTAGTCGGGCGCTCAAAACGAACGCCGTCCCGCTCGGGGCGAATGGCATCGGCCCAGTTGCGGTCCCAGGCGCAAAAAATAGCCGTCAGCTCTGGATGGCCGTTCCGCTGGAAAAAGTCGTGATAAAAACAGCGATGCACGAGCAGGGTGAACCCCTCCGCATTTTCGGTTTCCGAAAAGCGAAAGGTGGCGCCGTAGTCCGACCGGGCCCGCCGCCGAGCAGTCTGCCGTAACGTTTCCAGCGGATCCCGTGCCCATCGCATTTGCAGCCAGACGAACAAGCGGATCCAGCGCCGACCCATTCCTGCGAAAGCCTGCCGCAATAATGCATGCGCTTCTTCAGGAGAAAGACCATGCGCTTGCAAAATGCGATAGCCGGCCAGCACATAAGACGTCATCAGCAGATGGACCTCGGCAGGCGGATCGATGGCCAGATCCTGGTGCGATTGACGGAGCTGCTCCGCCTCTTCGTCAAGGGCGTACCGGTTCAGCACCGCACCGTTTGTGTGCCGACGAAAAAGCAAAGCCAGCCGACGGGTAAATGCACGGGCAAACGAACGCATAGCCCAGGCCTGCCAGGTAAACCGTGAAGACATGGCTGAATAAACCACATAAATGCGCACGACCAGCGTCCGGGAAGCGCCGAACGCGCAGAAGATACAAACGCCACTCTTGATCAGGCAATAGGATCGGTAGCCCGGCGCTTACTGAAAATATAGCTGCAGGCTGAACTGCCCTCGGGAATGTACGTTACGCGCAGGACCTTTTGACCCAGCAGCCGTTCAAAAAAGCGGGCTTCCAGGTAGCAGGGCAGCCGGGTATGGCGGACCGTTTCGGAAAACGGACAGTTGCATTCGCGAATCGCTAAACCCTGCTCCGAATGCACAATCTCGGGCATGAACCCTTCTTCCTCCAGGAAAGTGCGCAGGGCAGCCAGCCGCGCTTCCGACGTCTGAGCAGACGCCAGCCGCTGCCGGGCTATCTGCAGACGCTCGGCCCAGTATCGTTCAAAAAAGCGCTGGAGCAGCTCCTCGGCTCCTTCTTCCTTCAGAAAGGCCAGCAGACGGCCCAGGAGGGCGCCATCCCGATTCGGGAAGAGTTGGGCACCAGCCGGGGTCAGACGGTAAAGCAGCCGCGGACGCCCCCGTTTCTGACGCGCAATGGTATGGTACACCAGGCCGTCTCTTTCCAGTTGTACAAAGTGTTCGCGAAGCGTTGGCCGCGTTAGCCCCGTCGCCGCGACCGCTTCTTCTAAGGTGAGTTGCCCGCGTCGCTTGAGCAAACGCAGCAACCGACGCCTTGTATCGGAACCCAGCAGCGCCCAGGCTTCCATGAAGTTGACAGGCCTTGCCCAACTCACCCCTACAAACTACAGGATCGTGGAGCTTCTGTCAATAAAGAAGCTTTTTTCCTTCAAAACCTTGACAATCTGTGGCGTCTTCAAATACATTTAAGTTGTCATTTGTCCTAAATTGAAATAGCACCTGTTGGATAAACGGACAATAACCAGAAGAGCGCATGCATCCGTGGATACACCGTACCCTGGGTGAGTTGGTCGCTGCCGATGAACGGCGCGCCGCGCTTTTTGATCGACTGGGACTGGACTACTGCTGTGGAGGGCATCGTACGCTGGAAGCAGC
>JALSJJ010000160.1 GCA_026989375.1 Rhodothermus sp.
GGCGTGTGAGTACATTCTGGGCCTGGCACCCGAAGAGCGTTTACGTAAAGCCGGTGTCCTCTCGGATACCTTCTGGCTCCGCAAGGTCTTGTGAGAGATGGTCAAGTTATTTCTGTCCGGATACTTAAATGCACGGGGGGGCGGACAGACGGTTATCGGGCGTCCGGCATCTGCGCGTATATTTTGGACGGTTCACAGGCATGCATTTCGTATCTTGTCGTAGAAGCAGCCGGGTCTCCAAGGAAGCTTAAAGCCATGTCCTGGTGGAAGCTCTGTGTTTTTGAAGATCAGGAAGCCATCCATTTAGCGCCGCTGGTGCATACACGACCCGTTTACGATCTGCGGTTGGGCCTGCCCACCCTGCTGGAGCGAGCGGTATGGGCGTTGCAGCCGCCAGCCATCTATCTGCATGCTCGAGCCACCGTGGCGCCAGTGGCTGCGCGGCTTTACCGTCTGCCGGTGAATCCGGCGCAGATGGATAGTGGGGTATTGCTGTGGAACGGTCGAGCGTTGGCCGAGCCCGGTGAGGTGTTGACACGCATTCGCCGGGCGGCAACCGATCGCGAACCAGCTCGCCGCTTTATCCAAGATGGCGAGCTGGTGGCCGCCTGGCTCCCGGAAGGGCAGGCACGTCCCTTGCCCGAAGCATTGCTGGCGCCTGATTACCTGAGCGAGCTGCCCGAAGAAGAGGTGAGGGGGGTGCGTCTCGTTGGGCGGCTCTGGCATCTGATCGACTGGATGGAGCAGGCGTTCGCAACGGATCAGGCTACCTGGGAGCGGCCGGAGGCCACCGACGGCCAGGCCGTGGTGCAGCCGGGCGCAGTACTGGTAGCCCGTGAGCAAATCCATCTGGCGCCTGGTGCAACGATCCGGGCTGGCGCAATTCTCAATGCCAGCGATGGTCCGATCTACATAGGGTCAGGTGCGGTGGTCTCGGAAGGAGCGGTACTGGTGGGTCCAGTGGCTGTGGGTGAGCGGGCGGAAGTGCGGGTTGGGGCACACCTGCGCAATTGTGTGGTGGGGCCATGGGTCAAGCTGGGCGGCGAAGTGCATACTACCATTGTGCACAGCTATTCCAATAAGGCCCATGAGGGCTTTCTGGGGCACGCCTACATCGGCCGCTGGTGCAACCTGGGCGCCGGCACTACGTGCTCGAATCTGCGCAACGATTACGGTCCGGTGACGCTGTATAATGAAGCCCTGGGGACTTTTGAACCAACCGGTCGTCGGTTTCTGGGACTGTTCATGGGGGATCATACAAAAACCAGTATCGGCACTACCTTCAATACGGGCACGGTGGTAGGAGTCAGTTGCAATCTGTACGGTCCGGGTTTTCATGCCCGATACGTGCCATCGTTTTCCTGGGGATCACCGGCCGATGGTTACGTGCCTTTCCGGCTGGAGAAAGCGTTGCGGGTTGCCGAGGCCGTTATGGCACGCCGCCAGCATATGCTCGACGAGGCCGAACGGGCTGTGCTCACGGCCCTGTTTGAGCAGGTACACGCGCCTTCATCGGAATAGAACGGCAAGTGCGATGCGGACCCTGAAGGCCCTGGCGTTCGATGCGTTCGGGACGCTTTTCGATGTGCAGTCGGTCGCAGAGGTTTGTGAAGCAGTTTTTCCTGGCTACGGGGGCGAGCTCAGCCGGCGCTGGCGCCAGAAGCAACTTGAGTACACCTGGCTGCGGAGCCTGATGGGTCGGTATGCCAACTTTGAGCAGGTAACCGACGAGGCCCTGCGTTATGCCGCAGCCTCGCTGAACCTGACACTGACACCAGAAAATCACGCTCGGTTGCTGCAGGCATATCGCGCATTGCGACCGTTCCCGGAAGTGCCCGACGTACTTCGCCAGCTTGCTCAAAAGTACACGCTGGTTGTTCTTTCTAATGGCACGGCCATGCAGCTACAGGCTTTGCTCAAACAGCATGCACTGGATCGCTACTTGGGTCAGGTGTTCAGTGCCGATGCAGTGCGCGTTTTTAAGCCACATCCGCATGTGTATGCGCAGGTCGAAGTTGCGTTGAAGCTGTCCCGTGGGGACATCGGTTTTGTTTCGGCAAATGGCTGGGATGTTGCCGGGGCGGCTGCCTACGGGTACTGGACATTTCGGGTCGATCGTCAGGGGGTGCCGGAAGAGACGCTGGGCTTTCCGGAAGCGGCAGCAGGACGTACGCTGTACGATCTGCTCGCTGTGCTCCAAACCTAAGACGCGTTGGTGCGTTTGTTTCCGCGCCATCCATGCAAGATACAGGAAGCATACATGCCAGCGCAGGACACCACAGGGATGAAGGGGCGGCTATTGCCGCTGGGGCGCTTTTGGACCATTCCCAATACATTGAGCCTGCTGCGGTTGGTGTTGGCTTTTCCGCTGGCGTATCTGGTGTTGACGCATGGGCCGTTGCGATGGGTGCTGACGCTGGCCCTACTGGCTATCGTGACGGACTGGTTTGACGGACGGGTGGCTCGCTGGTCGCATACGGTTTCGGACTGGGGGAAGGTGCTCGATCCTCTGGCCGACAAAGTAACGGCTGGCCTGGTGTCGATGGCGCTGGTGATGCGGGGCGACCTGCCGCTCTGGTTTTTCGCGTTTGTCGTGCTGCGGGATGCCCTGATCGTGCTGGGAGGCGCCTTGCTGGCACATCGCACGCGCCGGGTGTATATGAGCCTGTGGTCAGGCAAGGTGGCGGTAACGGTACTGGCTTTGACCATTCTGGCGGCCTTGTTGGAGGCCGATCCGCCGGTATTTCGAGTGTTGCTCTGGAGCTCGGTTGTGCTCTTGAGCTATTCATTTCTGCGCTACGTGATACGCTTCGTGCGGGCCTGGTACGGTCAACCTGAGCTCAAACGGTCGGTGCTTTCAGATCCGGCGGTTACATCTTCAACCTGAACAGGGACGAACAATGGGTTTCTGGGATCGCTTTCGCAGGAAAGATCAGGAACGGCTGGAAGAAGGATTGGAAAAGACGCGCATGAGCCTGCTGAGCAGGCTGGATCGTCTGATCCGTGGAAAGGATCAGGTGGACGATGAGGTGCTGGACCAGCTTGAAGAGCTGCTGATTACCAGCGACGTGGGAGTCAAAACGACGCTGGAGATTATTCGGCGTGTTGAGGCGCGCGTGGCACGGGACAAGTACGTCTCCACCAAAGAGCTGAACGCCATTATTCGCGATGAAATGGCGCAGCTCTTACTGGACCATGCGCCAGATCGTTCGGCCGATTTCGACGCGCCGCTGCCCCATAAGCCCTATGTGATTATGGTGGTAGGCGTCAATGGCGTGGGCAAAACCACCACCATTGGCAAGCTGGCTTATCGCTATCGCGAAGCCGGCAAAAGTGTGTTGCTGGGGGCAGCCGACACGTTCCGGGCAGCGGCTATTGAACAGCTTGAAATCTGGGCCGAGCGAGCTGGCGTGCCGCTCATCAAGCAGCATCCGGGGGCCGACCCGGCGGCTGTAGCGTTCGACACACTGGCAGCCGCCAAAAGCCGAAACATAGACGTAGTCATTATTGATACGGCCGGACGCCTGCATACTAAAGGGGGACTGATGGAAGAACTGGCCAAAATCCGACGCGTGATGGGACGTCAGGTGGAAGGGGCTCCTCACGAGGTGTTGCTTGTGCTGGATGCATCAACGGGTCAGAATGCTATCCGTCAGGCCGAGGAGTTTACCAGAAGCGTCGAAGTTACTGGACTGGTGTTGACAAAGCTTGATGGTACAGCCAAAGGGGGCATTGTGATTGGCATTTCGCATGAATTTAAGATTCCTGTCAAGTACATTGGCGTAGGTGAAAAAATTGACGACTTGCAAATTTTCGATCGGCGTGCCTTTATTGATGCCCTGTTCGGGCAGGCGTTGGTCTGACCTATGTCCAAACCAGCGCCAGAAAGCGTACCGCTTTTTTCCGTTCAAGCACCCTTCTGTGCAGTTGACCGCCTGTTCCTGACCGTTGGGACAAGTTTTGCATCAAAATCGTCTATTTTCGACGATAATCGAAACAATAGCGGCTGATAAGGCATCGTTTGCATAGAACAGACGGGTAGGCGTACATGCAACAACGATGAACTTGAGGGCCTGGCGGAAGGGCAGTTGTTTGTTGGTCGGCGTACTGATGCTGACCGTTACGTCATATGCGCAGACAGAAGTGCCCTTCCAGGTGGAGGTGATTAATGTGCCAGCTTCAGCACCGCCAGGTCAGACGCGGGTGGATCTGTATGTAGCGGTGCCTTTTCATACCCTGCAGTTTTTACAGGCAGATCAAGGGTTTCAGGCGACGTACAGCTTGCTGGTTGAAATCTACCGCTTAGAAGGTGCAACGCAGCGGCAGTTTGTCCGACGCGCAAGCTGGCAGCAGCGTGTATCCGTAGCAGATTTTGGGGCGACGCGTCGTCGCGGGGCCGAAGATCTTTCGATGCATACGTTCTACCTGGCGCCGGGTCGTTATGTGTTTACGGTGCAACTGGAAGATCAGGCGACGCGGCGCCTGATAACGCGGACGTTGGAGGTGCGGGTGCGCAGTTTCGATACACCGATTGCGGTGGGGGACCTGCTCTTGGTTGCCCGCTACGATTCGACGCAGCACACGATAACGCCGCTTGTGGGGAGGACCGTGTCGGCTGAACGTTCGGCGCTGCAGGTGTTCTACGAGATCGCGGTCCGTCGGTCGCAGCGGGTACAACTGGTGTATGAACTGGTGCGTCCCGAAAAACGTGGGGGCTGGCCCCTGGTAGGTCCATTACTGGGTATTGGGCGTGGGGAGGCATACCGGACGGTTTATCAGCATGCTGTCTGGAGAACGCTAACGGCCGGTAGCCTTGTACAGGTGCATACGATTCCGTTACGTGAAGGCCTGGAGGCCGGTCCCTATGTGCTACGGGTTCGCGTGCTGGATGCCAAGGGAGAGCAGTTGGCCGCGGCTGAAAAGCCGTTTACCGCAGTTTGGAGCGAGTTGCTGGTTCACGTGCGCGATCTGGACGAAGCCATTGAGCAACTCCGCTATATTGCCAAACAGAAGGATATCGCCTACATCAAAGCGGGGAGGACGCCGGAAGAACGCTGGCAACGGTTTCTGGCTTTCTGGAGAAAACGAGATCCCACGCCCGGGACGCCGCGCAATGAGCAGATGGAAGCGTTTTACTATCGCGTAGCACTGGCCAATCGAAAATTCAGTGGGCGTAAGCCCGGCTGGCAGACCGACCGGGGACATATCATTGTGCTGTTTGGTGAGCCAGACTTTGTCGAACGCCGCCAGGGATCGCAGCCCTTCGAAATCTGGTACTACCACCGACTGGGACGCCGCTTCATCTTTGTCGATCGGACCGGCCAAGGCGACTACGAACTGCTGGAGCCCATCTGGGAAAATCCTTCTCGGATTCGCTGATTGGAATCCTTCTTGCCGACGCATCGTTCGAGCTACGGCTGTGGCTGGCGTTTTTTTCTCAACAGCAATCCTGTCGATTGAACCGTGAGCACCCTGGGTTTTAATACGGGATACGTCGAAGCACTCTACCGGCAATACCTGGAAAATCCGGAAAGCGTCAGTGAGAGCTGGCGGGAATTTTTTGCCGATTACAAACCCGGCGAGTCGTTTGTCGCGGCACGCGCAGTGCCTCCTGCCAAGGAGACTGCTGCGCCGCCTGCGGCACGTCCCGGTGGTGATGGCGCTGCGCCGGAGGAAGCCGTCGTAGAGCTGCCGCCCGAGGAGGTGGAGGAGCATCCGCTGCGCGGACCGGCTGCTCGGATTGTTGAAAATATGGAGGCCAGCTTGAAAGTACCGACGGCCACGTCGGTACGAACCATCTCGGTGCGGTTGCTGGCCGAGAATCGGGCGCTCATTAATGACTATCAGCGGCATATCGGAGGAGAAAAGGTTTCATTTACGCACCTGATTGCCTGGGCCATTGTGCAGGCACTCAAGGCTTTTCCGAACATGCACTCGACGTTCCGGCGGGACAACGGCACGCCGATTCATGTACAGCCCAAGGCAATCAATCTGGGTATTGCCATTGATCTGGAACGGCGGGGCAAGCGCATGTTGATGGTGCCCAATATCAAGCATGCCGAGCGCATGAACTTTGCCCAGTTCCTGGGCGCCTACAACGATATTGTCGCGCGTGCACGCGAAGGGCGGCTCGACGTGTCAGACTTTCAGGGCACCACGGCCACCATCACCAATCCCGGTATGATCGGGACGGTAATGAGCGTGCCCCGTCTGATGGCAGGCCAGGGCGTGATTGTGGGCGTGGGCGCTATCGGCTACCCGCCCGAGTATGCAGCTTTGCCCGCAGAAATGCTCAGCCGCCTGGGACTTTCCCAGGTGATGACCATTACCTCTACGTACGACCATCGGGTCATCCAGGGCGCCGAGAGTGGCGCCTTCCTGGCCTACATTGATGAGCTCCTGCAGGGGCAGCATGAGTTCTATGAGCAAGTGTTCGCCGATCTGGGCATTCCCTACCAGCCTTATCGGCTGGCGAAAGACACGACGCCTTTGTTGGGAGGGCTCCAGGATGGCGAAGAGCTGACGATGATTCAGAAGCAGGCGGCCGTGCTGCAGCTCATCCGGGCCTACCGGGTGCGTGGCCACCTGCAGGCTGATATTAATCCGCTGGGCTACGAATGGAAGTATCATCCGGAGCTGGATCCGGCCACCTATGGGCTGACCATCTGGGATCTGGATCGCAAGTTCGTCACCGGAGGTCTGGGAGGGAAGGACATTGCGCCGCTGCGTGAGATCCTGGACATCCTGCGCCAGACCTACACGCGCAAGGTGGGCATTGAGTACATGCACATCTCGGATCCCACCGAGCGACGCTGGCTGCAGGAGCGGATCGAGCCGGTTCGAGCAGCCGAACCGATTTCGCCCGAAATGCGGCGGCGTATTCTACAGAAGCTCAACGCAGCCGAAGCGTTTGAACGCTTTCTGCATACCAAATACATCGGGCACAAGCGCTTTTCACTGGAGGGGGCTGAGTCGCTTATTCCTATTCTGGATGCGATTCTGTCCGATGCGGCCGATCAGGAAGTCGACGAGGTGGTTATCGGCATGGCTCACCGGGGCCGACTGAACGTCCTGGCCAACATTCTGGGCAAACCCTATGAGGTGATCTTCTCCGAGTTTGAAGGCAACATCGACCCGAACACGACGCAGGGATCGGGCGATGTCAAGTATCACCTGGGGGCTAAAGGGGTGCACCGTTCGCCCAGTGGAAACAAGGTCAAAATTACCCTGGCGTCTAACCCGAGCCACCTGGAGGCGGTTGATCCGGTTGTCGAGGGTATGGTGCGGGCCAAGCAGGATCAGCTTCGGCGGCAACGAGCCGATGCACCGGGTGGCGACTACTACGATGCGGTCATCCCCATTTTGATTCATGGCGATGCTGCCTTTGCCGGACAGGGCGTGGTGGCTGAAACGCTCAACCTGAGCCAGCTTCGAGGCTACAAGACAGGGGGCACGATCCATATTGTCGTTAACAACCAGATCGGCTTTACAACGGCGCCAGCGGATGCGCGCAGCTCCACCTATGCCACCGACATCGCCCGAATGATCCAGGCCCCGATCTTTCACGTCAACGGCGATGATCCGGAAGCCTGTGTCCGTGTGGCACGCCTGGCGCTCGACTATCGGCAGGTGTTCAATAAGGACGTGGTGATCGATCTGGTCTGCTATCGGGTACACGGCCATAACGAGGCCGATGAGCCCATGTACACGCAGCCGCTGCTTTATAAAAAGATTGCGCAGAAGCGTTCGGTGCGAAAGATCTACACCGAAATGCTGCTGCGCCGGGGCGACATGAAGCCCGAAGAAGCCGAACAGATGCTTGACGACTACCAGGCGCGGCTGCAAGAGGCGTTTGAACGCACCAAAAACCTGAAGGAGCGTGACCCCCGCGAAGTGATCGAGCAACTTCGGAAGAAGGCCGAGGAAGACCATTCCTTGCCCGTCGTAGAGACGGCTGCCCGTCAGGAAGATCTGGAGGCGGTCGTACGCGCATTGGTCAATCTACCTGCAGATCTGCGGGTGCACCCGAAGCTGGAACGGCAATTCAAGCGGCGCGAAGCGCTCTTCTTCAACGAGAAAAAAATCGACTGGGCGTTTGCCGAAGCGTTGGCTTTTGGGACGCTCCTGCTGGAAGGGACACCCGTGCGTCTGAGCGGCCAGGATTCTCGACGGGGTACCTTCAGCCAGCGACACGCCGTGCTTTACGATCAGGAAACCGGCGAGGAATATATTCCGCTCAACCACATTCGCGAAGGGCAGGCAGAGTTGCTGATCTATGATAGCCTGCTTTCGGAGTATGCCGTGTGTGGCTTTGAGTATGGCTATTCGGTGGCTTCACCTGAGACGCTTGTGCTCTGGGAAGCGCAATTTGGCGATTTCGCCAATGGAGCTCAGATCGTCTTTGACCAGTTCGTCTCGGCCGCTGAAGAAAAATGGGGCCAGCAGTCTGGTCTGGTCTGTCTGTTACCGCACGGTTATGAAGGACAGGGCCCCGAACACTCATCGGCTCGGCTGGAGCGATTCCTGCAACTGTGCGCCCAGCAAAACATGATTGTCGGTAACCTGACAACTCCGGCCAACTACTTCCACATACTGCGGCGACAGGCGCGGATGCCCGTTAAAAAGCCGCTTATTCTGATGACCCCCAAGAGTCTGTTACGGCATCCGCTGGCGGTATCGACGCCGGAAGAGTTGTGGGCTGGACGCTTTCACGAGATTTATCCTGCAGAGACCGATCCGGCTGAAACGCGCCGGCTCATCTTCTGCAGCGGCAAGATCTACTACGATCTGCTGGCAGTGCTGTTGAAGGACGAGGCACTCCGGCGGCAGATTGGACTGGTGCGCATCGAGCAGTTCTATCCGTTCCCCAGAACAGCCCTTCAGGCCGAGCTGGAACGCTATCGTAACGTGACCGACGTGGTCTGGGTGCAGGAAGAGCCGGCCAACATGGGTGCCTGGTTCTACATGCAACCGCGGCTAAACGCAATACTTGAGGCACTGCATGGGGATTGCAACCGGCGTGTACGCTATGTGGGGCGTCCGGCCAGTGCCAGTCCGGCTACCGGCAGTGCCAAGGTCCACCAGGTGGAGCAGGAAGAAGTGGTACAGACGGCGTTGGCCCTGTAGGAGGCACTCCCGGAGATAAAGCAGATAGCCTCAACGGGCGGCCTCTTAACAGGGCGAGCCCCGGCTATAAGACGGTTGTCAGCATGATCGGCGACGCGGGGGCTTGCCGGCTCCGTTCAGGATAAGTGTTGGTTAATAGCCATCACGTATGGCCCACACTACCCCCTTTTGGGAAGACTGAAAGGCAACGGAAAGGAGGGGGATTTCTATGGACAGGGCAAGACCAGTGAAGTGCTTTCTTTTTTATTGTTGTGGGGTGTTCGCCCGTTCAGGGACAACAAGCGGGTTCCGGGATCCTTCTCAGGAGCACGCGGCGCGCGGATGATAAGCGATTACGGTTTGCCGATTCGTATGGGCCGTGTTGCAACCAGATGGTACGCGGTATGACCCAATCTGAAAAAACGAGGGCCTGGATTGAAGTGATTCCGGAGGAGGCCGCTACCGGCGAGCTAAAGGCTCTTTATGAAGAGATTCGACAGCGTCGAGGTAAAATCGCAAACATTCTGGCCGCGCAGAGCCTGCATCCTGGAGCGCTTCGTGCGCATCTGGAGCTGTATCTTCAGGTGATGTTTTCGCGTTCGGGGTTGTCTCGGGCAGAACGTGAGCTGGTGGCCGTGGTGGTTTCGGCGGCTAATCGCTGCGGCTACTGTGTGCAGCACCATGCTGAGGCCCTGAACGCCTACTGGAAAGATCCGGAGCGCGTTGCGCGGGCCGTTGAGGACTACCGGAAGCTGGTGTTACCTGAGCGTACGCGCGCCCTGCTGGATCATGCTGTTAAACTGACCCGCACGCCGCATCAGGTAACCCAAGCCGATCTGGAACGACTGCGGGCATTGGGCTGGACCGATCGGGATCTGCTGGATTTGACCTTGATCGTTGCCTACTTCAACTTGGTCAACCGCATTGCGCTGGGGTTGGGCGTCACCCTTACGGCAGAGGAAGTACAGGGATACCGATACTGAGCAGTCCTTCAACAAAAAAGCGACCTACCGTTTGCAGGTCGCCCGAACTGCATAGGCCAGCCCGCCGGTTCAGGATTGCGAGTGGCGGCGGGCGTTACGCAACGCCTTCTGGCGCTCGATGCGCCGCTGTTCTGAAGGTTTGATGTAGAACATGTGCTGGCGATACTCGCGCAAAATTTTACTACGGTTAACAGCGCGCTTGAAGCGTCGCAGTACGCGGTCGATCGGTTCGTTTTCGCGAACTTTAATACCAACGCCTGGGCGTCCCAAGGTACCTCCTCTGGTTTGGTTTTAGGTTTTCGTTCGTTAAATTAACGCCGCCGGCAAAAGCGGCACGGGTGCAACAAGCAAAGCGTCTGGAGGTTTCGGCCAGATCCCCTTAGAATCTCTGCGAAAAGACAGCTTAGCGGGGGGTTCATGGAAAAATCTTCGCATGGTGTAACGCTGGTATTGGCGACGCGCAATCCGGGTAAGGCAGTCGAGTTGCAGGCGCTGCTGGCCGATTTGCCGGTTATGCTTCGGTTAGCCGCCGACTTTCCGGGTGCACCTGAGGTGCCGGAAGATGCCTCTACGCTGGAAGGAAACGCGGCCCGTAAAGCACGAGCCCTGCAAGCATTTACCGGGCTGCCGACGCTGGCCGACGATACGGGACTCGAAGTGGAGGCCCTGGGTGGACAACCCGGTGTCCATTCGGCACGCTTTGCTGGACCACAGGCCACGGATGCCGATAACCGGGCACTCCTGCTGCAGCGTCTTCAGGGCGTAGAGAACCGCCGTGCCCGTTTTCGAACAGTGCTGGCCTTTGCGCCTGACGCGCGCACGCTGCATCTGTTTGAAGGCGTCTGTTCAGGATGGATTCTGGAAGAGGAGCGAGGGAGTGGCGGCTTCGGGTACGATTCGCTTTTTGTACCGGAAGGGTATACGCAAACGTTTGCCGAAATGCCGCTGGCCATGAAGAACCGAATCAGCCATCGCGGCCAGGCGCTAAGGGCATTTCTATCCTTTCTACGAACATGGCTTAACGAACCCGGGGGATAAATATGGTTGCTCTGGTACAGCGCGTCTCCGAAGCTTCGGTAGAAGTAGATGGGCAGATTACCGGTGCCATCGGATCGGGATTGCTGATTTTGCTGGGCGTGCATCGCGCCGACACCGAAGCGGAAGCCGACTGGTTGGCCCGCAAATGTGCCAATCTGCGTATCTTCCCTGATGAGACGGGTAAAATGAATCGTTCCCTGCGCGACATAGGAGGTGCGGCTCTGGTGGTGTCGCAGTTTACCCTTTACGGCGATGCCTCACGAGGCCATCGGCCATCGTTTACCGAATCGGCACCGCCGGAAAAAGCCGAACCCCTTTACCGATACTTTGTCGAACGGCTCTCGGAGGAGCTGGGGCGGCCAGTGCCGACGGGCGTTTTTGGGGCTATGATGCGCGTGCGCCTGGTTAATGATGGACCTGTAACCCTCTGGGTCGAACGCAAACCTTCTGGAACCCATGCGTAAGTTCTTGCTGATGCTGAGTCTCTGGTTGCTGGGAGCGATGTCTGTGCATGGACAGGCCGACTATCTCCTGATCAACGGACGCATCTATACAGTCGATGCCACGCAGCCGGTAGCCGAGGCGATGGCCATCCGGGACGATCGCATCCTGATGGTCGGTACCACGGCCCAGCTTACAGCGGCTTACCCCGAAGCACCGCGCATTGATCTGAAGGGGCGTGCAGTTGTACCTGGCTTCATTGATGCACACGCTCACCTGATGGGGCTGGGGTTGAGCCGTCTGCGGGCTGACTTGACCGGCACGCGTTCGGTCGAAGAAGTCCTGGAACGCCTACAGGCATTTGCGCGCCAGCTACCCGAGGACGCCTGGCTGTTGGGGCGCGGCTGGGACCAGAATGACTGGCCGGTGAAGGAATTTCCCACGCGGCAGATGCTGGATGCTGTCTTCCCGGAGCGACCGGTCTGGCTGGTACGTATTGACGGACATGCCGCCTGGGCCAACACAGCCGCCATTCGCAAGGCAAATCCGCGATTGCTGACCGAAGACATTCCGGATCCTGAAGGGGGCCATATCGTGCGGGATGCTGAGGGGCGTCCAACGGGTGTGTTTATTGATGAAGCGATGGATCTGATCGCCCCCCATATTCCCCCTCCTGCCGAAGCCGAGCTGGAAGAAGCGTTGCGGCGAGCTGTAGCCGAAGCAAATCGTTTTGGACTGACAGGGGTGCACGAGGCCGGGGCAAGTCTGGCAACCATCCGACGTTATCAGCAGGCTGTCGATGACGGCACCCTGACGCTTCGTCTTTACGTGATGATGGACGGCTTAGGCGACGCCTTCGATCACTTTTGTGAGCAGGGACCTTTACTGGATTACGAAGGACGGCTGACAGTTCGATCGGTCAAGTTGTACATTGATGGAGCCTTGGGCAGTCGAGGAGCCGCTTTGCTGTCGGATTACAGTGATGATCCCGGAAACCGGGGACTGCTCCGTCATGAGCCCGACGAGTTTGCCGAAATGGTGATGCGGGCGATGAAGTGTGGTTTTCAGGTGAACACGCATGCCATTGGCGACCGGGGCGTTCGGGTGGTGCTGGATGCCTACGAGAAAGCGTTGCGGACACTGGGGCGCACGTCAGGACGCCACCGGGTAGAGCATGCGCAGGTGGTAGCGCCAGAGGATTTTGCGCGATTTGCTGAGCTGGACGTGATCGCTTCGATGCAGCCTACGCATGCTACCAGCGATATGTACTGGGCCGAAGATCGGCTGGGCCCCGAGCGCGTGCGAGGTGCTTACGCCTGGCGCACCTTCCTGGAGCACGGTGTGCGTCTGGCGTTTGGTTCCGACTTTCCCGTTGAATCCGCTAACCCGCTCCTGGGCTTCTATGCGGCCATTACACGCCAGGATGCCGAAGGCTGGCCCGAAGCGGGGTGGTACCCGGAACAGCGGCTTACGCGTGAAGAGGCGCTCCGCGCTTTCACGCTCGACGCGGCCTATGCGGCCTTCCAGGAACACGAACTGGGCTCGCTGACACCGGGGAAGTATGCCGATTTCGTGGTGCTTTCACACGACATCATGACAGTACCTCCGCAGCAAATTCTACAGACGCGGGTGCTGGCAACCTTTTTCGGAGGGAAATGCGTCTATCAGGCGCCTGAGGCGGTTGCGCTGTGTCCTTCTGAGCAGTGAACTTCCCGGGCATGCGACTGTTTACCGATCCGAAATAAGGGACGATAATGCCACTATAGCCCGCAAACCAAACCACTGGTGAACAATGACCGACGAGTTGCAGACTTCGGCCTATGCGCTGACGCATCTGAATCCGGAAGGTGGCGTGCGCATGGTGGACGTTTCGGCAAAAGGGCCGACTGTACGTACAGCGGTAGCCAGCGGACGTGTGGTGGTGCCGCCGGAGGTGCTTCGGGCCATTACGGCCCATGAGGTGCGCAAGGGCGATGTGTTGACGGTGGCACAGATTGCGGGCATTATGGGAGCCAAGCAGACCAGCCAGCTCATCCCGCTCTGCCATCATGTAAACCTGACCGCCATCGACTTGGAGCTGAAGCCAGACGAGGAAAACAACTGTATTGAAATTCGCGCCTACACCAAGGCGACCGGTCCGACCGGTGTCGAGATGGAAGCGCTGACGGCCGTTTCGATCGCCGCCCTGACCATTTACGACATGTGCAAGTCGCTTTCAAAGGAAATCGTTATCACCGATATCCAGCTACTGGCCAAAACCGGCGGTGCCAGCGGAGACTACCGGAAGACAGTGGCGCGTTAAGAGCAACCTTTAATCGGTTGTGCTCGTACATGCCGTGTGGTACCTTGGAAACACCACGCGGCTAATTTTTTGCTGGAGGTTGCCATGGAAATCCTGTTCTCTTCCGGCCTGATCCTGCTGGTGCTCATCGTGGCGGGCCTGGCCCTGTTCTTTTACTTTGTGCCGGTCGGCCTCTGGGTTACGGCTTATTTC
>JALSJJ010000161.1 GCA_026989375.1 Rhodothermus sp.
CATTCGTCCGGACTGAAAAACAACAGCACCTCGCCCCGGCGGTTGGTCGGTGCTGCGGCTTCGGCCGGGGTCCAGACAGGCACGAACGCTTCGGAGGGGAAGGGCACCTGTGGCGGGCGCTCATGCATGCGCCAGGCATACAGGCTCCAACTCAGCGTTAGGAGCAACAGGCCCAGGCCGATTTTCCAGGCCGCCGACATGGCCGAAATGTCTCAACGGGAACCGTACCTCGCTTTTGAGAAGCTGCCGTTAAGTTACACACACACACAATCTGTCAAGAGCCTGGTACCCGTGAATTTGTAACTTTTATCTGTTGGAACAGAGATGTGTTGTGTTTTCTGATTGTTTGAGTGGGAGCATGAGCTATCGTAGACGGAAGCGAAAAGACCGGAGAGTGATTGGCAACGGCCATGGAGAGCCGGTATCACCGTTTGCCTATCAGGGGGCCTGCTGCAAGGGCAGGCATTTTCCGGGCCGTCGGCGCAGCAGAAGGGGGGGGCGGGTTTTATTCGGCGGTCGTGCGCTACCTGACCGGCGGGTCAGGGTACTTGCCTGTAATAGCGTCGGTTCACCAGGGGGATAGCGTAGCGGAGGTATTGCCGGGCCATCGGTAGTTGTTACGAGGCGTCGAGCAAATCGTCGAGATCCCCCAGGTCGTCCAGGTTTTCCAGCAAATCTTCGGTGTGTGGGCGCACCAGAGCCAGGATGGCACTGTGCGGGACGATCACGTAGTTGCGGTTTTCGTAGGTCAACTCGATGGCGTCCTTTTTCAGGAAGAAGGCATAGTCACCGGGCTGGGCCTGCAGCGGCAGATAACGGACGGCCTCCTTGTGGGGGGCCCAGGGTTCGTTTTCGGAGTATTCTGGATTGGGCATCAGGTAGCCCGGTCCTACCTTGATGACGCGGCCCGTACCCACGCGCTCGCGCTCTACCACGGTGGCCGGCAGATACAGGCCGGTCTGCGTCTGGCGCTCTCCTTCGTCAGGCTCGATCAGCACGCGATCGCCGACAATGATCAGTTCTCCCCGAAAGGTGGACATGGCACCAGACATCCTGCTGTTGACAAACGCCCCTGTGATACTCAATTGGCCGGGGGGACGTTTCGCGTCACGGAGGAAGTCTGCGGAAGCTGGTGGCGCAGGTGGTGCCAGAGAAAAGCGCCGGTTCCTGCAGCGATTAGCAACAACAGCACGCCCAGGAGGCGGGAACCCAGCAGTAGCTGACCGATCCCGAACAGGGTGCTATAGACGAGCACCACGCCGGCCAGCCAGTCGAGGGCCAGCGTACGCAGCGTGGTGTCGGGTCGAATGTCCGGGTGTCGGATGGCCACCGGACGCCAGCCGGGGCCGGCGGGGCGCACGCGGCGGTAGAAGGTGTCGAGTGTGGCTCGGTCGGTGGGAGGCGTAAAGAGGGTAACGGTCACCCAGGCCAGCGTGGTATAGCTGACCACGGCAAACAGATTGATGGGGAAGGGATCCAGCAGGCCCGGTACGGGCACGCCCAGGAGAGCAAGTCCGGTTAGCAGCAGCGGTACCAGGGTGGCCGTCAGCTCGCTCCAGGCACTGATACGCCACCAGTACCAGCGCAAAATCAAAACCAGCCCCAGTCCGCCCGAAGCAGTCAAAATCAAGCTCCAGGCGCCGCTGATGGATTCGAGCTGGAGGGTAACCAGAATGCTGAGCACGGCCAGGAGAAACGTTAATCCCCGCCCAACCTGCACGTAGTGCCGCTCGTCCGCGTTGGGCCGGACAAACCGGCGCCAGCCGTCGTTGACCAGGTACGAAACGCCCCAGTTGAGCTGCGTGGATACCGTGCTCATGAACGCCGCCAGGAAGGCGGCAAATAGCAGTCCCAGCAGCCCCGGCGGAAGCGTGTCACGCATCACAAGGACATAAGCGGCCCGTGGGTTCTCGTCGGGAAAGAGCATTAGCGCGACCAGAGCGGTCAGAATCCAGGGCCAGGGGCGCAGGCAGTAATGGGCGATGGTAAACCAGAGCACGGAAAACAGGGCGTGGCGTTCGTCTTTGGCGCCCAGCATGCGCTGAGCAATGTAGCTG